>NZ_DAMBGD010000008.1:0-154036 GCF_032060985.1 Mobilicoccus sp.
CGCCCACGCCCACGCCCACGCCCACGCCCACGCGACCATGACCGACATCGGATACGCCGTCGCGCTGGTCGGCGGGATCGCGACGATCCTCAGCCCGTGCGCCGCGATGCTGCTGCCGGCGTTCTTCGCGTACGCGTTCACGTCCGCGACGACGCTCGTGGGCCGGACATTCGTCTTCTACGCGGGACTGCTGACGACACTCGTGCCGCTCGGCGCACTGTCCGGAGGCGTGGGCGCCCTGTTCCTCACGAACCGGTCGTGGGTGGTCGGCGCCGCCGCGATCGTCGTCATGGCCCTCGGGGTCGTGCAGATGCTCGCCATCCCCCTACCGGGCCTCACCCGTCGCGGCGGCGCGGACTCCGCGAGCCCCGTCGCGATCTACTCCCTCGGCCTCGCCTACGGGGTGGCCGGCGTGTGCTCGGGACCGATCCTCGGCTCGGTGCTCACCGTGGCCGCTCTCGGGGGCGAGCCGTTCTACGGCGCCATGCTGCTCGTCGTCTACGCGAGCGGGATGGTCGTCCCCGTCCTGCTGCTCGCGTTGGGGTGGACACGCCTCGACCTCGGCTCCGCCCGTTGGCTCCGGCCCCGGCCGGTGCAGCTCGGCCGAATCTCGACGACCGTGGGCAACCTCGTCTCCGGAGGGCTGTTCGTGCTGGTCGGCGCGCTGCTCCTGCTCACCGAGGGCACGGCGTCGATGAGCGGGGTCCTCGGTGTGAGCGCCCAGCAACGGCTCGAGACCGCGATGCTGACCGCGGGCCGTGGTATCCCCGACCTCGTCGTCATCCTCGTCCTCGTCGCCGTCGTCGGCCTCGCGGCGTGGGTCGCACGCCGGGCTGCGGTCGCCCGGGAGCGCGCCGACCGCTGAATCGCCCGGGCATCGCGAGGCGAGGCCACGGAGACGATGTGGCAATCTCAGCGGAGTCGATACCGAGCCCTCGGCCGCGCCCAGGCTGTGACCAGCAGTTCTTCGGATGCGCTACCTGGCGGGCACCCTCGACTCCGCTGGTATTGCCACATCGATCGCTGACCGTGGCGACGTCAGGAGACCTGGCGGAGCGCGACGAGGTCGGGACACGTCTGCCGCACGGCCGCTTCGAGGCGGAAGCGCAGGGTGGCGGTGGCGGCGGGGCAGTGGCCGCACGCCCCACCGAGACGGACGTCGACGCACCCGTCGTGCACCCCGACGAGGGCGATGTCGCCGCCGTGGGAGCGGATGTAGTCACCCGCCTCCCCGGCGAGGGCCGCGGTGACGGCCTCGACGAGGGCGGCGTCGCGGCCCTCGATGCGACCGGCGTCCGCCACCCACGCGTCGGGATCGCGCAGCGCCGCGGTGAGCGCCGAGCGCACCCGGGACCCGGATTCCCGCCAGGACCGCCCTCCGGACAGACGGACCGCCACCGCCTGCGCGTCGACCTCGACACTCGCGACCTCACCCGCCTCGACGAGCGCGGCGAGAGGGGCAGGCATGCCGGTGACGACGCCGCGGACGGCGAGGGTTCCCGGGGGGATCACCCACCGCAGGACCAGAGGGTCGCCGTCGACGACCTCGGGGTGCAGCGGCACCGCACCGCCGCCGGACGCCCCCGCCGGGGCCGCCGTCGCCCCTGTCGCCCCGGTGGTGCTCCCTGACGGGGCCGTCGTTTCTCCGCCCTTCACCCCGCCCGTCACGACCTCGCGCGAGGACTCCTCGCGGGGCGTACCGAGTGGGCGACGGAGTCTCACGTCACCGCCATGACGACGTGACGCGTGAGGAACGCCATCGTCCACGCGAGCACGAACATGTAGGTGAAGGCGATCGCTGGCCACCTCCACGTGCCGGTCTCGCGGCGGAGGACGCCGACGGTCGACATGCATTGCAGTGCGTAGAGGAAGAACACGAGGAGCGCGGCGGTCGTCGGGGCGTCGAAGAGCCGGGCGCCCGCGTGCTCGCCCTCGCTTCGGGTCATCGTCGACAGCGCCGCCGTGGGCGCCTCGGGGTCGGTGGCTGCGGCGACCTGGCCGAGCGTCGCGACGAACACCTCCCGCGCCGAGAGGGAGGCGAGGATGCCGACGTTGATGCGCCAGTCGAACCCGAGGGGCTCGAAGACCGGACCCACTGCGCGGCCGAGGTCCGCCGCGTAGGAGTGGTCGACGACGTAGGAGCTCACCGCGACGTCGTCACCGACGTCGACGCCGGCGGCGGCGAGGTCGGCGTCGCTGCGCAGAGGCAGGTTGAGCAGCAGCCAGAGGATGATCGTCGTGCCGAGGATGATCGTCGTGACCTTGCGGAGGAACGCGCGGCAGGCGTCCCACACCGCGAGCGCGACCGATCGCCAGCTCGGCCAGCGGTAGCTCGGCATCTCCATGTAGAACGGCAGGATCGGGCCGCGGCGATCACCGATCCGTTTGAAGATCCACGCCATCGTCATCGCCGACAACGCGCCCACGAGGTACATGACGAACATGACGACGCCCTGCGCCCCGAACGGCCCGACCCGGGACTCGCGTGGCACGAGCATGCCGATGAGCAGGACGTAGACGGGAAGCCGGGCCGAGCACGTCATGAGCGGCGCGGCCATCATCGTCGCGAGCCGGTCGCGCGCCGAGGGCAGCGTGCGGGTGGCCATGATGCCGGGGATCGCGCACGCGACGCTCGAGAGCAGGGCGACGAACGCGCGCCCCTCGAGGCCGGCGCGGGCCATGACCCGGTCCATGAGGAAGGCGGCCCTCGACATGTACCCGACCGACTCCATGAGCGAGACCAGCAGGAACAGCAGCGCGATCTGCGGGAGGAAGACGACGACGCCACCGAGTCCCCCGATGAGCGCGTCGCCGAGGAACGAGGCCAGCCAGGGGTTGGTGACGTGCGCGGCGACGAGTTCGCCGAGCCTCGCGAACCCGGCCTCTACGGCGTCCTGCAGCGGTGCCGCGAGGGTGAAGATCGTCTGGAAGAACGTGAACATCACGGCGACGAAGACGAGCGTCCCCCACACCGGGTGGAGCAGCACGGCGTCGATGCGGCGGGTGCGGATGTCGACCTGCGGCACGACGTACCGGGAGGCGCGGAGGATCGAGTCGATCCAGGCGGTGGTCTCGGCGGTGTCGGTGGGCGGGGCGAGCGGCGGCGTGCGCCAGTCGGCGAGGTGCGGCAGCGTCTCCCTCAGCTCGGAGAGTCCCTGCCCTCCGCCGACGACGACGTGGACGTCGACACCGAGCGCCCGCTGCAACCCGGCGACGTCGACGGCGCCGCCTCGACGGGCGAGGTCGTCGGTGAACGAGAGGACGACGGCGGTCGGCAGCCCGAGCTGGAGCACCTGGGCGAGCAGCGCGAGCGAGCGGCGCAGCGACGTGGCGTCGAGGAGGACGAGAAGCCCGTCGGGGGTCTTCGTGGCGGTGTGCTCGGGGTCGAGGACGTCGGTGACGACGTGCTCGTCGGGACTGATCGGGTCGAGGCTGTAGGTGCCGGGGAGGTCCTCGATGACGACGTCGCGGTCGCCACACCGACTGAGGCCCTCGAATCGGGCCACGGTGACGCCGGGGTAGTTCCCGGTCTTGGCCCGCAGCCCGGTGAGGGCGTTGAACAGGGTCGTCTTACCGGCGTTGGGACTTCCGACGAGGGCGAGCCGCAGCTCGTCCGAGGCGACCGTCGTGCTTCCCCCGCCTGCCGCGCAGTGGTCCGACATCAGCGGACGACGCGGAGGTCCTGCTGCACGCGGATGCCCTCGGCGTGGCGCCGACGCAGGGCGATCTCGGTGTCGGCCACGCGGAACACGGTGGGGTCACCCATCGGGGCCCGCCGGAGCACCTCGACGTGGGCGCCGGGGGCGAACCCGAGATCGACGAGACGCCGGGCCGCGGCCGGGTCGAGGTCGCCGCCCACACCGGTGACGACCGCCTGCGTGCCGACGGCCTGGGCCGCGAGGGTGTCCTCGGCCGCTCGTCGACGACCCCACCACGACTCTCGCCGACGAACACGGGGGCGAAGCTCGACGGAGGCGGGGACGGCGAGGACCGTGGGCGCACCGGCGGGGACGTCCCGCTGCGCGAACACCGTGGCGATGGCAGACATGGCGACTTCTCTCGTGCCGGCTCGGAAGCCGGTTCGTGACAGACGGTGTCGATCGCCGCGATAGACGATCCCTTGTGACCAGGTCAGCCTAACCTAACCATCAAGGGGCAACCAGAGCCCTGCTCACCAGGTGATCGGCGCCACTCTCCGCCGTCGACACGCGGCCGACGACGCCGACAGGACACCGGAAACCGCCTCTCCACTCCGGAACGACGGGGTGCGGAGACGCGGTTTCCGGTGTGGTGTGCGCGAGCGGGAGCGAGGGCGCGAGTCGGTCGCCTCCCCGGGTCGAGCGCCGGACCGCGCGGCGCCACAGACCGCCCTCCGACCGGACGGGGCGTCGCCCACCGGGTGAACACGACGAGTTTCGGCTCAGTTGAAGGGCGTTCAGACCGATTCCAGAAGTCATGGAGACGAGCGGCGCCGGGCCTCGGGCACGGGTGATCGCGGGATGAGATCACGAGGGACCGGCCGGAGCGGACGCGTCGGGACGGTCGGCGTGGTGGCCCCCTACGTGCGGGCGGCTCTCGCGGCCGCGGCGGCAGGCGCGCTGCTCACGACCTCGACACCGGGATATGCGGCGTGGCACCAGGCCGTGATCGCAGCGTCCCGGGGAGCCACGATCGATGGCGGAACCGTCCCCGGCGAGGTCACCTCGCCCGAGCGCACCGCCCGCACCGGCGCACCCGTGACCCGGGGTGCTCCCCTCCGGGCCGCCGCCGGTCACCGCCCCGGCCTCGCCGCCACTGTCGCGCTCCGCACTCAGGGCACCGGAGGCGTCCTGCGCGTCATCGCTCCCGAGACCGGCGGGCAGGCCCCGGACGGTGGGGCGAGCGCCGACGCCGGTCGGCCGGCCGGGAGGACGTCGTGAGCCCGGCGACAGGCCGGGGTCGGGTGGCGTCGGCGTCAGCGGTGACGTCGTGGGCGGTGATGCTCGGGCGGGCCGTCGCGACGGTGATCGCGGTCGTCGCGGTGGTGGTGTTCGGGCCGCCGGCGGTGTGCGGATGGGTCCCTCTGCCGGCCGACGAGGGGCTCCCGGGGGTGGCGGCGGGATCTTTCACCATCGTCGAGCCCGTCGAGACGCCCCCCACGGTGGAGGCGGGGTCGATCGTCGCGGTGACCTCCGGCGGTGACCGCCTCGCCCTCGGCCGCGTCGACGGCGTCACGGGCGACACCGTGAGGCTCACCTCCGCGGAGGGGCCCACGACGACCCCGACCAGCGGTGTGCGGGCCGTCGAGCGGTACCGACTCCCCGCCGCGGGCAGGGTGTACGGCGCCCTGCCCGCCGAGCACCGCATGTGGGGGGGCCGTGGCCTCGGCGCCCTCATGCTGCTCTGGTGCGGCCTCGAGCTCCGCGCGACTCGCCGCACCCGCGGTCGTCACGCCCGCCGCCCGGCCCGCACGTGGTGGGGGCGACGGGACCGGACGTCCGCCACCGCGCCCCTCGCCTCGACCGCCCTGGCCGTCCGCGAGCGCTCCGGTCATGCCTCCACGGCACTCGCGGCCCCCGGGGCCGCGGAGCCGCGCGACCTCGGCACCCTGCCCCACGCGCCCTCTGCCCGCGCGCGGGCGGCATCCGCCCCTGTCACCGGCCCCGCCGCCCGCCGTGCGCTGGCCGCGGCCTACCTCGACACCGACGACGGCACCGGCGCGGACGGCGCCCTCGGGCGGGACGACGGCGCCGCCGAGCGCAGGCGCCACGGGGAGACCAACGGGGAGGCTGCCCGTCGCTCCCGTGAGCGCGAAGCGGCCGCCGTGCCCACCGGCACCGATCGCTCGCTCCCGGCGACGGACACGGTGGAGCGTGCCGACGCCGCGGATGTGCTCGCTCCGCTCGTGGGCCCTGCAACTGTGGGCCCTGCGGCTGTGGGCCGTGGGGTCGATCCGGCTCCCCCGGGCTCGGCACCCGTCGGACCTCGCCCCTCGGTCGCCTCCCGCGCGCCTGCTCAGGAGGTCACCCACGCGCGGAATGATCTCGGTGCGTCCGGTGCCGGCCGTCTCGACGCGGGAGATCGGGCCGACGCGGCACCGCCGGCCCCTCCGGCCACGTCGACGCCTGCGGTCGGACCGGCCACCACCGCCACATCCACCAGCCGAACCTCCGCGGCCTCCGCGGGCAGACCGACCTCGGGAGGGCCGACGCAGGCCACGCCGGCTCCCGCAACCACGCCTGCCCCATCACCGCCCGAGCGCGGGTCGAACGAGCGCGGGTCGAACGAGCGCGGGTCGAACGAGCTGGAGTCGGTTGAGGCGGCCACGCCTCCCACCTCCGTGTCCGCGGCGTCGGAATCCGCGTCCGCGTCTGCAGCGTCCGCACTGCGGACCTCCGGCACGGCCGGCGCGTCCGAGGGGACGGAGCCGGGGACCCGCCGTGCCCGGGCTGCGGCGCGTCGGCGGCGACGGCCCTGGGCACGTCTCACCGGGCTGGCGGCGTCCGCGGTCGGGACGGTGGTGCTCGCCGCGCGGACCCTCGACCACGCCTCCGAGGATCCGGAGAGTGATCGACATGGCGGCGGTCGGCACCGCGGGCCGCAGCCGACGCGCACGATCACGAACCCACCTCACCCGCCCTCCCCCGACTCCACCCACGAAGACGACCCGGGCGCCGACGGGGACGACCTCCGTGGGGACACGACTTCGCGGGTGAGGAGGCCGACCGGCCGGACGCTCGGCGGCGCCCCGGTGACAACGGCGCGGAGAGCGGCACGCTCAGGCACGAGGGGCGGCGACGCCGGGATCGGCGGAACGGCAGGCAGCGCGCGAGAGGCTCGCGAGGACGGCCGCGACCCCTGGCGCGCTCCCCCCTCGCCGGAGGAGGTGCGTCGGGCTGCTCTCATCCAGGACTTCGAGGCCCGGCGGGCGGCGGCAGAGGCGGCGTTCCTCCATGCCATCCCCCGACGCGAGTTGCTCTCCCCGGCCGAGCGCGCCGTCGCCGAGCGCGAGCGCACGAAGGACGACAGCACCGGCCGTTCCTCCGAGAGGCCTGGAGCCGTCCGCGACACCCGCCTCGACCGGATCGAGAGCCACGACGCCGACGACCCCTCCTGACAGGTCGGCCGCCCCACCCTCCCTGGCATCGCCGGCCGCGCTCGTCGGGCGAGGCACGCGTCGCCCACACCGACGCAGGCGACGGTGGCCGCCCGTCCACCCGCGGGCCGCGGATCGGACGGAACTCAGGACGAGGGCCGCCCTCGTCGGGCGAGGTGCGCGTCGCCCACACCGACACCGGGGACGGTGACCGCCCCGCCGACACGCGGGCCGCTGCACAGGCGGAACTCAGGACCCGGGGCGCTCCCGCAGCGAACACACACGCCTCGCCCACACCGACACCCACGACGACGGCGGGGCCTACAGCCGGGGGCGACGATCATCGGGCGCGCATCGACCCACCCCACGGCGTCCGTTCATCGAACGGCCCTCACCGGGCAGAGCGTGCGGGACGTCAGGACTCCCGGCGCTACAGGACCCCCAGCGCGCGAGCCGGTGCGACAGCGACGTCGGTCAGTCGTTCCCGTGGTCCGCGCTCTCTGGCGGCCGAAAGGGACCGCGGTCCGCCGACTCGGCCCTGAGGGCGCCGGCGAGGCGTGCACGATCGACCGCGGCGCCCTCTGTCGATCGGCCCTGCTGAGGCGTCCGGAAGCGCGATGGCCTGCCGACGGGGCACGTGGCCCACGTGGAACGGGTGGGAGGCGGCCGAGGCTCGCGGCCGAGCCGGAGGTGCAGGCCGCGGCGCACCTGGCCACCGCGCAGGCCACGATCCGGACGATCGAGGCCTCGCCGCTCACCGTCGACACGCGTGGACGGAGCCGATGCGCCGCGCCGAGGCGGGCCTCGAGACCGCGGCGACCCGCATCAAGGTCGAATCCGCCTCGAGTGCGTCGGGCCTCGTCGAGTTCTCCACCCTGGTCGAGGTTCGGGTGCCGATCACGCCGAGGTGGGTGCGACCGGTCGTCCTCGCGATGCGGACCCACACCGGGTCGGTGCCGCGTCATCCCGCGGCCGGCTCGTGATGTCAGGAGTGACGGGTGGGGGAACCGTCGTCGCGGGCGTCAGGAGTAGTCGGGGCCGAGGACGGCGAGCTCACGCCCGGCGAGGAAGGCGAGGGCCAGGTCGAGGTGGTCACCGCACACCGGGGTGCCCGCGGGGTCGTCCTTGTACGCGGTGTACACGTCCTCCATGTAGGCGATCGGCACGTCGTCACCTCCACGCAGCGGGCCGACCAGGCGATCCGCTGCGAGCTGGAGCACGAAGAACGTCACCGGCAGCTCCCCGACGACCTCGGACGGCACACGTTCACCGGTGACGACCGCGATGAGCTCACGGTCGGCATCGGTGAGGCCCGCCAGCTCTGCGGCCCCCGCACGCGCCCAGCGCGCCTCGCAGGTCACCGTTCCCAGGTCGCCGGACGCGGCCTGGATGAGCGGCGACAGATCGAACCCGTCGACGTTCGTCATCGTCATCCCTCCCTCGCTCGGCCGTGTCGATCCTCAGGCCGTCGTTCGCGCCACCTATCGGCACCGCATCCCCCGGCCTGAGGACAGAATTGCCACCTTCGAAGTCCCAAGGGGCGTTGGCGCGCAACGGTTTTGGTCAACTCTTCGTCAGGTGCGTGCCCAGAGCACCCCTGGGCACGCCTCCAAACGTGGCGCCATCGCCTGTGTCGGGGCTGCGTGAGGGCACGGTGTGGGCTGAGGGTCGTCGATCCGACCCCACGCTCACCCGGCGGCCGCGCAGCCGTCGACACCCGGACCACGGTGTCCGTTCGGCGGGTCGTTCTCGCCCGCCGACCGGACCCTACCGAGGCTCGGTGGCCGGCGGGTGAGGACCCCCACGCGTCCACCGACTCCGGTCCCGTCACCGCGTCCGCACCCAGACCCGCGTCGTCTCGACGACGTCACCCGGCTCCTCCCCGCGCAGATGGCCCGCGGCGCGGAACTCGCTCAGCTTCTCGGAGAGCGCCGGGGGCACGTCGACGCCGGGCGCACCGCTCGGCCCGCCGCGGTCGCCCTCGAGCCGGTCCAGCCGCTCCGACTCCTCGACGTAGCGGCCCACGTCGTGATCGTCACCGGGAGAGGTGACGGGCTTGCCCGTGCTGACGGTGGCCTGGTTGCGGGACCGGCGGTTGGACGCCCCCTCCAGGCGAGGGACGGCGTCGCCGGGGTTGGTGACGTGGAGGTAGGTGACCTCCGGCGCCACCGGCATCCGACCGACCGGCGATCCCGCGGTGAGGACGCAGAGACGGTATCGCCTCATCGCGGGGAGCGCGGCCGCGGACATCGCGGTCATCCCACCCTGGCTGTGCCCGGCGAGCAGGACCGGTGCCCCGGGCGGCACCCCGGCCCGTTCGAGCACCTCCGGCAGCAGGCGCGCTTCCGCGGATGCCCGGCCCAGCGCCCCCTCGATGTTGGGGCGCAGCGTCCTGGGCCCCTCCGGGTTGCCACGAACGGTGAGCAGGTCCCACCCCGACGTCCCGGGCAGCGTGACGACGTAGGTCTCGCGGGTCGGCCCGTCGCCATCGGCCCCCTGCTCGCGGTGGACGTGGCGCCGCACGTCGATCGTGTCGGCCTCGCCGGCCCCCGCGGACCCGGGGGCGGAGTACCCGTCACGCACGGCCTGCATCGCTCCCGCGAGCCCGGGCCGCTGGCCACGGGGAGTGGGCACGGGCCGGACCGCGACCACGGAGAGACGTTGGGGGCGGAGGACGTCCTCGGGCCGCACCGCGGCGACCCACTCGTAGCCGGGACAGACCGGCAGTCGTGCGGATTCCGCACCCGGACCGGGCGAGGAACAGGTTCCCGAGCGTTCGAGGACGAACGGCGGCGGGGTGCGCGGATCCAGCCTGCCCCGGGCGAGGAGTGCGTCGAACGCGGCGGCGTTGGCGGCGTCGACGTCGTGGTAGAGGGTCACCGCGATCTGGGCCCGCCGGGCGAGCTGGACACGCGCCTCCGCGTGGGTGTCGAGGCGGTGGGCCAGGTGTCGGAGTCGCCAGGCCGCGACGGGACGCCGCACGAGGTCGCCGACGCCTGCGACATCACGAGGACCACCGACACCGCCGACGCCGGCCGTCGCGTCGATGACCTGCAGATCGAGGCTCCGCAGCGTCGCGGCGTGCTGGGCCATCGCCTCCGCGTGGACGCGGTAGGCCACGGCCGCGCGTTGCACCGCCTCGACGTCGGCGACGACCGCGCTCTGCGGGTCCGCCGATCCGCCCACCGCGGTGACCGGGGTGCGCCTCCCCGGCGACCCGAACGGACGCAGGAGGCCGGGTGGCGGAGCGAGCCCGGCAGGCTCGGGAACGCCACTCACGGCCGCCCCGGCTCCCGCACGGACACTCCGCACTCCCGGAGTTCGGCGACGAGGCCCGCGAGCTCCTCGTCGAGACGGTCGAGACGGGCGTCGAGCGCGGCGCGGGCCGAGGCGTCCCACAGGACCGCGCCGAACCCGACGCGCGCGGCCCGCCCACGCCGGGTGAGGTCCTCGGCCACGGCGTCCACCCGTGCGCCGAGTCCGGCCAGGTCGACGAGGAGCGCGACGGGGATCGGCGGGATCCCAGGGACGACGGATGTCGACGCGGTCGTGACCCGGGTCGTCACCCCGGCGACGGGAACAGGAACGGAAGGCATGCCCCGCAGGCTAGGGACGATCTCGGAGCCGCCGTTCACGTTGTCCACAGCCCTGCCCGAGACCTGTGTGGGAGGGTTGGACCGGCACCCGATGTCGGGTTGCAATGGAACGGTCCGCCCGACGAGCCGAGGAGTTCACATGACCCAGCCCTTGCAGCCGCCCTCCGGGATGGCCGAGGCGCCGCCGCTGACCCTCGAGGCGCCCGCGCCGTCGGAGCCGGTGCCCACCACGGCGGCCCCGTCGATGGCACCGCAGGTCTCACCCGAGGCCGTCCCGGTGCTCGACGCCAAGGTGCAGGAGTACCTGAACGGACTCACGCAGGCGGCCACCAAGAGCCCCCAGTTCGAGCGCCGCGCCGCGGACGTGCGCACGATGGGCGACGCCGACATCCGGTCCGCCGCCGAGACGAGCAACCGCCTGCTCACGTCGCCGGTCAAGGCGCTCAAGTCCGGTGGGGTCAGCAAGGAGAGCAAGGTCGGGGCCACGCTCCTCGACCTGCGGCGAACGGTCGAGGACCTCGACCCCAGCCAGGCCAAGGGTGCCAAGAGGGTGCTCGGCGTGATCCCCTTCGGCGACAAGGTCACCGACTACTTCCGCAAGTACGAGTCCGCGCAGAAGCACATCGACGGCATCCTCCACGCGCTCAAGAGCGGGCAGGACGAGCTCCAGCGCGACAACGCCGCACTCAACCTCGAGAAGCAGCAGCTGTGGAGCTCGATGGCCCGGCTCAACCAGTACGTCTACATCGCCGAACGCCTCGACGCGCAGCTCTCGGCGCAGATCGCCGAGCTCGACGCCACCGACCCCGACCGGGCCAAGGCGATGCGCGAGGACGTCCTCTTCTACGTCCGTCAGAAGCACCAGGACCTGCTCACCCAGCTCGCCGTGTCGATCCAGAACTACCTGGCGATCGACATCGTCATCAAGAACAACATCGAGCTCATCAAGGGCGTCGACCGTGCGACGACGACGACGATCTCGGCCCTGCGCACGGCCGTCGTCGTCGCGCAGGCACTCAACAACCAGAAGCTCGTGCTCGAGCAGATCACCGCGCTCAACACGACGACGAGCAACCTCATCGAGCGCACGAGCGTCATGCTCCGCGACAACTCCAGCGCCATCCAGGAGCAGGCCGCGAGCGCCTCGATCGGGCTGCCGCAGCTGCAGGCCGCGTTCCAGAACATCTACGCGACGATGGACTCCATCGACGAGTTCAAGGTGCGCGCGCTCGACTCGATGGCCCAGACGATCGGCGTGCTCGAGTCCGAGGTCACCAAGTCGCAGTCCTACCTGGACCGGGCGCGGGCGAGCGAGGCCAGGCGTGCCGCCGGTGCGTTCGACCTGGGAAACACTCCGAGGCTGTGATCCTCGGGGCGGGCATGGGGCGCAGCCGCCGCGTCACACCCGTCTCGCCCATCCCGCCCGTCGCGACGGGGTTGCCGCACGCCGTCCGCCGTCTCGGCCCCAGGGTCCGAAGCGGCGGACGGCCACGACCACGAGAGCAGGGGATGTCATGTCGATCGGGGAGTTCTTCTCGCGGCTCGGTGGCCGCGAGCGCCCTGAGGCCGAGCCCGAGGTGGAGACACCTGCGCCCCCGACCGCGGACGATCTGCGCACCGCCCTCGACCGTGCGGAGGCTCTCGTCGACGGCGGTGCCGCCCCCTCGGTCGTCGCCGCGCGGGTGCGGCGTGTCACCGCCACGGTGCGGGACACACTCCCCCGCCTCGACGTCGTCGGGCTCGGCAGTGACCACGGCTACTCGGTCATGGCGACCGCGACCGACTACCTGCCCGAGGCGGTGAACGGATACCTGCGCCTGCCGAGGCGATTCGCCGACACGCGTCCCGTGGACGGCCCCCGCACCTCACTCATGGTGCTCGTCGACCAACTCGACCTCCTCGGCGCGACGATGGACCGGGTCTTCGACGCCGTCTGCCGTGACGACGCGACCGCGCTCGTCGCCCATGCCCGATTCCTCGACGCGAAGTTCGGCCACGCGAGCACCGGCGGCGGCCTCGACCTCGCAGGGTCGGGGGCCGCGATTCCGGCGATGCCGGACGAGACGTCGGACCCGGGCGCCGGCCCCTCCCGCACCGACGACGAGGCCGAGGTCGGCCCCCCACCCGGAGGTGGTGTGGGCGCAGGTGCCGGTGCCGGTGCCGACGCCTCGACGCACGACCACGCCCCCCACCCCGGCCCCACGGCGCCCCCGTCGACGACCCCCTCGGACACCGGGCGGGAATCCGCCACCCGGTTCCCACCGTTGGCACCCCCGAACCCATGAGGCCCCGACCGATCGGAGCCCCCCGCCCGCGGCGCCTCCGCCCGCGCCGCCCGTCGCCGAACCACCCGGAGATCGCCTCATGACCACCCCGCCGAACCCGTTGACGAGCGCCCTCGACGCCCTCGTCCGCACCGGAGCCGCCGCCGGGCTCGAGGAGTCCGCCGTGCGCGCCGAGGGCGTCCGGCTCGCCGCGGGGGTCGTCGCGACATCCGGCCCCTCCCACGCGCACGTGGGGTGGCGGGAGGTCATGGGCGGCACCACCCAGGAGTTCTTCCTCGCCGCCTCACAGGGCCGCAGGTTCGCCTCCGGGCCGACTCCGTTGCTCGCCCACCTCCTGACCGAGACCCCCGCCCGCGCGCAGGAGTACGCCTCCGCGCTCGTCGACGTCGCCACCGCCGCGTGCACCGTTCCCGGCGCCGACCCGTCTGCGGCGGGTCGGGCGACGACCGCGGGGCAGTGTCAGCTCGCCGCTGCCGGAGCCCGGTCCGCGGGTCGGATCCACGGTCCCGGCGCCGCGGCTGGGCACCCCGCTTCGGGATCAGGGCCGGTGAGCGGGCCGGGGGCGAGCGTCCTCGACGGCGGCCTCGGGGCGTTCCCCGGCCTGCCGACGGCGCCCGGCTCGACGCCGACGGACCTGCCCGAGGCGAGGCTCACGTCCCAGTCGGTCCTCGACCAGCTCGGCGCGATCACCCGCGCCACCCGCGACCTCTGGAGCGGAACTCACGACGTGCCGCCCGACCAGGTGGGGACGCCGGGTGTCTCCGGCGTCCCGGGGTTTCCCACCCCGGACCTCGCCGATCCGAGCGGAGCGCCGGGCCCCCGTCCCGGTGCGGTGCCCGGCGCACCCGTCGACGGTCGGGGACCTGTGGCGGCGCCGGACGCGGGCGGGGATTCCGGCGACCCGACCCCGCCGCCCGAGCCGGCCGAGCACGAGAAGTCGGTCGAGGAACTCCTCGCCGAACTCGACGACCTCATCGGGCTGCGCCGGGTCAAGCGGGAGGTCCATCAGCAGGTCGCGATGCTCAAGGTCGACGCCAAGCGTCGTGAGGCAGGCCTCCGATCGGCGTCGATGACGCGCCACCTCGTGTTCGTCGGCAACCCCGGCACCGGCAAGACGACCGTCGCGCGTCTCGTCGGCGGGATCTACCACGCGCTCGGGCTGCTCAGCACCGGACAGCTCGTCGAGGTCGACCGCTCCGAGCTCGTCGCGGGTTACCTCGGCCAGACCGCCGTCAAGACCGCCGAGGTCGCCGCGTCCGCGGTCGGGGGTGTGCTGTTCATCGACGAGGCCTACACCCTCGCGGGCGACCAGTACGGGCAGGAGGCCGTCGACACCCTCGTCAAGGAGATGGAGGACAAGCGCGACGAGCTCGTCGTCATCGTCGCCGGCTATCCCGCGCCGATGGCGCGGTTCATCGACACCAATCCCGGCCTCGCGAGCAGGTTCCGCACGACGATCACGTTCGACGACTACACCGACGACGAGATCACCGCGATCCTCCACACCCTCGCCGAGCGGAACGACTACGTCCTCACCGAGGCGGCCACCGCACGGTTCCGGGAGATCCTCGCCGCCACCCCTCGGGACGACGCCTTCGGCAACGGACGCTTCGCCCGCAACATGCTCGAGGGAGCGATCGGTCGACACGCCTGGCGCGTGCAGGATCTGCCGGACCCGAGCGTCGACGACCTGCGCACCCTCGATCGGATCGACCTCGAGGACCGGCACGACGAGCCCGAGCACGGCGTGGCGTTCGACACCGGGAGCCCCGCCTCCGACAGAGGGGACGGGGCCACAGGGGCCACGACGACGTCCACCGGCTCGCCGGTCGGCGAGGCCGACGGCTCGAACGGCGACGGCACGCTGGGCGGCGATGTCGATGATGGTGCCGATGACGAGGTCGATGGCCTCGTCGAAGGCGGGGACGGTGTCGGGGGTGAAGCCGGCGGCCGTGTCGATGCCCACGTCGCCGACGGCGTCGAGGCCGGCGGCGTCGACGGCGGAGGTGACGCGGTCGTGGGGGTCCTCGACGGCCCCGATAACCACGCGATGACCCGTCAGCAGCCGAAGGAGGAGGAATGAGCAGGTCGGGCCGATCGAGGAGGTCGGGGACGACGACCGGCGCCACGGCCGCCGCGCCGAGCGAGGCTGCGACCGCCGTCCCGTCATCGCGCACGCCCGCCGCCACGTCGGCCCACACGGCCACCGCAGCCTCCCCGTCCATGTCCCCGGCGACGTCGGCGACACCCTCGTCCGCGACGTCCTCGGCGACGCCCGTCGAGGTGGCCGGTGAGACGGGCGCCGCGGCGGGCACGATCGCGCAGAAGCCGCGGCGTCCGCTCGCGCGAGGACTCCGATCTCTCACCGCCGCGGGCGTACTCGCCTGCTCGCTCAACGGCCTCGCCGCCTACGGCGTCGTCTCCACCGACGCCGCACGCGTGCAGTCCGTCGCCACGGCCCAGGCCACCGAACTCGGCGAGGTCACGACGGCGATCGACTCCCTCGGCGCCACCGCACGCTCGACACCGGTGGGCGGCCCGGGCGAGGAGGCGTACCTCACGACGGTGAGCACCACGTCGTCGCGCCTCGCCTCGGTCACGGCGCGGGCGGCGACCGGGCCGGCCGGGCTCGCCGACGACACCGAGCAACTCACGGCCCTCTCCGCGGACTACACCCGTTACGTCGCCCTCCTCGAGAGCGGCCGCGCCGCCGACGGCACGGTCGCCGCCGAGCGCTACCGCCAGGGCGAGACCATCCGCACGACGCGACTCGACCCCACCCTCGCGCAGCTGCGTGCGCAGAACACCGACCGCAGCTCGGAGGCCCGCACCCTCGCCTGGGTGACGATGGGCGGCCTCGGGCTCACCTCGCTCATCACGCTGATCACCCTGCTCGGGGGATCGCGCTGGCTCGCGAGCCGCACGAAGCGGGTCGTCAACCCCGGACTCTTCGGGGCGCTCGTCACCTCGGGCGCCGTGTCGGGGTACGCGTTCTCGCAACTGGGCTCGGCCACCGTCGTCACTCCCGGCGCCGGACCCCTGCTGCTCGTCGGCGGGTTCGCCGCCGCCGGGCTCGTGTGGTTGGGCCTCGACCAGCGTCTCAAGGAGTACCGATGAGCACCCCCACCTCCTCCGGCCCGGTGACCGCGCCCACGGCGCCCGGTTCGCTCGGCGCGGACGTCCCGGCCGGCGAGCTCCTCGCCTACCTCGACGCCCTCGGCACATGGCGCGACCGGCGTCGCGTGGAGCTCGACGAGCTCGACGAGGCCGCACTCCGGTCCCCCGAGCGCGCCGCGGTGACGAACGACATCCTGTTGTCGATGACGCTGTGGAAGGCCGTCGCCGACCGCCACGACCTCCTCGTCGCCGCGTGGGACTCCGGACGGGTCCTCGCGCAGGACCGCATGCGACTCACCACCCTCGTCTGGGGACGGCTGGACCAGGAGGCCGGCGAGTCCTCGGCGCTCGCGGTGTCACTGCCGGAGGCGTGCCGCCTCTCGGACTCCCTCGCGGCGAGCCTGCGCCGCACGCTCGGACTCGACGGACACATGGCCGGCATGGAGCACCGGGTGCGCGAGCTCCGGGCCTCCGTCGAACGTATCCGCGACCTCGTCGCCCAGATCCCGGCCCGCCGCGCGGGGTCGGCGCAGGAGGTGCTCGTCGGGCTCGACCGGAGGCTCGTGGACGTCTCGGAGCGGTTGCGACGCGGCGCCGACGTGGGCGGGCTCGTCGGCCCGCTCGAACTCGCCGTCGCGACGGCCGAGCGCGATCTCATCGTCGCCGCCTCCGAGAGAACTCGGGCCCGCGACCGCGTGACCGGGATCGCGGCGACCGTGGCCGACCTCACCGCCAAGGGCGAGGCCGTGCGGGCCCTCGCCGCCAAGGCCGCCGCGACCGTCCACCCGGCACCGGTGCTCGCGGTCCCCGACGTCACGGCACTCGGCGAACCCCCCTCCGAGCCGGCCGAACTGGACGCCTATGCCGCGCGCCTCGACCGGGTCGGTCGCGCGCTCGAGGTCGCCCGCAGCACGTACGCGGGTGCCCTCGAACGCCGGACCGACCTCCTCGAGGAGCTGCAGCGGGTCCAGGTCGGCATCGGCGACATCCCCCCGGCCCACCGACCCGATGCCGAGACCCTCGCCCGGCGCGCCCATGAGATCTCTCGGACGCCGACCGACGTCGGTCATCTCGCCGCCCTCGTCGCCGCGCTCACCGCCTACCTCGGGGCCGCACGATGACGCCCTGCCGCGAGACCGGATGCCCGGGCCGCTACGTCGACGGTTACTGCGACTGGTGCGGCATGCCCGAACGCCCCGCACCCGCACCGACGGGACCCACGCCCGGTACCGCGGAGCCCCGCACGGGGGCAGCCGGAACGGGGGGCACCGGCACCGGGACGGACGTCACGGGCACGGGGGCGGGCACCACCGGCGGCGGGGGCGCGACCGGCGCGACGGCCGGTGCGGGCGGCGCCGACCAGGGCGCCTCGGCCATGCCGGAGAGGGTGACGGGTTCGGAGTCACCCGTCGAGTCGGCCGCGGCGTCGGCGCGGGCGATCACCCCGCTCGGCTCCGCCCGCGGCGGCGGCGCGCGACGGCACGTCCGCCAGCGCAGGGCCCGCCGGTCAGGCCTCGGCGCCGGCCTCACCCAGGTGCCGCCCGCGGTCGAGACCGACCCGATGACCGTCGTCCTCGACGACCCGATCGTGCCGGAGGAACGGCGCATCTGCCCCTCCTGCGGCGCACCCGTGGGCCGCGGCCACGACGGCATCCCCGGCCGCACGCAGGGCTACTGCCCCCAGTGCCGCAACCCGTTCTCCTTCACCCCCAAGCTCGCGCCGGGAGACCTCGTCGCCGGGCAGTACGAGGTCGCCGGGCCCATCGCCCACGGTGGTCTCGGCTGGATCTACCTCGCGCGCGACCGCAACGTCTCGGGCCGCTGGGTCGTGCTCAAGGGTCTGCTCAACGCCGGCGACGAGGACGCGGTGGCCGCCGCGATCGCCGAGCAGCAGTTCCTCGCCCAGGTCGAACACCCCCAGATCGTCGAGGTCTACAACGTCGTCGAACACGAGGGACTCGCGTACACCGTGATGGAGTACGTCGGAGGCGTCTCCCTCAAGCAGATGCTCAAGGACCGGCTCATGGCCCGCGGCGAGTACGACCCGCTGCCGGTCGAGGTCGCGCTCGCGTTCGTCCTCGAGATCCTGCCCGCCTTCACCTACCTGCACGATCACGGGTTGCTCTACTGCGACTTCAAACCCGACAACCTCATCCACGTCGCCGACGGGGTCAAACTCATCGACCTCGGGGGCATGCGCGAGATCGACGACCTCACCTCCCCGATCTACGGCACCATCGGGTACCAGGCGCCCGAGGTCGCCGAGATGGGGCCGTCGATCGCGAGCGACGTCTACACGATCGGGCGCACGCTCGTCGTCCTCACGACGGAGTTCCGCGGCTACCAGACGCGATTCGTCGACTCACTCCCGCCGCTCACCCAGACGCCGGCGTTCCTCGAGCACGACCCGTTCTACCGACTCGTCGCCCGCTGCTGCGCACCCGACCCGGCCGACCGGTTCGTCTCGATCGAGGAGCTCCGCGTCCAGATGCTCGGGGTGCTCCGTCAGGTCGTCGCCGATCGGCCCGGTGCCGGCATGACGACCCAGGCGCCGCCGTCGGCGTTCTTCGAGGCACCGGTCGTCACCGGTGAGACCCTCGACTGGTGGCAGCTGCCCGGCCTGCGGCCCGACGAGCAGGACCCGATGAACACCTGGTTGCGCGGTCTGCAGACCAACGACCCCGCCGACCGCCTCGTGGCCCTGCGGCAGGCCCCGCAGCACACCCCGGAGGTCATCCTCGAGATGGGCCGCACGGCGTTGCGGGCCGAGAACGGCGACGCCGTGGCCCAGGCTGCGGACTCCCTGCTCACCCACGACCCCTGGGACTGGCGAGCGGTGTGGCTGCTCGGCCTCGACGCGCTCCGGCGGGGCGACGGAGGGGCGGCCGTCGATTCGTTCCAGGCCGTCTACGCCCAACTCCCGGGTGAGATCGCGCCGCGGTTCGCGCTCGCCGCGGCCCACGAGGCCGCCGGGGACGGCCGGTCGCTCCGCCTCGCGGAGTCCTCCTTCACGACATGTCTGCGCACCGACGGGTCGTACGTCGTCGCCTCCGCCTTCGGGATCGCCCGCACCCGCGCCGCCCGCGGCGAC
Organism: Mobilicoccus sp.; assembly: GCF_032060985.1. Classification (NCBI taxonomy): domain Bacteria; kingdom Bacillati; phylum Actinomycetota; class Actinomycetes; order Micrococcales; family Dermatophilaceae; genus Mobilicoccus; species Mobilicoccus sp. The sequence continues at coordinate 19,165 of NZ_DAMBGD010000008.1, forward strand.
CACGCGGGGGCCGTCGAGGCCGTGAGCGCCGTCCCGCCGACATCCGGGGCCTATTCCCGGGCGAGGTGGATGCGCGCCGACCTGCAGACGCGGACCGGCGCCGGGGTCCCCGCACTCATGGACGTCCTCGCCGACAGCCGGCGCATCACCCTCGAACCGCGCACGCGGGCGCAGCTCGCGGTGCAGGTGCTCGAGACCGCCCTCGCCGCCCGCCTCGCCGGTGACGACCGCGACGCCACCCTCGACGGCAAGGCCGCCACCGAAGCCACGCTGCGGCGTTCCCTCGAGTCGGCCTACCGCGACCTCGCCCGACTCACCCCCGACCCCGCCGAGCGGCATCTGCTCGTCGACGAGGCCAACCGCATCCGACCCTGGAGCCTGATATGACCTCGCCCGCCACGCCCCCGAGCCCCGACGACCGCGACCCCGTGACCTCGGAGTCCCCCACCCAGGAGCTGCGGTCCTGCCCCACCTGCGGCCGCACGACCGGCGTGGGGCGCTACTGCGAGAACTGCGGTGCCGAGATGCCGACTGCCGCCGAGGAGGCCGACGGCGTGGTCGTGGGCGACAGGACCGGCGAGGCCACCGCGAGGACCGAGGGTGAGCGGGCCGGCGGAGCCGTCGTCGACCTCGGGGCGGCCGGTGGCGAGGCTCCTCTCGGGGGGGCGGCACCGACTGCGGGTTCGGCGCTCTCCGGCGTCACGAGCACCACCGACGACCCGGCGATCGGATCCCCCGTGCCACCTCCTGCCGAGGCACCCGGGACCACCGGCCGCGATGCCTCCGTGACGTCGGCTCAGAGCCCCTCGGTGACCGAGACCCCGGCGCACGAGACCCCGGTCGTCGAGACCTCCGTCGCCGAGACGCCGTCGACCGGCTCCACGGCGTTGGGCCACGGATCGCCCGGATCACCGGCGGCTCCCGCTGCCACCCCGGACGACCCGGACGCTCCGGTCACCCCGAGCACGGGAGACAGGCCGGGCGCGACTCCCGGGCAGGCGGGGATGCTCGTGCTCGGTGGTCTGCCGACGGAGGTCGAGGACCCCACCGAGCCCACCCCGGCGCCCGGGGACGAACCGCACTGCGCATGTGGGGGGACGTACGCCGACGGGTACTGCGAGCAGTGCGGATCGCCACTGCCGGCGGCCCGGGCCCACACTGAGGACGCGCCCGCCCCCTGGGTGGCGGGCGTCTGCGACATCGGGATTCGCCATCAGTCCAACCAGGACGCTATGGCGCTCTCGGCCGAGCCGTCCCGTGCCGCCCTCGTGGTCTGCGACGGCGTCTCCTCCGCGCTGCGGTCGGAGGAGGCGAGCCAGGCCGCCGCGGATGCCGCGGTCGTCGTCCTCTCCCATGCGACCTCGACGGGGATCGGGGTGCCCTCCTCCCTCGTCCCGGCTCTCGTCGCGCGACTCGAGACGGCCGGTGAGGCCGCCGCGGACGCGGTCGCCGCCGTCACGGCCCAGGTCCACCGCGAACTGGGGATCGAGGGGGGGCGTGAGGGCGAGTTCCACCACGCCAACCCCTCGTGCACGCTCGTCGCGGCGATCGTCGAGGCGGGACACGTCGTGATCGGGTCGGTCGGCGACTCCCGCGCCTACTGGTTCCCCGACGCGGGCGAGGCGCGGCGCCTCACCGTCGACGACTCGTGGGCCGAGGAGAGCATCGCCCTCGGGGCGACCCGGGAGCAGGCGGAGTCGGGCCCCGGCGCCCACACGATCACCCGGTGGCTCGGCATCGACTGCGACGACGACACCCCCCGCACCACGTCGATGACGATCGAGGCGCCCGGCTGGCTCATCCTCTGCTCGGACGGGCTGTGGAACTACGCGAGCGAACCGGCGGCTCTCGCCGAGGTCGTGGCCGACACCCTTCGGGGGCTCCCGACCGACGCCACCTCCACCGCCGAGACGGACGTCGCCGACGCCGCACGCGACCGGCGTGTCGACAGCGACCCGCAGGCCGAGGTCGACGCGCCGGCCGGGACGGAGGCGCACCCCGGAACGGGGGCGGCCGCGCCGGCGCCCGGGTCGCCCGTGACCGACGCCGAGCGACCCGGCACCGGCGAGGCCGGTGTCCCGCTCGCGTTGGCGCGTGGTCTGGTGCAATGGGCCAATGCGCGTGGCGGACACGACAACATCACGGTGATCGCCGCCCGGCTCACCCCGGACGCACCGACCCAGGAGGCCTGACATGGCGGAGTTCCACGCCACCGTCCACCAGAACGAGTTCCTCGCCACCGGGGCGACCGACGTGCACTCGATCGTGTCGATCACGTGCTCCGGGGCAGGTCAGGCGGGCCGGAACGCGGGCGGCGACGCGGGCGAGATCATCGTCATCGACACCTCGGGGTCGATGGAGGCCGCCGGGGTCCGCGCCGCGCAGGAGGCGGCGGCCGCGGCCCTCGACCGCATCCTCGACGGCGTGTGGTTCGCCGTCATCGCGGGCAACCACGAGGCGCGACTGGCCTACCCCGACGGCTACACCGCAGCGATGGTGCAGATGTCACCGACGACCCGCACCCAGGCCAAGCGGTCCCTCGGTCGTCTGTACGCCGACGGGGGGACGGCGATGGGAACCTGGCTCCTCGCCGCGGCCCAGCTCTTCGGCACCGTGCCGTCGCTGTCGCAGAAGCACGTCATCCTCCTCACCGACGGTGAGAACCAGCACGAGACCCCGGAGCAGCTCACCGCGGCCATCGAGCGCGTGCGTGGGCTCTTCCAGGCCGACTGCCGCGGACTCGGTGCGGCGTGGCAGGTCGACGAGGTCCGCCGCATCGCCCAGGCCCTGCTCGGCACCGTCGACCTCATCCCGCGCCGGGAGGACATGGCGGCGGAGTTCGACCGCATCATGCGGGCGTCGATGGCCCGCGGCGTCTCGGACGCGACGCTGCGGGTGTGGGCGCCGCAGGGCGCCGAGGTGCTGTTCGTGCGCCAGGTCGCCCCGCGCCTGGAGGACCTCACCGCGCGCCGCACGACCGTCAACCCCCTCACCGGCGGCTATCCCACGGGCGCGTGGTCGGACGAGACCCGGGAGTACCACGTCGCGGTGCGTCTGCCGGCCAAGGCCGTGGGGGCCGAACAGCTCGCGGCACGGGTGCAGCTCGCCGTCGGCGGCGAGGTCGTCGCCCAGGGACTCGTCAAGGCCCGCTGGTCGGCGGACGACTCCCTCACGGCCCGGATCAGCCCCGAGGTCGCGCACTACACCGGCCAGACCGAACTCGCCCGGGCGATCCAGGAGGGTCTCGCGGCCAAGTCGATCGGCGACGACGTCACCGCGACCACCCGCCTCGGTCGTGCCGTCCAGCTCGCCGCCGAGACCGGCAACGACGACGCGACCGATCGCCTGTCGCGGGTCGTCGACATCGACGACGCCGGCACCGGGCGCGTCCGGCTCAAGAACCGCATCGACAAGCTCGACGAGATGGCTCTCGACACCGCCTCGACGAAGACGACGAGGGTCAAACGATGAAGTGTCCCGAGGGCCACGACAGCACGGCCACCGACTACTGCGACACCTGTGGTGCGCCGATGACCGGCACCTCGCCGAGCAGCGCCTCGCCCACGCCGCGGGTCGGGACGTCCTCGGTCGACGCGTCCCCGACCGGGGCCCCGTCGTTCGGGGTCGGGGACCACGGGATCGGGGAGAGCAGCCGGACGGTCGGGGGCTCCGGCGAACCCTCGGCCGGTTCGCGGGCCGCGACCCAGACGTGCCCCAACTGCGCCGCGGACAACGCCGCGGACAACCTCTTCTGCGAGGTGTGCGGCTTCGACTTCACCACCGGCGTCATGCCCCGCGTCGAGGGCGGTGAACCCTCCTACCTCGACCTCCCGGACCCTGTCCGCCCTTCCCCGGATCCGTCGCGATCCCCCGCCGACGAGGCCGGGATCGGGGACGTCGCCACGGGTGGACCCTCCGCGCCCGTCCTCGGGCTCGACGTCTCCGACATGGAGGCGGCCGGTGGCGCGGACTCCTTCGCGGAGCCCGTCGACGGCACGCCCGCCGGCGTCCTTCCCTCCGGTGACACGGCGTCGGGGGACACGGCGTCGGGGGACGCGGCGTATGGGGACACGCACTCACGGGGTGAGGGCTCGACGGCCCCCGCGCCGCCCTCCCGGTCCGAGAACTCGCAGCCCGGGACCTCGCCGGGCGACGAAACAGAGGACTCCGACTCCGGGCAGGCGCTCGGTGGCCGGTCCCTCGGTGGAGACGGCGGGAGGAGCGAGAGCGCGACGGACGACCCGGCTGCAGGCGGGCCCGCCGCACCACGGCACTCCCGGATGGCTCGCCCGGGTGGCGACGGCCCCGACCTCGCCCCCGGCGATGGGAACGGCGACCCGGACGACGGCGACACCGGAGATCACGACACCCGAGATCACGACACCGGTGACGTCGGTGACGTCGGTGACGACATCGGCGAGGGTGACGACATCGGCGAGGCGGCGGCTGCTCCGCGCCTCGACGACTCGACCCCCTCCCCGGATGCACGACCCGTTCCCGGGTCGACCGCGCCCGCGACGACCGACCCCCTGCCGCCCGCGAGCACCGCCAAGCCCGTCAACCGGCCGCCGTCGCGGGAGGTCGCCGGCGACTGGGTGGTCGAGGTGTGGATCGACCCGGATTGGTTCGCCGAACAGGACACCGACGAGACGTGCCCGTCTCCGGCGCCCCCGGAGATCATGCGGCTGCGCGGGTCGGACGCGCTCGTCGGACGCCGCAGCCGGAGTTCCGTTCCCGACGTCGACTGCGGCGTCGACTCGGCCGTGAGCCGCCGCCAGGCCCTGCTCACGAGCGACGGACGACGCTGGTGGGTCGAGGACCTCGACTCGAGCAACGGCACCTGGGTCGCCCCGGCCATCGGACCGCTGCCCACCACACCGATCTCGGGGCGCACCGAGATCGATCCCGACGACCGCATCTATGTCGGCGCCTGGACCCGGCTCGTCCTGCGTCCGGCCGTCGCCTCCGAGCTCGAGGCCTGACCCCGCCGGGCCCCGTCATCCGCCATTGCCCTGCACTCCGCACCGAGAGCGCCACCTGGCACCGGATACCACCGCATCACTCCCCGATCCTCTGGTGCGAAGAGCAGCTTTCCGGTGCGCAGTGACTGGACGCACGCGCGTCCTCACGAGGACGGGCCGGTGATCAGCCGAAGGTGACCTCGCCCTTGTGCATGTCGCGGCCCTTGCCGTGGACGAGGAGGTCCCAGGCGTAATGGGTGACGCCCTCCTCGTCCGTGATCTCACGCGCCACACGGCCGGAGCGTTCGAGAACGAGAGCACCCGAGGAGAGGTAGTCCTGCAGGTCCTCCTCGACGTCGGCGGCGGAGTAGAGGACCTCGGGGTCCTGCGGGCCGCCGTACCCCTCGGTGAGATTGGTCGTGTCGTGCGCGAGGATCAGCATGTCCCCGCCCGGGGCGAGGGCGCGGGCGGCGAGACGCAGGGCGTCGCGACGCTCGTAGGAGGGCAGCTGCAGGTAGGAGAGGAGGACCGCGTCGAACGCGGACCGCTCGACCTCCGCCGTGGTCACGTCCTCGACCCGCCAGGTGATGTCGAGGTCGCGCTGCAGCCGCTCGGCGGTCTCCTTGGCGAGATCACGCGCCCGGTCCACCGCGACGGCGGAGAAGTCGATGGCCGTCACCCGCCAGCCCTCCGCGGCGAGCCAGATCGCGTTGCGCCCCTCGCCGCAGCCGAGGTCGAGGACGCTGCCGGGGTTGAGGACACCCAACTCGGAGACCACCCACCTGTTGGGGTCGGTGCCCCAGACCAGACTCTCGGTCGTGTAGCGGGTGTCCCAGTCTGCCGCGTCCATGTGTTCTCCTCCGGTCCGGCTCGGTCGAGAGACATCCTCGCCCATCCCTCCCCGGGCGACCAGCGTTATCGCGATACGTGAACTCCATTGCGGCGCAGAGAAATCGCTTATACATCCCGCGCGCGATGTGCTGAAGGACCTAGGTCCCTACGTACCCGGGGGTAGCGTGCCGATCATTGGGGTGGCGGACGGCACCAGCCGTCCAGTTCGGCCACCCCGGGGAAAGGGCGCCGCGCCGGGGAGTTCCCACTCGCGTCGCAAAGCCGTCCCGGCATGAACCAGAGGGGCTTTGAATGGACGCGCTAGAACTCGCGCGATGGCAATTCGGTGTCACCACCGTGTACCACTTCCTGTTCGTGCCGATCACCATCGGACTGTCGGCGATCGTGGCCGGCTTCCACACCGCATGGGTTCGCACGCACAACCCGCAGATGTACAAGCTGACGCGCTTCTTCGGAAAGCTGTTCGTCATCAACTTCGCGCTCGGCCTGGTCACGGGCATCGTGCAGGAGTTCCAGTTCGGCATGAACTGGTCCGACTACTCGCGCATGGTCGGCGACATCTTCGGCGCGCCGCTCGCACTCGAGGCACTTCTCACCTTCTTCCTGGAGTCGGTGTTCATCGGCCTGTGGATCTTCGGGTGGGGCCGCATCCCCGAGAAGCTCCACGCCACCTCGATGTGGCTCGTCCACATCGGCACGGTGATGAGCGCCTTCTTCATCCTGGCCGCCAACAGCTGGATGCAGAACCCCGTGGGTTACCGCATCAACCCGGAGAACGGTCGCGCCGAACTCACCGATTTTGTGGCGGTGCTCACAAACAAGGTGCAGCTCGTCACATTCCCGCACGTTCTCACCGCCGCCTACATGACCGGTGGGGCGCTCGTCATGGCCGTCTCCCTGTGGCACCTGCGCCGCGGGGCCCGGGACGGCATCGTGCCCGCCGGGGTCGGCTCCCGCGTCGCGGCCCGTGCCGACGGTCGCGTCGAGGCCGACGAGCAGGGCGGCGCCGTGCGCGCCGACGCGCACACCCACATGGCGATGTACCGCAAGGCCGCCCGGGTCGGCGCGATCATCACGCTCGTCTCCTCCCTCGGCGTCGCCATCACCGGCGACCTCCAGGGCAAGGTGATGACCGAGGTCCAGCCCATGAAGATGGCCGCGGCGGAGGGGCTCTACCACACCACCTCGCACGCGCCGTTCTCGATCCTGTCCGTCGGCAACCTCGAGGGCACCGAGGCCAAGCACCTCATCCAGATCCCCGGTCTGCTCAGCTACCTCGGCAAGGGCGACTTCGACGCAGAGATCAAGGGCGTCTACGACCTGCAGAACCAGTACGCGCAGCAGTACGCCGACTCGGCACTCACCCGAGACACCGTCAGGAACTACACGCCGTACGTGCCCGTCGCGTACTGGACGTTCCGCCTCATGATCGGCATCGGCATGCTCGGCGCGCTGTGCTCGATCCTCGTGCTGTGGGCCACCCGCAAGGGTGCGCCGGAGGGCGCACTGCGTCCCGCGTGGTGGCATTGGCTCATCATCGGCTCGCCCCTGTTCCCGCTCATCGGCAACAGCTTCGGCTGGATCTTCACCGAGATGGGCCGGCAGCCGTGGGTCGTCAACGGCGTCATGCTCACGCAGTTCGGCGTCTCCCCCCGCACCAGTGCCGGCGAGGTCCTCACCTCCCTCGTCGTCTACACGCTGCTGTACGGCGCCCTCGCGGTCGTCGAGGTCAAGCTGCTGCTCAAGTACATCAAGCTCGGCGCCGAGGACATCGGCGAACCCACCGAGGCCGTCACCCAGGGTGTCAGCGAGGGTCAGCCCCTCGTCTACACCTACTGAGAGAGGGGGTTCGTCATGGATCTCGCAGTCGTCTGGTTCATCCTCATCGCGGTCCTGTGGATCGGGTACTTCTGCCTCGAAGGCTTCGACTTCGGCGTCGGCATGCTCCTGCCGATCCTCGGCAAGGGCAAGGACGCGGAGGACACCGAGCGTCGTAAGCGCGTCATGCTCGGCACGATCGGCCCCCACTGGGACGGCAACGAGGTGTGGCTCCTCACCGCCGGCGGCGCCACGTTCGCGGCGTTCCGTGAGTGGTACGCCACCCTGTTCGACGGGTTCTACCTCGCGCTGCTGCTCGTCCTCGTCGCCCTCATCGTCCGGGCGCTGGGCTTCGAGTACCGCGGCAAGGGCAGCTCGGCGCAGTGGCGCCGCAACTGGGACCTCGCCATCGTCATCGGCTCGTTCCTGCCCGCCCTGCTGTGGGGCGTCGCGTTCGCGAACATCGTCGCCGGCACCCCGCTCGAGGTCGTCGAGACCACGCTCGGCAGCGGAGTCGAGTTCCAGGGCACGTTGTTCACGCTGCTCAACCCGCATGCCCTGCTCGGTGGGCTGTGCACGCTGTTGCTGTTCCTCACCCACGGCGCGATCTTCATCGCGCTCAAGACCGACGGGGACGTGCGTCACGACGCCCGCGCCCTCGCCGGCAAGGTGGGGATCGCCTCCGCCGCCGTCGCCGTCGTCTGGCTCACCTGGACGAACATCATCACCGGCAACAAGATCGCCGCCTGGGTGGTCACCCTGCTCGCGGCGGTGTCCCTCGTCGCCGGGCTCGTGTTCAACCGCATGGGCCGTGAGGGCTTCGCCTTCCTCGGCACGTTCCTCGCGACCCTCTTCGCGGTGGGCGCGCTGTTCCTCATGCTGTTCCCCGACGTCATGCCCTCGACGCTCGACCCGGCCGCCACGCTCACCACGCTGCGGGACGGCCCGGGGTTCTACGCCGCGAACAGCGATCACACGCTCGGCATCATGACCGTCGTCGCGCTGATCTTCACCCCCATCGTCATCGGCTACCAGGCCTGGACGTACTGGGTCTTCCGCCGCCGCCTCACGACGTCGCACATCCCCGACGTCGCCGGGGTGCGGGAGCGCGTCCACAGCTGACCCGCTCACGGCACTCACGACGACGGCCTCCGCCTGCGCGGGGGCCGTCGTCGTCACGTCAGGCGTTCGTGTAGGTGAGGCACTCCTCGACGGGCCAGCCGAGCTGCTCCCACATCGGGAGTTTGTTCCACTCCTTGACGAACTCGACGAGCTTGCCGTTCTCGCACCGGAACAGCGCGGACGCCGTCCACGTGGCCTGCTTGCCGGTGGGCTGGATGTCACCGTGCGGGGCGCCCTTGTGGGTGCCCGTCGCGGTGTAACGGAACGCGACGCGGTCGCCCTGGACCATCTCGATGTCGAAGCTCACGAAGTGCAGGTCGTCGAGCTTCGTCATGAGTTCGCCGTGGGCGTCGGCGTACTGCTCGAGGGTGTCGGTGCCGGGGAACGTCGTCGGGCCGACGAACGAGTTGTCGGCGGCGCAGAGGTGCGCGACGTTCTCACCGCTGCCGAGGCCAGGGGTGTAGGCGATGCGCATGTATTCGTGCGCGAGTTCGAGGTTGGCCTTCTCCTCGGCGGAGAGGGCGGACACGTCGACCATGGGGGCTCCTGCTTCGTTGACGTGGGTCGGTCCCATGCCGGGACCGGCCCTGCTTGCGCAGCGTCCCGAGGACGCCGCGGGCCCAGGAGCGCCCGGCGGCCGCGAACGACGCGGCACACCGCTGCTGACGATGACGGGCCATGGGGGAGAACGTCGTTCGGGGCCGCCGATCCTCCCGATCCCGGGTGAGTCATCCGTCACCGCCCGGGAGCACACCACGAGACCGGAATCGGGTGTATCGGGCGAAAGGTACCGTCGGGGTCAGGACCCCGCGGCCGAGACGTGGGCGACCGCGGAGGTGAACACCCGGGGGGCCCGGGTCGCCGCGGTGACGACGTGCCGCCGGAGGCCGGGCACGCGGGTCACCGCGACGAGCGCGGCCGTGGGGAGGTTGGCGGGCAGCGAGACCTGCCACCACGCGCGTTCGTACCGGGACGGGCGGTCGGCGGCGACGGCGGCCACGGCCGCCTCCGCCTGGGCGAACCCGAGCGCGAGGCCCTCGCCGGTGAGGGCGTCGACGTACCCGGCCGCGTCACCGACGAGCAACACCCGACCGGCCACCCGCGCTCGGGAGCGCCGAGCGAAGGGCCCCGCGCCGAGGACCCGGTCATCGGGCTCGGCCACGGCGAGCCGGTCCGCGAGCGCCGGGAACCCGGTGAGGTGCTGCTCGAACGACCCCACCCGGGCCGTGAGCACGGCGACACCCACGAGGCCCGGCGCGACGGGCGTGACGTACGCCTCCCCCGGGTCACCCCAGTGGACCTCGACGTCCTCGCCCCACGGGGCGAGGCGGTAGTGACGCCGGAGTCCGCGCCGTGCCCACGGCGGCGAAGGGACGTCCAGTCCCAGGGCGCGACGTTGTGGCGAGTGCAACCCGTCCGCCGCGATCACGTACCTCGCGTGAAGCTCGGCACCGGCCGGGCCACCACCGGCGGCCGTGTCGGCCTCGCAGCCGGGCGGACAGGGCGCCCGCGTCGACCCGCGACCGGGGCGCAGGATCACCCGATCCGCCCCCTGCACCGCCGGGGCGGCGGCCCAGGGATGGACAGGAATCCCCGCCTCCGCCGCGGCAGCGGTGAGTGCGGCGTGGAGGGTCGTGCGACGCACCCCGCGTCCCGGCGTCGGCAGGACGGCACGGGCTTCGTGACCACGGTCGTCGCGGTACCGGATGCCACGGATCGGCAGGCCCTGGGGATCGACGCCGAGGCGCCGCAGGGCCGCGAGACCGGCCGGCATGAGTCCCTCGCCGCACGCCTTGTCGATGGGGGCGGGGCGGGGTTCGACGACGGCCACCGCCAACCCACGTCGGCGAGCCGCCAGCGCGGCGACGAGTCCGACGGGCCCGCCGCCCACGACGGCGAGGTCGAGCATCACCCCCTCACCCCGGCGGTGAGGTCGGGGCGCCGGATGCGGCCGACGCGCTCGTGGACGACGCCTCGGCGAGCGCGGCGTTCTCCACCCTGATCCGCACGATGAGCAGCGCGGCGTTGAGCACGGTGAAGACGAGCGCCGTCACCCACGCCCCGTGGACGAGCGGCAGGGCGATGCCCTCGAGCACGACCGCGACGTAGTTGGGGTGGGAGAGGAAGCGGTACGGCCCGCCGGTGACGAGGGGAAGGCCGGGCACGACGATGACGCGGGTGTTCCAGCGCGGCCCGAGGGTCGCGATGCACCACCACCGCAACGCCTGCGTCGCCACGGCGAGGGCGAGCATCGCCCACCCCCACGCGGGGAAGTCACGTCCACCCCACCACACCTCGATGAGCGCCCCGACGAGGAAGCCGGAGTGCAGAACGACCATGACGGGGTAGTGGGACCGGCCGTACTCGCGCCCGCCCCGATCGAACGCCCACGCGGCGTGGCGTCGGGAGACGACGAGTTCGGCGAGGCGCTCGAGGACGACGAGACCGATGAGGACGGTGAACCACGCGGCGCTGCTCATGCCTGCAGCAGGACCATCTCGGAGCAGAATCCCGGCCCCATCGCGAGCATCATGCCGAGGCTGCCCGGCGCAGGTGGGCGACCGGCGAGCGTGTCGGCGAGGACGTGCAGCACCGACGCCGAGGACAGGTTGCCGATCGTCGCGAGGGAGTCCCACGTGACCCCGAGGGCGTCCCGCTCGATCTGCATCGCTGCGGCGAGGGCCTCGAGGACCTTCGGACCGCCGGGGTGCGCGACCCACCACGTGATGTCGTCACGGCCGAGGCCGTGGGACGCGAGGAATCCGTCGACGTCGTCGCGGAGGTGCGTCTCGACGAGGCCGGGGACCTCGACGCCGAGGACGATCCGGAGGCCGGTCGTGCCGACGTCCCACCCCATCGCCCGTTCGGTGTCGGGGTACAGGCGGCTCCGGGTCGCGAGGACCCGGGGGGTGACCGCGTGCTCGGCCACGGTCACGGCGCGCCCGCGGGACCCGGGCGACGTCGCGGAGGCGAACGCGCCGGTCGCCGACACGGCCACCTCCGAGGCGTCCGGAGGAGCCCCGTTCGGCAGGGCGTCGTTCGTCGAGGGGCCCACGTCCGCCCCACCGACGGCGCGGGCAGTGAGGGGGTGTTCGGCGCCGGTGAGGACGACGGCGGCGGCGCCGTCGCCGAACAGGCCGCTCGCGACGAGGTTGGCGGTGCTCGTGTCGTCGGCCTGGAGGGTGAGGCTGCACATCTCGGCCGCGACGAGGACGGCGACGTCGCGCGGATGGCCGAGGAGGTGGTCGTGCACCCGGGCGATGCCGGCGGCCCCGGCGACGCAGCCGAGTCCCACGACGGGCAGGCGCTTGACGTCGGGCCTCAATCCGACCCGGGCGGCGATGCGTGCGTCGAGGGAGGGGACCGCGAGGCCCGTGACGGTCGCGGTGACGACGAGATCGACGTCCTCGGGTGTGAGACCGGCGGCGTCGAGGGCCTCGACGAGGGCCTGGGAGCCGAGCTCGACGGCGGCCTCGATGAACGCCCCGTTCGCGGCCGTGAACCCGCCGAGGTCGGCGTACCGCTCCAAGGGGAGGGCGAGGTGGCGGCGTTCGACGCCGGCGTTGCGGTGGAAGCGGCGCAGGAGGAGTTCGTCGGTGCCTCGGGCACCGACGAGGTGGGTGAGGGCGTCGGTGATCTCGTCCTGCTCGTAGCGGTGCGGCGGCAGCACCCCTCGCGCGGCGGCGATGAGGGAACCACGCGTGCGTAGGCTCGCGACGTGTCCACCCTCGTCGCGCTGGTCAGGGCCTGCCACCCGGGACCCACGGTCGTCGTCACCGCGCTGGCCGCCGGCCTCGGGGGGCGCGCCGGGCTCGAGCCGCTCACCCTGGCGCTGGTCGTGGCGGCGGTGTTCTGCGGGCAGCTGACCATCGGCTGGGGCAACGACCTGCTCGACGCCGGCCGTGACCGCGCCGCGGGCCGCGCCGACAAGCCCCTCGCCGACGGCGCCCTCTCCCCTGCCGTGGTCGCCACGGCCATCGCCGTCGCGGGCGTGGGCACTCTCGTCCTGTCGATGCTGCTGGGACTGCCTGCCGCGGTCGTCCATGTCGTCCTCGTGGTGGGGTCGGGCTGGGCGTACGACCTCGTTCTCAAGCGCACCCTGGTGTCGTTCGTGCCGTACGCGATCGCGTTCGGCGCGCTCCCGACCGTGCCCACCCTAGCGGCGACTCCCCCGACCCTGCCTCCGCTGTGGATGCTCTGGGCGGGAGCATTGCTCGGTGTCGGGGCGCATGCGGTCAACGTGTTGCCCGATCTCGCCGACGACGCCGCCACCGGTGTCCGCGGTCTCCCCCATGCCCTCGGCGAGCGGGGGGCGCGTCTGCTCGCCGCGGTGAGCCTGTTCGGCGGGTGTCTCGCCGCAGCCGTCGGGGGGATGACGCCGGCCGCAGGCCTGGTCGTCGGCCTGCTGGGTGCCGCGCTCAGCGCCCTCACCCTCTTCGGCTCGGGCCGCACCCCGTTCCGCGCCGCCATGGCGCTCGCCGCTCTCGTCGTCCTCGCGCTGCTCACGGCATGAGCACCTCACGCACCGCGGCACCGGCCCGGCGGCGGGGGGCAGGAGGAGGCCGACGTCGGCTCCCCCGCGGCTCGGGGTTCTTTCTCGTCCACCCGAGGGGGACGCTCCTGCCGACCCCGCCGCCGACGCCACCGCCGGCGGGGTTCGCCTGGGGCGCAACGGCTCTGACGAGACGATGACGACCCGTGATGAACTGAGGACATGAGGCCCTTCGACCAGCGACTTCTCCGGCTCGCCCCCGGCGCCCGGCCGGGCATCGTCGGGCTCGCGGTGCTGGGCACGATCACCGGGCTCGCGGCCATCGCGCAGGCACTGGCCGTCGCCCACCTCGTGTTTGTCCTCGTGCGCGCCCAACCCCTGGAGACGGCCGCGGTGTGGGCGCTCAGCGCCTTCGCGGTGCGGGGCCTCGCCCAGGCCGCCACCGAGATCCTCGCCGCGCGCACGGGGGTCGCGGTGTCGACCGAGCTGCGGCGTCGCCTCGCCGACCGCGTGCTGGCCGGCGGCCTCGAGACACGCCGCGACGGCACCGCTGCGCTCACCCTCATGACCCAGGGCACGACGGCGGTCGAACCCTACGTCGCGCGGTATCTGCCGGCGTTCGTCTCGGCCACGGTGCTGCCGGTCGCCGCCGTCCTCGCGATGGCCGTCCTCGACTGGCGGGTCGCCCTCATCCCCGTCCTCACCCTGCCGCTGCTGCCGCTGTTCGCCGCGCTCATCGGCCACGCGACGCGTGAGGCCACCGACCGTCGGTGGGCGGCGTTGTCGCAGCTCGCGGTCCACTTCCTCGACGTGATGAAGGGCCTGCCGACCCTCGTCGGGTACTCCCGCGCGCATCGGCAGTCGGCGACGATCCGGGCCGTGAGCGACGACCATCGACGCGCCACGGTCGAGACCCTCCGCATCGCGTTCCTCAGCTCCGCGGCCCTGGAGTTCCTCGCGACGATCAGTGTCGCGATCGTCGCGGTGTTCGCGGGGGTCGCCCTCGCCGAGGGGCACATGGAGCTCGAGGTCGCCCTCGCCCTCATCCTCCTCGCGCCCGAGGCCTACTGGCCGATCCGCCGGGTCGGGGCCGAGTTCCACAACGCCGCCGACGGCGCCGCGGCCCTCGACGAGATCGCCGCCGTCCTCGACGGGGCCTCCGCCGACGCCCCAGCCGACACCCCCGCCGACCCGGCGCGCGCGGGTCGCGAGCCCGGGCCGAGCACAGCTCACGGGGAGGGCACGGTGGTGGTGCGGGACGTCTCGTTCCGCTACGACCCCGACCTGCCCGACGTCCTCCGCGGCGTGAGCACGCGGATCGGCCCCGGCCTCACCGTGCTCGTCGGCCCCTCGGGGGTCGGCAAGACGACGCTGCTCGAACTGCTCGCCGGCCTGCGCACCCCGACGAGCGGGACCGTCAGCGCACCCCGCGTGCACCTCGTCACCCAGCGCCCCTTCCTCGCGCCGGCGGCCATGCGCGACAACCTGCGCCTCGGCGCGGCGGGCGACCCGAGCGACGCCGATCTCCGTGCCGCGCTGGACACCGTCGGCCTCGATGACCTGCTCGCCCGCCTCCCCCGCGGGCTCGACACCCTCCTCGGTGACGACGGCTTCGGCCTCTCCGCAGGTCAGCGTGCCCGGTTCGCCCTCGCCCGTGCGCTGTTGAGCGACGCCCCGGTCGTCCTCCTCGACGAACCCACCGCCCACCTCGACCCCGAGACCGAGCAACGCATCGGTGCCGTGATCCGTCGCCTCGCCGACGACCGGACCGTCGTCGCCGTCACGCACCGCAGCCACCTGCTCGACCTCGCCGACGACCGGCTCGACCTCACCCCCGCCTCGATCGGAGACGCGCGATGACGCGCCACGGCTCCTCCGCCGCGACGTCGGAGACCGCGACCACCACCGCCCCGGAGGCCGACGCCCCGCACGAGACGTCACCGTCGTCGACGTCGTGGCGTCCCCGTCGCCTCGTCCCCGGGATCCTCCCGGCCGCGGTCGTCGGCGGGCTGGCGCTCACCTCGGGGGTCGCGCTCACCGCGACGTCGGGATGGCTCATCACGGCCGCCTCGTTCCGACCGCAGATCCTCACGCTCCTCGCGGTCATCGTCGCCGTCCGTGCGTTCGGCATCGCCCGGCCGGTGCTCCGCTACGTCGAGCGGGTGGCCTCGCACGACGCCGCCCTCGCCGCCCTCGCGGAGGACCGTGGCCGCGTCTACGACCGCCTCGTCCCGCTCACCCCGGCGCGCCTCGGCGCCCGTGGCCGGGGCGACGTCCTCACCGGGGTCGTCGACGACCTCGACGACGTCGCGTACGCCCAGGTCAGAGTCGTCGTCCCGTTCGTCGCGCTCGGCATCACCGGGCTGGCCGCCGTGCTCATCGACGCGGTGTTCCTCCTCCCGGCCGTGCCCGTCATCGTGTCGACGATCGTCGTCACGCTCCTCGTCGGCGCGCTGGACTGGTGGATCGAACACCGCACCCAGGACGCCGTGGTCACGGCCCGAGCCCGCGTCGCCGACGTCGCCGCGACCCTCGCCCGCGACGGCGCCGAGCTCGCCGCGATCGGCGCGCACGCCGGGGCCGCGACCTGGTTGGACGAGGCACAACGCGGCCTCTCCCGGGCCGTCCGGGCCCAGGCGTGGGGTCGGGCCGTCGGCGTCGGACTCATGCCGCTCGTCGCGGTCGGGCACGCGGTGTGGATGGCCTTCCTCGTCGAGCCGTGGGTGCAGGTCGGGTTCCGCACCCCGCTTGCGGCCCTGCTCGTCCTCACCCCCATCGCCCTGGGCGAGGTCATCGGCGCGATCCCCGACGCGGTCGGCTCCCTCGCCCGGGCGCAGGGGGCCTCGGCACGGCTGCGCGCTCTGCTCGGTCAGCCCCCCGCCGCGGCCCACTCCGACGCGCCCCCGAACCCGGACGCTCCCGACCCCGGCCCCCACCCGACGGTGAACGCCCGCGGGCTGGGCGCCTCCTGGGACGGTCACCGACCCGCGCTCACCGGCGCCGACCTCGACGTCGCCCCCGGGGAGGTCGTCGGGATCGTCGGGCCGAACGGGTCGGGCAAGTCGACGCTGCTCGCGACGCTCGCGCGCCACCTCGACCCGACGCACGGCACCTATCACCTCGGTGAGGTCGACGCCCTCGCGCAGACCCCCGCCGACGTCCGCACCCACCTCGCGATCGTCGACGACGAGGTCCACGTCTTCGCCTCCTCGCTGCGCGAGAACCTGCGACTCGCCCGGCCGGACGCGACCGACGACGAGATCCACGCCGCCCTCGACCTCGCCGGCCTCGGCGACCTCGTCGCGGCGTTCCCCGACGGCCTCGACGAGCGACTCGGATCGGGCGGGCGGGGCCTGTCCGGCGGAGAACGCGCCCGGCTCGGCATCGCCCGCGCGCTGCTCTCGGAGCGCCCCGTCATGCTCCTCGACGAACCGGTCGCGCACCTCGATCACCCCACCGCCGTCGCCGTCCTCGGCGACCTCGTGACGGCGGCCCGCGACCGCGGCGTCGTCCTCGTCACCCACCGGACCGAGGGCCTCGCCGACGCGACCCGCGTCGTCGCCCTCGAGGCCGCACCCGGTCGCTGAGCGTCCGTCACCCCCGTGCTCACGCGGTCGCGAGCCCGAGGGTGACGGCGTTCCCTGCGCACCCAGCGCGCGGGGTGCACGCGGGACATCGTGGGTCGGGACGAGACACCGTGAGTGGGGCGCCTCGGCGGCGCAGCGGTGGGCCGGCGCCGCGACACGCTCAGACCGCCACGTCCTCCTCGAGCTCGAGGGCGAGGGCCTCCTCGTCGCTGAGACCCTCGCGACCGATCCGACGGAGGGTCTCGCGGAGGCGTTCGTGATCGTCTGCGGTCCGCTCGGCGAGTTCGCGACGGAAGTGGATGTGGTGCGAGAGCGCGAGGCAGCCGCACGCGGCGAGGAACCACCCGGTGAGCACCCCGACGCCGTGCGAGACCGTCGCGTGGGGGAAGTAGACGATGTGCCGCATCACGTCGAGGAAACCGCCACCGATCCAGAAGGCGTGGAGCCACCCGAAGAATCCGGGCTGCATCTCGGCGGCGAGGACACCGCCGGAGGAGGTGAAGTTGAGCCCGACGAACACCGCCGAGAACAACAGGGTGCTGAACCGGCCGACGAGGGTGTGCAGCCCCACGCCGATACCGAGCACGATGAGGCAGTAGAGGAACGAGAGTGCCCACACGGGGCCGCCGTGCCCGGCGAACATGTCGTAGAGCACCATCGCGACCGCGAGTTGGGCCGTGGCGATGACGGCGGCGGCGGCGACGAGGAGGCCGAGGCGCTCACGGAAGCGGCGAGTCGCCCCGGCCGCGCCGATCGCGATGGCGGTCGCGTAGGAGGCCACCGAGAGGGTGACGAGGAAGAAGAACGCGTTCTGGCCGAGCGGATCCTCACTGGTCAGGGGGGCGACGTCGGAGACCGTGAGGGGTTTGTCCTGCGCGGCGGCGACCTTCGTGAACACCTCCTGCACCGCCTGGGCGGTCGAGGGGGCGGCGGCGCTCGCCGCGAGGAGCGTCGGATGCGAGCGGGACGGCACGAAGGCCCCTGCGAGGTGGAGCGAGGAGAGCTCGTCCGTCGCGGCCTCCCGGCTCGGCACGGTGCGGACGTCGAGCATGTCACCGGTGGCGCTCTGGATCCGCGCGGCGATCGGCCCCGCAGTCGCGGCATTGCCGACGACCGCGACCGGGATCCCGTGCGGGTCGGGCTTGTGGAAGCCGCCGAGGTAGGCCAGCGCCATGATCAGGCCCATGAGGATGGGCGGCACGATGTGCGAGACGACGGTTCTCATCGGGACCGGTTGGGGAGCGGCACGGCGCATGGGGGGGCCTTTCGGTCGGACGGGGTACGCGACACCGCACGGCCTGGCGCGACGAGACGACCGTGACGGCGGTGTCGACGTGTCGACCGCGAGGCGACGGCAGCCCGGCCGGGGTGACGCGGCACGCGCCGGGACCGGCCCGACGCGTCGATCAGGCTACCTCATCAGTTTATCTGATTATCAGGTGCCCTGATCGCCTGAGGGCGCGTCGTCGACGACCCGCCGCAGGAGGACGATGGCCTCCCCGAGGGCGGCGCGCTCCGTCGCGGTGAGGGTCTCCTCGAGGCGGACCTGCAGCCAGTCGGCCCGCGTCGCCCGGACCTGCCCGAGGGCCGCGCGGCCCTCGGTCGTGAGTCGCAGCTCTCGCCGGCGCGCGTCCTCCTGTCCGACTCGCGACTCGAGGAGCCCCTGCCGGCGCATCGCCGCGACGGTCGCGTTCATCGACTGGGGCCGCACGAACTCGGCGCGGGCGAGCTCGGCGCTCGTGAGGCCGGGCGCGCTGTCGAGCCGGCGCAGGACGGCCTGCTGGGCGAGAGGGACGTCGGTCACGCCCTCGGACTCCTGTCGCAGGCGCCTGGTCGCATCCCAAACGACGCCGCGGATGGCCTCGGACAGGGCGGCGGTGTCGTCGGTGGGCACGCTCCCATCGTAGGAGCGGGCGCCCACCGCGGCCGACGCCGCGCACGTGGGCCACTCGGGGATGAGGGCGGCAGGTCGTCGGCGCACACCCCCTGAGCAGAGACGGCCGCGCACCCCATTCGGGATGCGCGGCCGTCGATCGGGTCGGCCGTGCGTGGCCGACCACGGGAGTCAGTGGGACGCGGCGCCCTGGGCCAGCTCGCGGGTCACCGACTCGACCGTGGGGGCCTCGTCGCGCTGGTTCCACGGCATCTTCTCGAGGACCTTCGACATCCCGCAGGTGTCGGAGAGCCCGGCGAACAGCAGCCCGGCGCCGATGCCGCCGGAGAGCCACTTCGCCCTGGGCGCGACGGTGCTCGCGAGGACACCGGTGAGCGCGAGCGCGCCGGCGACCGTGCGGACCTGCCGCTCCATCGCCCAGGGGCCGCCCTCCCCCTGCTCGACCGGCAGCCCGGCCTTGTCCCAGTCGGTCATGCCGCCGACCAGCACGTGCCCGCGGCCCCCGATCGTCGGGGCGAGCAGGCGGGCCGCCTCGTGGGCGCGGCGGTCGGTACGGCAGACGAGGAGCACCTCGCCCTCGAGCTGCGATCCGATCTCCGCCGCGGATCGCTCGATGAGGTCCACCGGCACGTTGAGCGCGCCGTCGATGTGCGTCCCGGCGAACTCGGCGGGCGTGCGCACGTCGAGGACGACCGGGGCGTCGGCGTCGCCGAGCCACGCGCGGGCCTCGGCGACGGAGAGGTCGGTGGGTCGGGTCATGGGGTTCTCCTTGGGGTCGGCAGGACGGAACGGGGACGGGCGTGCGTGGGGCGATCCGACGATCCTCACAGCCGCGAGGCCGGGAGGCCTGCCGCCGAGAAGCGCCGCAGGAGTAGTGAGCCGGCCGTCGGTGCCGTCGGGGCGGTCGGAACGGGCGCGGCCGACGACGTCAGCCACCGAGGGCGAACGACGTCGCGAGCCGGCCGACCTCAACATACCCCGATGGGTATGTGCCTCTCGTCGCGCCCCCCGGTCGTCGCCCGCGTGACGTCAGCGCGCGCGATCCGTCGCGAGGGCGATGAGGCGGTCGAGCACCGCGCCACCCCCGGCGCGCAGGCCGTCGTGCTCGTACTCGTCGGTGATCCACGTGTGCATGCGGGGCAGGAGGTCGGCGGTCTCGACGCTGAACGTGGGGTCGACGTAGGCGTCGCGGGCGTAGATCGCCGCCGCGCAAGGGACGTCGGCGTTCGCGAGCGCGTCGGCGTCGTAGAGGCGCGGCCACTCGACCTGCGCCATCGCCTCGGCGAGCTCGGCGTACGGCCGCAGCTCGCTGCTCACCTCGAAGTGCCAGGGGTACACGTGTTCACCGGTGAGGAGGGTGTCGTCGGCGAGGAACGCCTCGGGGTAGGTGCGCGCCGCCGACCAGCGCGTGGATCCGCCGTCGGCGTAACAGGACTCGTGGACGACCGAGTACAGCGGGTTGCGACCCCCGAACGGCAGCAGCGAGGCGAGGTCGTGGCGGAACCACGGGGCCCGCACGTCGCCCTCGAGGAGGTGGGCGAGGGAGGCCGCCCCCGTCGACCCACCGAGCAGGTGCCCGAGGGTGCGGAACCACGGCGGCGTGACGACGTCGCCGTTCGGCAGCCGCACCCGGCCCTCCTCGCAGGCGGCGAGGACGGCCCGCATCCGCTCCCTGCTGCCCGGGTAGCGGCGGTAGAAACGCTCGGACTTCGCCGCCAACGCCTCGTACGTCCGGGCGTACACCTCGTCGACTCCCCGCCCGACGGGCGGCAGGCCACCGGTGAAGTACACCTCCGACAGGCGGTCGGCGTGCCGGGAGAGGTACGCGAGCGCCGTGAACCCACCGAAGCTCTGCCCGAGCAGGCTCCACCGCTCCACCCCGAGGTGCTCGCGCAGGAGTTCGGCGTCGGCGACGATCGCGTCGGCGCGGTGGTGGGTGAGGCGCTCGGCGAGGGTGGCGGTGTCGACGGGGTTCCCGTCGTGACCCGAGTCGCCGGTCGCGTCGGCCCGGAGGTCGGCCTCGCCGAACGGCGTCGAGCGTCCGGTGCCCCGCTGGTCGAGCATGAGGACGCGGTAGTCCTTCAACGCCCGCTCGAGCCACCCCGGGGCCCACGGCACCCCGCTCGGACGCGGGGCCTCACCACCGGGACCGCCCTGCAGGTAGACGAGGTACGGACGGTCCGGACCGTCGGGTGCCGCCACCTCCCGTGCGTACACCGTGAGGCTCCCCCGTGAGGGGTCCCCGTGCACGAGCGGCACCTCGATCTCGTGCTCGCGCGTACGGATTCCGGGCAGGGAGAGGTAGTCGCTCATGCCTCCACGGTAGGCGCGCTACGGTGGCGGTGCTGGTCCTCCCGGTCCATCCGGGAGGGGAAAGAGGGAACCCGGTGGGAATCCGGGACTGCCCCGCAGCGGTGAGTGGGAACGACACCGGCAGACGCACTGGGACGACCACCTGGGAAGCGCCGGTGAAGGACACCGCGGCCTCGCGCCGCGGGGGGCACCACGCCCCGGCGCCCACGAGTCCGAAGACCTGCCAGTGCACCGCACGCCGTGCGGTGCGCCCGTGTCCCACGCCCCGAGGGAGGGCGAGGACACCCCCTCGGGTGGGTTCTCTCGTCCGCGGCGGCGTCCTCGGCCACCCCGCGGGGCCTCATCGCCGGGAGGTCATCTCCGTGAACACCCTGTCCCTGCCCGCCCGCCACGGCGTGCGGTTCGTGCTCTACCCCGGGCACAGCGCCCTCCACATCACCGACCAGCTCACCCACCTCGAGCTCGTCGACGCCCGCGTCCCCGCCACCGGGTCCGCGACACCGCCGGACACCCAGACCTGGCTGGTCTCCTGCGTCGAGAAGCCCGGATTCCGACTCCTCACGATGAGCGAGGACGGCCTGCTCGTCGGGTTCGCCGCCGGCTCGGCCCACGACGGACGCATCACCCTCGACCAGGTCGTCGTCGCCACCCACGCCCGCGCCCGACACCCCGAGATGACCGAGGAACTCATCGAGGCCTTCGTCGACAGCGCGGACCTTCCGTGGGCGCAGGTCGAGGTCCGCGTCCCCGGTCTCGAGCAGTCCGGCCGAGCAGGCTGACCGAGTTCGGCCGAACCCGACCGCTTCCCGTCCCGCCCTCCGCGCCGTCCGCCCACCCGGGCCGACACGCGGGTGGGGCGGGGAGCGGTGGGGACGAGGGCGTCGTCCCCACCTCGGTGCGCCCGAACGACCGCCCTTCACTGCTCCGGTGTCGGCACACCCGACGCCCCTGGGCCCGCCGACACTCAGCGTCCCGGCACCGACCGCCGCGGCCCGCCACCGGCAGTGATGGCGCGTCTCGGCCGACGACGAGGTGGTCAGCAGGAGTCGAGCCAGGCGCGCCACTCGGCGGCCCGGACCGGGGTGCCCGGCGTGATCGTCGACCCGACCCATCGCGTCACCGGCCGAAGTCCCTGGTAGGCGTTGAGGAGCCAGGCCTCCCGCCCGTCGAGGGCGTCGAGGAGGGCACGGACCGGCCGGATCGTGCGTCCCTCGGCCCGCGCACGCTCCTCGACGAGGGCGCGCGTGATGCTCGGCAGCACGGGGAGCCCGGGGTCGGGAACGCACAGATCCTCGCCCTCCCACCAGAGGACCGAGGCCCACCCCGCCTCGAGCACGGCCCCCGCGTCGTCGCGCACCAACACCTCCCCGGCGCCCCGTTCACGGACCGAGGCGATCTGCCGCCCGGCCCAGGCGAGGTCCGGGCCCTTGTGGCGCGGGCGCCTGCGGGGGTCGCCCGGGTCGCGCACGGCCACGGCGACCTCGGCCTGCCGCGGCGGACCCGGCCGGACGTCGAGGAGCACCTCCCGGATCGGCGTCGCGTCCCCCTCGCGTCCCGGCTCCCGACCGGTCTCGTCACCGGCGTCGCGCACGACGATGCGGACACGGGGGAACCATTCGCCGTCGAGGGAGGCGAGGTCCGCGGCCGCGTCGATGATCGCTGCGGCATCGAGACCCTCGCCACCGCCGAGGGCCGGGGCACCGACGGCATCCGAGGCACGGCCCGCGAGGGAGGCGGCGAACCGATCCCGGTGCGCCTCGAGGGCCCGGACGTGGCCGTCGACCTCGCGCCACGACTCGGCGAGCAGCACGTCGAGGACCCGCGCTTCGTCGACCGCACCCGGCAGGGGGACGAAACGTGACCCGTCCCAGCGATGGCTGCTCACCGGGGTCTCCCCTCGCTCGTCTCGTCGAGCGAGGGGCCTCCGTCGGGGTCGTCGTCGGGAGCGGCGGGAGTGACGCCCGGCGCTCCGAACGCGGCATCCTCCTCGAAGACGGGCCCGAGGTCGACGTCGAGCGCCCGGGCGAGGGTGCCGGCTTTGACGGAGGTCTCGTGCCATTCGGCCGCCGGGTCGCTGCGCGCCGTGATCGCGCCGCCGACGCCGTAGGTGAGCCGGCCGCCGTGCGCGACGACGGTCCGGATGACGATCGACAGATCGACCACCCCCGTCACCGACACGTACCCGAGGACCCCGGAGTACACCCCCCGCGGTCCCCCCTCGAGCTCACGCAGCAGCCGCACCGACCGTTCCTTCGGCGCGCCGGTCATCGACCCGCCGGGCAGGGCGGCACGGATCGCGTCGACCGGTGTCCGATCGGCGGCGAGGTCACCGGTGATCGTGCTGACGAGCTGATGCACCCCCGCGTGGGTCTCGACGTCGAAGAGCAGGGGCACCTCGACGGTGCCCGGGGTGCACACCCGGGAGAGGTCGTGGCGCAGGAGGTCGACGATCATGAGGTTCTCGGCCCGCTCCTTGACGTCGGTGCGCAGCTCCTCGGCGAGCGCCGCGTCCTCTGCGGGCGTGATTCCCCGCCGCCTCGTGCCCTTGATGGGTTTGGCCTCGACGCGGCGCACGCCACCCTCGGGACGGACCCGCAGGAACCGCTCCGGGGAGGCGGACAGGACCTGCGTCCCGCCGAGGTCGAGGTAGGCGGCGAACGGGCGCGGCGAGGTCTCCCGCAGGCGCCGGTAGAGGGCGAACGGGTCGGGCGCGGCGTCGACCTCGATGCGGTTGGTGAGACACAGCTCGTAGCTCTCACCGGCGGCGATGAACTCCTGCGCCCGGGCGATGAGGTCGAGGTAGGCCGCCCGGTCGTGCCGCAGCGTGACGTCGACGACGTCGACGGAGGCCAGGGTGTCGACGTCCGCATCGGCGTCGGCCTCGGCGACCGCGACGACGTCGGCGCAGTCGGGCGTGGTGTCGTCGGGCGTCGTGTCCCGGACGAGCGCGTCGAGCCTGGCGGCGGTCGCCCGCAGCCAGGCCCGCTGCTGCTCCTCGCACGAGGCGTCGACGAGCGCGACGACCCAGGCCGCGCCCACGTGGTCGAGGGCCACGAGGCGATCGGTGCGCACGAGGACGGCCCGGGGCGGACCTCCGGCGTCCACCGCCGGGGCGTCGCCCGGAAGGAGCATCGCGCACGCCTCCTCGTAGCCGATGTACCCCACCCAGCCCGGCTGGAACGGGAGCGGGAAGCCGGCGCCGCCCTCGCGGGTGTCCGGATCAGGGAAGCCCCGCGGCTCCGCCCCGTCCGCAACGTCGACCACCTCGACGTCGACCACTTCGACCTCGAGGACACCGAGGTCGGATGCGACGACGTCGAGGACGTCTCCGTCGCCGACGTCCGCGAACGGCACCCCCGAGGCGTCGTGCACGACGAGGTGGCCGTCGCCGTCGACGGTCGCGATCCGGGCGAGCGGTCCGGAACCGGACCCGCAGGCGGAGACACCACCGACGCCGGGGGCTGTCGCCGAGTCGAGCCACCACGAGTACGCCTCACCTCGGAAGACCGCGTCGTACACGGCCTCGGCGGAACCGGAGAAGCCCACCCGTGTCGCCACCGCCCGCCATCGGCGGCCCGGGGACGGGGCCGGGACCGAGGCCCCGGACGGGCCTCCGCCCGTAGTCGTGAGCGACCGCTCCTGCGGGGACGAATGGTCCGCCTCGGTCGAGCGTTCCCCCTCGGTCGAGCGATCCCCCTCGACCGCGCCGCTCCCGGTGCCCGCGCGATCCTGGGTCCCCCGGCGACGATCGGCGTTCCAGCGATCGGCGAGCTGGAGGAAGGTCCGCATGAGGTCTCGGCCACCGACGGAGCAGATCGACTCGGGGTGGGTCTGGATGCCCCACAGCGGCCGGTCGCGGTGGTGGAGCGCCATGACGAGCCCGTCGGAGGTCGCGTCGACGACGAGGGTCTCGGGCAGGTCGGTGACGACGAGGGAGTGGTAGCGCACCATCGGGAGCGGGTCGGGAAGCCCGGCGAACAGGCCCGAGCCGTCGTGACGGACGTCCCCGATCTCGCCGTGCACGGGCGAGGGGGCGCGGACGACGCGGGCGCCGGCCGCGTGGGCGAGGGCCTGCATCCCGAGGCACACCCCGAGGACCGGCACCTCGGCCTGGCGGACGACGGCGGCGGACAGGCCCAGATCGGCCGGGTTCTCGGGGGTGCCGGGGCCGGGGGAGACGACGACCGCGTCGTAGCCGCCCAGCCAGTCTTCCAGGGGGTCGGGTGGGGTGGCGTCGGCGAGGACGACGTCCGGAACCCGGCCGGTCACCCGGGCGATGTCGTGGACGAGGTTGCCCGTGAACGAGTCGTGGTTGTCGACGACGAGGACCCGCACCGTGTCCTCCCGTCGATCGCCGCGGCCGTCCGGTCGTGTGACCGGGTCGTCGTCCATGATCGCCCAGTCGCGACGACGCGCCGACCGAGCCCGGGGTCGACGCGTCCGCTCACCTGCGTCACCACCCGTCGCCCGAGGACGTCACATCCACGGCGAACGCCCACCTGCACCGTGCTGTGTCACAGTGGGCGGAGCCCGAATCAGGTTGGAGGTCCCATGTCCGACGCCGAATCGCCCATCCCCGGCGCGGAGGGTCCGGTGGATCCCACGGCCACGCCGGCGCGAACGCCCGATGGTCGCACCGACCGCGACGGCACCCTCGTCGAGGAGCCGGTCTCCTCGTCGTGGCCGGTCGTCACCGCCCCCTGGGGCACCCCGGGCAACCATCTCACCGGCCCGATCCCCCGCATCCGGCGCCGCCGCGACGGTTCGCTCACCCACGGCCACGAGGACGACGGCACGGGTCCCGACCGCGCGGGCGAGGAGTCGTGAGCGATCCCTATCGCATCTGCGTCGTGTGCTCGGGCAACATCTGCCGCTCCCCGATGGGCGAGATCGTCTTGCGACGCCGCTTCGAGGAGGCGGGCCTCGCCGACGACGTGATCGTCGACTCGGCGGGCACGGGCGACTGGCACGTCGGTCACGGCGCCGACCCGCGCACCGTGCGGGCCCTGCGCTCGGCCGGCTACGACGGATCCGCCCACCGCGCCCACCAGTTCGAGGACGCGTGGGTGGGCGGCCGGGACCTCGTGCTCGTCGCCGACTCGGGCCACCTGCGCGACGTGCGTCGCCTCGCCCGTGGTACCGACACCACCCACGTGCGCCTGCTGCGCGGTTTCGACCCGGCGGCGGTGGAGGCGGGCACGCTCGACCTCGACGACCCCTATTACGGCGACGACGCCGGTTTCGACCGCTGCCTCGCGGAGGTCGAGGCGGCCGCGGACGGCATCGTCGAGTTCGTCAGCGGAGAGCTCGAACAGCGCTGAGCCCGAACGTCCGTCGCGCGTGGGTGCGTCCGGCGTCGCACGGGGTCGTCGCCCCCGAGGGGCCGGACGGGACGGCGGAAGGATCGTCGGCCGCGAGTGACAGAATGCCGGGCATGACCTCGCTCGCGGACATCACCCCTCCGATCGCCCTCGGCGCCCTCGACGGCCGCTACCGCAAGGCCGTCGCCCCGCTCGTCGACCACCTCAGCGAGGCGGCGCTCAACCGGGCGCGGGTCCACGTCGAGATCGAGTGGCTCATCCACCTCACCGACCGTCGGGTGGTGCCGGGCGTCCGACAGCTCACCGAGACCGAGATCGCCCGACTGCGGGCCATCGTCGCGGAGTTCGGCGCCGAGGACATCGCCGAACTCGCCGAGATCGAGCGGGAGACCGTCCACGACGTCAAGGCCGTCGAGTACTACCTCAAGCGCCGCATGCCCGCGATCCTCGGTGAGGACTCCGCGCAGCTGTCCGAACTCGTCCACTTCTGCTGCACGAGCGAGGACGTCAACAACCTCTGTTATGCGCTCATGGTCAAGGGCGCGGTCGAGACCGTGTGGCTGCCCGCGGCCGAGGACCTCCTCGACCAGCTCACGGCCATGGCGAACGACCTCGCCGAGGTCCCTCTGCTCTCCCGCACCCACGGTCAGGCGGCCACCCCCTCGACGATGGGCAAGGAGATCGCCGTCCTCGCCCACCGCCTGCGGCGTCAGGTCCGGCGGATCGCCGGGGCCGAGTACCTCGGCAAGCTCAACGGCGCCACCGGCACCTACGGGGCGCACGTCGCGGCCGTGCCGGGCGCCGACTGGCCGGCGATCTCGCAGACGTTCGTCACCGACCGCCTCGGACTCACGTGGAACCCGCTCACGACGCAGATCGAGAGCCACGACTGGCAGGCCGAGCTCTACGCCGACGTCGCCCGCTTCAACCGCATCCTCCACAACCTCTGCACCGACATGTGGACCTACATCTCCCTCGGCTACTTCGCGCAGGTGCGAGGGCAGGGCACGGTCGGCTCGAGCACGATGCCGCACAAGGTCAACCCCATCCGTTTCGAGAACGCCGAGGCCAACCTCGAGGTGAGCAGCGCCCTCTTCGACGTGCTCGGCGGCACCCTCGTGCAGTCCCGGATGCAGCGCGACCTCACCGACTCCTCGATGCAGCGCAACATCGGCACCGCGTTCGGTCACTCCCTCCTCGCGCTCGACAACGTCCAGCGCGGTCTCGCGGGCCTCGACCCCGTCCCCGAGGCGATGGCGGCCGACCTCGACGCCAACTGGGAGGTGCTCGGCGAACCGATCCAGTCGGCGATGCGCGCGCTCGGTGCCCAGGGCGTGCCCGGGATGGAGAACCCGTACGAGCGGCTCAAGGAGCTCACCCGGGGTCGGCGCATCACCGGCGACGACCTGCGGGAGTTCGTCCGCGGTCTCGGTCTGCCGGCCGAGGTGGAGGCGCGCATGCTCGACCTCACCCCGCAGACCTACGTGGGCCTCGCTCCCGACCTCGTCCGCCGCCACCTCTGACCTCTCCGCACACGAGCCGAAGGAGCGCGACGCACATGGTCGAGCGGTCCGTCGTCACGGGAGCCGGTGAACAGCCCGGAGACGTCGTCGACGCGATGCCGGCGTGGCAGTGGTGGGCGGCGGTGCTCACGGGCCTCGCCGCGCCCGTCCTCGCCACTCCGGTCGGCGACCCCGTCCCGTCGGTGTGGCGCGTCGGCCTGCTCCTCGCCCTCCCGTTCGTCGCCGTCGTCACCGGGTTCACCCCGACGTTCCGTCGCCTCCTGCGCGGACTCCGCGGTCGTGACGGCCGTGGTCGTGACCAGCACACCGGCGGGGCGCTCATCCTCACCCTGGCGATGATCGTGGGGCTCGTCGGTGGCGCATGGGCGCTCCTTCAGTGGGGGATCTCCTCCCTCGTGTCGGCGACCGGCCTGGCGGTGAGTGTGCACCTCGTCGCGGGCCGCGTCTCACGCAGTCTCCTCAGCGCCCTGCCGGGCGGCGACCCGGACCCACCGCCTCCCGCCGACCGGCGCGGCCCCCGGCACTGGGCCGACTGGGGCGCCCGAGGGTGGGTGCCGCTCGCGGTCGGCGCCGCGGCCGCGTCGGTCGTCCTCGTGCTCGCGAACGTGGGCACGGCCCCCGAGGGGCTGTCGCGCGCGCTCGCCGCCCTCCTCGTCGCGTCCCCGGCGGCGTTCCACATCGCCCGCGACCTCCCCGGCCGCGCCGCCCGCGACCGGGGCCGCGACCTCGGTGTCGGGTACGACGGCGTCGACCTGCGGCAGGTGGCCGGCGTCACGAGCGTCGTCCTCACCCCCCAAGCCGTCTGCGACCCGCAGCCGCGACTCGCCCGCATCCACCCCGCGGGTCGACTCCAGGTCACGGCGGCACTCCAGGCGGCCGCCTCCGTCGCCGCGGGCAGCGAGGCGCCCGCCCACCGGGCCATCACCCGCGCCGCGCGCGAACGCGGTCTCGTGCTCCGGCCGACGACGGCGGCCCCCAAGACCTCACCGTCGTCGGTGTGCCCCGCGGACGGCGTTCCCCCCGCGCGCAGTGCCGCGATCAAGGGCACGGTCGTCACCCTCGGACGTGCGGAGGACGTCGAAGATGTCCCCGACGAGATCTCCGGCCACCAGATGTACGTCGGGTGGGGCGGGATCGCCCGTGCCGGCTTCGACCTCGTGCCCCTCGTCCGGTCGCAGGCACTTGCCGACCGCTCCGACCTCGACGCACTCGGACTCCGACCGATCCTCGTCGGTCACGTCCCCGCCGACCTCCGTCACGTCGGTGAGACCCTCGAGATCCCGCCTCGCCACCGCCGTGACCTGGGCGAGGAGACGCTCGCGGACGTTCTCGCCCAGGAGGCCGCCGACGGCGTCGTCCTCGTGCTCGACTCCCCGCTCACCGACTCCCTGGGCCTCGGCGCCGAGGTCTCGCAGGTCCTGGCGCGCCGCCGGGGGGCGAAGGACCCGACGGCGGACGACCCGAACGCGGGCGACTCGAACGCGGACGGCCCGACGGCGGACGGCCCGACAGCGCAGGCTCGGGACGCGGACCGCCCTCAGCCCGTGAGTCACGCCGTGCCCGTCGTGGCCGACCGCTCCGTCATCGTCGTCCGATCCGGGCTGTCCGGCGCCGACCGAGTGGTCGGTGCGACGCCCGACGACCCGTCCGCGTCTGCGGGTCACGACGACTCGTCGGCGGCTCCACCCCTGTCCGCGTCTGCGTCCCGGTCGCACGGTGCGGGGGACGAGACCTCCGACCCGGCGTCCCAGCCCCCCGGACTCTCGCCCGCGGCACCCCTCGCTCCTGCGGGCGGGATGCGCGAGGGCGGCCCGGCAGAGGGCCTACGGACCGCCAACGGCGACCTGAGCGGCGCGCTCCGTGCGGTCGGGCTCGCCCGCAAGGCGTCACGCGTCTCGATGCAGTCGGTGCTGCTCGCGGCGGTCGTGGGGATCCTCGGCTTCCTCGGCGCCGTCGCGGACCTCGTGCGCCCCGAGGTCGCGGCGCTCGTCGGCGCCGCCCTGCCGGTGCTCGTGACGATCAACTCGCTCCGTCCGCGCAGCTACGCCCGCGGCGCCGATCCGGCGACCACCTGAGTCGGTGACGCCGTCAACTCGTCAGCCCCGTGAACCCGTGAGCCCCGATGACCGGGGAGTGGCGTCGGGGTCGTCGGCGAGCACATGACCGGCGCCCTCGATGCGGAGCTGCACCTGCTGCCCCACCACGGGGAGACGATGGCCGGTCTGCACGCGGACGATGATCGGCGTGCCGTCGAGGAGGCGGGCGACCACGGTGGCGTCGTGGCCGTAGTAGGTCACCTCGGAGACGACGGCCTGTGTCCCGTGGTCACCGAGGATCACCTGCTCCGGGCGCACGAGAACGCGGCGGTCGGGACCCGCGGAGGAGTCCGTGCCACGGGCGGGGTCGAGCACCGGGACGTTCCCGACGACGGTGGTGGCCATACCGTCGCGCACGCGTGCTCGGAACACCGTGGCCTCCCCCACGAACGAGGCGACCCACGGGTCGACGGGCTGCCGGTACACGAGCTCCGGCGCGGCGCACTGCCGCACGCGTCCGTCGCGCATCACCGCGACCTCGTCGGCGATCGACAGCGCCTCCTCCTGGTCGTGGGTGACGAGGAGGGCGGTCGCGTGGTCCTCGGCGAGCGCGGCCCGCACGTCGGCCCGCAGGTCGGCGCGGAGTGCGGCGTCGAGCGCGGCGA
The DNA here is from genome assembly GCF_032060985.1 of Mobilicoccus sp. Lineage (NCBI taxonomy): Bacteria > Bacillati > Actinomycetota > Actinomycetes > Micrococcales > Dermatophilaceae > Mobilicoccus > Mobilicoccus sp. The sequence goes on from NZ_DAMBGD010000008.1 coordinate 49,749, forward strand.
ACGGCTCGTCGAGCAGGACGAGGGTGGGCCGAGGGGCGAGCGCCCGCGCGACCGCGACCCGCTGCTGCTGGCCACCCGACAGCTCGTGCGGGTAGCGCTTCTCGAGACCGACGAGACCGACGAGCTCGAGGACCTCCTCGACCCGCCGGGCCGACTCGCGCCCCCGAGGCAACCCGAATCCGACGTTCTCCCCCACCCGCAGATGCGGGAACAGCGCGCCCTCCTGCGGCACGACGGCGACCCCACGGCGATGCGGGGGCACGACGCACGCACCGTCCACCTCCCGCCCGGCGAGACTGACCCGACCGGCGTCGGCGCGTTCGAAGCCGGCGACGATCCGCAACAGCGTCGTCTTGCCGCACCCCGAGGGGCCGAGGACCGCGAGCAGATGTCCCGCCTCGACGGTGAGGTCCACCCCGGCGAGTGCGGTGACGTCGGCGAACCGCTTGGTCAGACCGTCGATCTCGACATGGGCCGCCATGATCGGTCTCCTTCGGCGTGGGTGTCGGTGAGGGTGGTGTCGGTAGGGGTGGGGCGCGCGGCGGACGAGCCGTCCGCGCGGGCGGACGGGGTCGCCGCCAGGATGCCCGAGCGGAGGACGAGCACCGCGGTCGGGACGGCCGCGAGCGCGACGAGCAGGGCCGCGTACGGCGCGGCGGCCGCGTGGGCGCCGACGTCGGTGTGGGTCCACAGACGGGTCGCGAGGGTCTCGACACCGGTGGGCCGCAGCAGCAGGGTGGCGGGGAGCTCCTTCATCACCGCGAGCACTGCGAGCGCCCCACCGGCCGCGGCGCCGGGGAGCACGAGGGGGACGGTGACCCGCCACCACGCGAGGAGGGGGTGGACCCCGAGGCTCTGGGCGACATGGTGCAGGACGGGGGCGGCGCGGTCCGCGGCGGCCGTCACGGCCCCGATCCCCAGGGGGAGGAACAGGGTCGCGTAGGCGAGCAGGAGGAGCGGCCACCGTTGGTAGAGCGCGGGGGCGACGGCGATGCCGAACGACACGAGTGACAACCCGACGACGACCCCCGGCAGGGAGTGGGCGAGGTAGGTGAGGCGTTCGAGCAGGCGCGCGAGCGGCCCGTGGGTGCGCGCGAGGAGGACCCCGACGGGCAGGGCGAGGACGACGACGAGGGCGCCGCCGCCGAGCCCCGCGGCGAGCGTCCATCCGGCCGCGGTGGCGATCTCCGCGGGAGCCCCCGGGCGGGACACGCCGTCGAGGGTCCACCGCAGGAGCGTCCAGGCGGGCACGCCCAGCGCGGCGGCAAGGACGGTGACGACCCCCACGAACGCGGGAAGACGCCAGGGGCCGAGACCGATGACGGGCTGAGGGCGCGGGGTGCGACCCTCGCGGATGCCGTAGCGCGCCGCGCGCTGGCCGAGCAGGTGGGCGCCGGTCAGGAGCACCGCCGTGGCGGCGAGGAGACCGAGGGAGAGCGCGAGGGCACCGGTGCGGTCGAAGCCGACCCGCAGGGCGGTGAACACGGCGCGGGTGAAGGTGTCGAGACGCAGGATGGAGACGGCGCCGAAGTCCGACAGCGTGTACGAGGCGACGAGCAGCGCGCCCGCGCCGATGGCCGGACGCACCTGGGCGAGGGTCACGGTGACGAACGTGTGCCACGGTCCGCGCCCGGCCGCCCACGCGACCTCCTCCTGGGCGGGATCGGTCCGGGCGAGCACCCCGACGACCGTGAGGTAGGCGTAGGGATAGGTGTAGAGGACGAGCACGAGGGCCGCCGCGGCGAAGCCCTCGGCGCGGACCCCGACCGCGTCACCCGCGACGAGCCACGACAGCGCCGCGACGTAACTCGGGACGGCGAGGGGCAGCGCGGCGAGGACGGCGAGAAGGCGGCGTCCGGGCAGGTCGGTGCGGGTGAGGAGGAACGCGAGGGGCACCGCGAGGAGCAGCGACCCGGCCGTGACGACGGCGGCGAGCGCGAGGCTCGTCGCGGCGAGGCGGGCGATGCGCGGCGTGGCGAACTCGGCGAGCACGTCGCTCCAGCCGAGTTCGGCCGCGCGCACGAGCAGGTAGACGACGGGCAGCAGGGCCACCGCCACCGCGACGCACGAGAGGAGCGTCAGGAGGCGGTGGCCCTGCCCACCACGTCGGGAGAGGACGGGCGTGGCCCTGGTCAGCTCAGACCCGCCTTCTTCACCATGTCGACCGTCTCGGCGAGGGAGTCGAGGTCGTTGAGGTCGACGTCCGGCTGCGTGAGGTCCTTGAGCGCGGGCAGGCCCGCAGGACCCTCGACGCCTGCAACCAGCGGGTACTCGCTGGTCTCGTCGACGAACGCCTTCTGCGCCTCCGCGGAGAGGAGGTAGTCGACGAGCTTCTGGCCGTCCTCGTCGGGCTGGTGGGTGGCGAGGGCGACCCCCGAGACGTTGACGAGACCACCGAGGTCACCGCCGGGGAAGAAGTGGAGCTTGGCGTTGAGGTCCTCGACCTTCGCCCCCTTCTCCTTGGCCAGCTCGCCCAGGTAGTAGTGGTTGACGAGACCGACCGGGATCTTGCCGGCGTCGACGTCGGCGACGATCTGGCCGTTCTTCTCGCGGATCTGGGGCTCGTTCGCGGCGAGGCCCTCGAGGAACGCCTGGGTCTTGTCCTCCCCCTCGGTGACGCGCATCGCGGTGACGAAGGACTGGAACGAGGCGTTCGTGGGCGCGACGCCGACCTTGCCCTTCCACTCCGGGGCGGTGAGCTCGGCGACGTGCTGGGGAAGCTGGTCGGACTTCAGCGCCTTGCCGTCGTAGACGAGCACGCGCGCGCGGCCGGTGACGCCGACCCAGCGGCCCTCGTCGTCGCGGTAGTCGGCGGGGACGGCGTCGAGGGTGGTCGCGGGGAGCTTGGCGACGAGGCCCTCGCGGGCGACCGCGCCGAGGGCGCCCGCGTCCTGGGCGAGGAAGACCTCGGCCGGGGTGCGGTCCCCCTCCTCCATCATCTGGGCGGCCATCTCGGCGGTGGAACCGTACCGGGCCTCGACCTGGATGCCGGTGTCGGCGGTGAACTTCTCCAGGATCGGACGGACGAGCTTCTCGTTCCGACCGCTGTAGAGGACGACCTTGTGGTCGGCGGCCGCGGAGGTGCCGCCGGCCGCGGCCGTGTCGGCGGGCGCCGATTCGCCGGTGCCACACCCCGTGAGCATCAAGGTCGCGCCGGTGGCCAGGGCCGAGAGCGTGGCGAGGGGGCGAAGGCGAATGGACATGTGTCTCCTGACATCGTCGAACAGCGGCACACTTAGCGAAGGCTCACCTAAGTCGTCGCCATCCTCTCAGGTTCGGTCGTCCCCCCGCAAACCCGCCGGGTCGGTACGAGGGTGACGACCGGGGCTCCCGGTCCCGCCCCCGATGTCCGCCGCCGATGTCTCCCGCCGCCCCGGCCGGCACCGACGACGACGCCCCACGGACCGCGGCGGGTCGGTGGGGCGGGTCGGGTGGCGCTCAGATGGTGATGCGGCCGTCGGGTCCGTCGAAGGTGACCGAGAGCAGGCCCGCGGTGCCGTGCGGCGCGATGAACGTGAAGTCGATGACCGTGGAGGTCTGGTTCGGCGACAGGCCGAGCCACTCGCAGACACGATCGGGGTCGCCCGCGATCGTGAGCCCGGAGATGTTCACCCTGGGGACCTCACCGATCGCCCCCGACGGGTGCAGCTCGGGGTTCTCGAAGCACACGAAGAACGGCAGCTGGGGATCGTTGATGAGTCCGTTGACCCCGAGCTGCCGCCAGCGCAGTTCCCGTCCGTCGGGGAACCGGCGATACCCCGGCACCGGTTCGCGACCCAGGCGCTGCGAGACGGGTTCGAGGTCCTCCACCCGCAGCACCCAGCCCATCCAGCCACCACCCCGGGCCGAGGCCGCCCGGACGGCCTGGCCGAACGGGGCCTTGTCCGAGGCGGGGTGGTCGAGCACCTCGACGACCTCGACGTACCGTTCGTGGGCCATCGGCAGGATGATGTTCCGCGTGCCGAAGCTGGGGTGCACCCCGCCGTTGACCGCACGGACACCGAGCTTCTCGGCCAGCCGGTCCGCGGTGGCGCGCAGGCCGTCCTGCTCGGCGGCATAGGAGACATGGTCGACTCGCATGCGCTCATGGTGGCACAGCGTGAGCAGGCCTCCGACCACGAGACCCCGGCGGCCGGGACGAAGGGCACCACCCTCGGCGAGCCACGCCGGACCGAGTGGCCGACCCCCGTCAGCGTTCGGCGCCGGCCCGCTGACGCACCGCCTCGTACAGGAGGATCGCCGCGGAGGTCGCGACGTTGAGGGAGTCGACGCGTCCCACCATCGGGATGCGGACGCGGATGTCGGCGGCCTCGAGCAGCGCCTCCGACAGCCCCTCCTTCTCGGCGCCGACGGCGATCGCGACGGGGCCGGTGAGATCGGCCTCGGTGTGCAGGACGTCGGTGTCGGGGGTGGCGGCGAGCAGCGCGATCCCCCGATCCCGCAGCCACGTGAGCGTCTCCTCGCTGCCGGCCGAGACGACGGGGACGGAGAACACCGCGCCCTTGCTACCCCGGACGACGTTGGGATTGCCCCAGTCGGTCACCGGATCGGCGGCGATGACCCCGTCCACGCCCGCGGCGTCGGCGGTGCGCAGGATCGCACCGAGGTTGCCGGGCTTCTCGACGTGTTCGGCGACGAGCAGGAACGCGGGCGTGGGCGGTTCGAACCCGGCCAGCGTCCGGCCCGGCGTCTCGAGGACCGCGAGCATGCCGTCCGGGCCCTCGCGGTAGGCGATCTTCTCGAAGGCGACCCGGGAGAGCCGGATCAGCGGCACCCCCCGGTCGGTGAGGTCGTCGATCAGGGGCGCGGCGCGGCCGTCGTCGAGATCGGGGCACCAGTACGCCTCGCGCACACGGGCACCGGAACGCAGCGCGAGACTCGTCTCCTCCACCCCGTCGACGAGCGTCACGCCCGCGGCGTCACGGTCGCGGCGTCGCCGCAGGCGGACGAGGGCGCGCAGGCGGGGGTTGGCGGGGCTGGTGATCGTCTCCATGACGTGCACCAGCATCCCATCCCTGCGTGAGCATCACGCCGAGACGTGTCCTGCTCAGGCGGTGTCTGCTCCGGCGGTGTGCCCGCTCAGGCGTACCGCTCGCCCTGGGCGATGCGTTCGACGACCCGGGTGTACAGGGGTCCCCCGGGAAGAGCCTCTCCGGCCTCGAGGTGCTCGGTGATGTCGCGCAGCGCCCTCGCGTAGCCCTCGAGGTACTCCGCCTCGAGGATGCCCTTCTCGGCCTCGGCGTCGCGCTTGGTCGCCTCGGCCCACTCGCGCACGAAGCCCGCGAGGTAGAGGTGGTGCGAGTAGAGGTCGGCGAACTCCCTCATGTGCTCGGTGGAGTTCAAGCGATCCGTCGAGCTGTGCCGTGCGTCATCCATGACGACCCCTGACCTTTCTTGAGACCCATTCGTGTGCGGTGGCGGAGCGGTAGCTTATTCGGCCCTCTCCCTATCGCCCGTCGACGACCTTTCTACACCTATTCTGAAACCTCTCGCGAGAAGTCTCGCCGCTTCCTCAAATGCCCTGTGCCACAAGGGTTCTCAATCGTATGACTTCTATTCGCCGAGGCTCGGGAATTCAAGTCGTGCGATCGTCCTGCGTCCAGTTGGGCACATCCGCGACCAGGTCGAACGCCTTTCTTGAACAACGCGCACCCTCGTCGCGGGCTCGTCATCGGGGCCCGCGCCCTACCCGGGGGTCACGTCCGTCGCCCGCGCCGGGTGCGGGCCACGTGCCGCACGGCCCCGTGGCGATCTCACCCCTCAGCGGGAACGGAGCACGTCCTGGATCTCCGAACGCGGTGGGAGCACGATCGAGGCGGATGAGCGGGCCTCGATGACTCGAGGGACGCCGTCACTCGCGCGCTGCCCGACGAGATGCACGAACCCGCCCTCGCGAAGTGGGGTGGCCCAGACCCTGGCGCCCTCCGGCAGCCGGGTGTCGGACTCGGGGCGCACCTGCCAGCTCCACCGCCGCCCGTCGACATCCGTGACGGTGACGACGGCGTCCGTCCACGTCGTGACATCGACGAGGTCGAGGAATCCCTCGGCGACGGGCCTCGTCAGGCGCAGGCGACGACGGCGTCCGGGCCCGGCGTACATCGCCGAGGCGAGCGCGACGGGCCCCAGGGCGAGGAGTCCGAGCGCGACCCACGCCGTCCCCCCTCCCGACCCCACCCACACGCTGAACATGTTGGCCACCACGGGGACGGTGGCGAGTGAGGCGCCGACCCACGCCCGACCCGTGCGCGTGAGTCCGGCGTGGTGGCTGCGGAGGACGAGCAGCGCCTCCTCCTCGGTCATCGCCGTCCCGTGGGTGGGGTCGGCGGGGGCGACGACCGCGGGGTCGACGAGGGTCGGTTGCGGCGTGCTGAACCGACTGCGAAGGAGGGCCAGCGTGCCCCGTCGTGACCGGAGGACCTCGGGAGTCCCGAGCGCCGTCTCACCGCGCACGCACAGAACCTCGTCGTCGACGGGAGTGGTGCACCACAGCCGACTGCCCGCACGGATGAGCTGCGGCGTGGCCCAGCTCCACGAGTAGCCCCCGCCGTCGGTGTAGGCGTACTCGTGCACGTCGGGAGGCTCCTGCGCACCGGGCACCTGTCGATCGCGCAGATCCGGGCGGATCTGCCCGACGATCACCTCGTGCACCGCTGCACCGGGGCGTTCCTCGCGGAGTAGTTGTCCGGCCTCGTCCCGATCGACCCGCCGCACCTCAGCGACCGTCGGGAACGAGGACCTCGGTGCCGAGGAAGGGGACGAGGGCGGCGGGGACACGGACGGTGCCGTCGGCCTGCTGGTGGTTCTCGAGCAGGGCGACGATCCACCGGGTGGTCGCGAGGGTGCCGTTGAGGGTCGCGACGATGCGGGTGCCGTTCTCGGTGCGCTCCCGCGTGCCGAGCCGGCGGGCCTGGAACGTCGTGCAGTTCGACGTCGAGGTGAGTTCGCGGTACTTGCCCTGCGTGGGGACCCACGCCTCGCAGTCGAACTTGCGGGCGGCCGGGCCGCCGAGGTCGCCGGCGGCGACGTCGATGACGCGATAGGGGATCTCCATCGCGTCGAGCATCCCGCGCTCGTGCTCGAGGAGCCGCTCGTGCTCGGCCTCGGCGTCCTCGGGACGGCAGTAGACGAACATCTCGACCTTCTGGAACTGGTGCACGCGGATGATGCCGCGGGTGTCCTTGCCGTAGCTGCCCGCCTCGCGTCGGTAGCACGTCGACAGCGCGGTGTAGCGAAGCGGGCCGTCGGTGAGGTCGATGATCTCGTCGGCGTGGAAGCCCGCGAGCGCGACCTCGGAGGTGCCGGTGAGGTACAGGTCGTCGGTACCGAGCTTGTAGACCTCGTCGGCGTGCGAGTCGAGGAACCCGGCGCCGGTCATCACCGTCGGGTTGACGAGGGTGGGCACGCCGATCTGGGTGAACCCGTTGTCGTAGGCGGTCTGCAGGGCGAGTTGCATGAGGGCGTTCTCGAGGCGAGCGCCCTGGCCGACGGTGTAGTAGAAGCGCGACTCGGCGACCTTGACGCCGCGGGCCATGTCGAGGAGGCCGAGGTGCTCGGCGATCTCGAGGTGGTCCTTGGGCTCGAAGCCCTCGGCCGCGAAGTCGCGGGGGCTTCGACCCGCGGTGGTGAGTTCGACGAAGTCCTCCTCGCCGCCCGCGGGCACGCCCTCGATGACGATGTTGGGCATCCTTCGCATGAGGGCGCCCAATTCGGCCTCGGCCTCGTCGGCGGCGGCCTGGAGCCCCTTGACGCGGTCGGAGAGGTCGCCGGCGGCGCGGCGGGCCTCGTTGGCCACCTTCTCGAGGGCGTGGACGTCCTCGGGCGCGGCACCGGCCTTCTTCGCGGCGCCGAGACGCCCCATCACCTCGCCGACGGTCTTGCTCGTGCCCTTCTGCTCGGCGCGGAGGCGTTCGAACTCGGAGAGGGAGGATCGACGACGCTCGTCGGCGGCGAGGATCGCGTCGACGATCCCCTCGTCCTCACCCCGGGCGTGCTGCGACGCGCGGGCGGCCTGCGGGTTCTCGCGGAGGAGCTTGATGTCGATCACGGCTCAAGCGTATCGGCCGCCACCCCGGGCGAGGACCGCGCGACGCCGGGGTGCCCGGGACGCAACTCGAGACGCGTGGTGGCTCGGGCCGGCGGTAACGTCAGCTCGTGACCGATCTCGCCCTGCTCGCCGGCCTCCTCGCCGCCCTCCTCGCCGTCGCGACGGTCGTCTGGACCACCGTCGGCATGGGCCGTGGCGAATTCGACGGCACGCCGACGGAGTCCGCAACGGCGCACGCGGCCCGACGCCATGCCGACGGCGACGACGATGCGCCGCGCCCGGTCGCCGCCGTCATCGTCAACCCGACGAAGTTCGACGACGTGAGCCAGGTCCGCAGGCGTCTCGACCGGATCGCCGCCGAGCACGGCTGGGCACTGCGCTGGTGGGAGACCACGGAGGAGGACAACGGCACGGGCCAGACGCGGGAGGCCATGGACGCGGAGGTCGAGCTCGTCTGCGCGCTCGGCGGTGACGGGACGGTGCGTGCCGTGGCCGCCGCGTTGCGCGACTCCCCCATCCCCATGGGGCTGCTGCCCGGCGGCACCGGCAACCTGCTGGCACGCAATCTCGACCTGCCGTTCGAGTCGCTCGAGGAGTCGTTGGTCATCGCGCTCACCGGCGTCGACAGGCCGATCGACATGGGTTGCCTCCTCATCGCGCCGCACAGCACCCAGGACGAGCCCAAGGACTACTACTTCCTCGTCATGGCGGGGCTCGGGTTCGACGCCTCGGTGATGGCCGACGCCCCCGAGAAGCTCAAGAGCCGCATCGGCTGGGCGGCCTACCTCGTCTCGGGAGCCAAGCAGCTGAACGGACCTCGGTTCGGCACCACCGTGCAGTTCGACGGCGACCGCCCCCTGCACCGTCGGGTCCGTTCGATCATCATCGGCAACGTCGGCCGCCTGCAGGGCGGCGTCGAGCTGCTCCCCGACGCGTGCGTCGACGACGGCGCCTTCGACGCGGTGCTGCTCTCCCCCAAGGGCGTCGTCGGCTGGGGAGCCGTGGTCACCGGCATCCTCACCAAGAACCACTTCGGTCACCGTCGCATCGAACACTTCCAGTGCCGCACCATGAACGTCGAGCTCCCCGGGGGACACGAACAGGAGGTGCAGCTCGACGGCGACCACATCGGCCCGGCCCGCGCGCTCACCGTGAGCGTGCTGCCGAAGACGCTCCTCGTCCGCGTCGCGCCGACCGGTGAGGAGGGCGAGCACCACGGGGCGAACGCCTCCAATGAGGTGCTGCCGCCGAGGACCGTCGCCCCGGCGACCGTCGCCCCGGCCGACGGCGCCACCGCGGCCACCCGCGTGCGCTGAACGGCATCTGCCCCGCTCCGGGGCGCCCGAGCAGTGAGCGTCCCGACGCAGGCGCGGGCCCGGACATGTCCCGGACGCTCCCCGGCCCCCGCCGGTCCGGTCACGTCGTGCGCGACCGCAACCCGTCCAGCCACGTGCGCGCGGAGACGTAGGCCGCATCGTCGTGGTCGGGGTCGATGCCGGCCGGTCGGCGGTCGGCGCGGGGATAGGAGCCGAGGAACCTCACCTGCCCGCAGATCCGGCGCAGGCCCATGAGGGTCTCCCCGACCCGCTCGTCCTCGACGTGGCCCTCGAGGTCGACCGAGAAGCAGTACGACCCGAGCGACTCCTTGGTGGGGCGCGACTCCAGGCGGGTGAGGTTGATCCCCCGGGCCGCGAACTGTTCGAGCAGCTCGAGCAGCCCACCGGGTCGATCGCCCCGCTGGTAGAGCACGACGGTCGTCTTGTCCGCACCCGTCGGCGCCGGCAGGGCGCCGGGGCGTGCCGCGACGACGAACCGGGTGACGGCGTCGGGGATGTCCCCGATGTCGTCGGCGAGGGGAACGAGGCCGTGCCGGTCCGCGGCGATCTGCGGACAGACCGCCGCCTGGAACGGCACGGGCGTCTCTCCGACGAGGTCGGCGGCCGCGGCGGCGTTGGAGAGCGCCGGGACGAACGCGGCCTCGGGAAGGTTGCGGGCCATCCACCCTCTGACCTGCGCCCACGCGTGGCTGTGCGTGGAGATCGCACGGATGTCCTCCATCCGAGTGCCCGGTCGGACGGCGAGGACGAACCGGATCGGCACGACCACCTCGCCGACGAGGTGCAGCGGGGAACCTGCGGCCAGGCCGTCGAGTGTCGCTGAGACCCCACCCTCGACGGAGTTCTCGATCGCGACGACCGCCGAGTCGAGCTCCCCGGCGCGGACGCGGGCGAGCGCGGCGTCGACCGACGGACACGGCACCGCCTCGCAGGTCTCCGCCTCGGGGAGGCGAAGCAGCGCCATCTCCGTGAACGTCCCGGGGGGACCGAGGTACCCGATCCGCGCGGTCATCGCAGCGTGAGCTGGCGGCTGAGGAGCCCGCCTCGGGCCCGGCGCTCCTCCGGCGTGAGAGGGCCCCCGTCCGCGGCGGCCTCGGCGAAGCGGGCGGCCATGTCGGCCGCCGCGTCCTCGTAGGCGTCGGCCTCGAACCGCGGGTCGAGATCCCACACGGGCACGAGGAGGCCACACGCTCGGAAGGCGCCGAGCAGCCGGGTGCCCTCGCCGAGGGACGCCTCACCCGCGGCGACGAGGCGGGCGAGGGCGTCGGTGGCGGCGTCCTCGTCGTGCGGCTGGAGCCAGCGCAGGTGCGTGCGGTCGCCGACTCGGCACCAGTACGCCGAGTCGGTGCTCGTCAGCTTGGTCGTGGGGATGATCGCCTCGTTCGTCTCCTGCAGCGACGCCCCGGCCTCGCCGTCGAGGTCGGCGCCCGGCGCGAACCAGAACTCGAACGTCTCGTGCATCGTCACCGGCATGGGGGCCTCGGCGACGACGAGATCCTGCAGTCGCGGGGTGGACGCGTTCGCGACCGTCGTGGGCCGGGCCGGGCTGCCCGCCGGGGTGCGCAGGAGCTCGAGGAGCACGTGCGCGGTGTCGCGGGAGTAGTCGCCGGTGTGCGACCCGGACTGGAGGCCCAGAAGGTACGTGCCGTCGCCGCGGTGGAGCCCGGGCCATGCCATCGGCAGGACGGTGACGAGTTCGAGGGTCTCGGGCACCTCGCCACCGCCCACGGTCGCGGCCTCGCGAAGCGGCTCCGCATCGGTGCGCAGCGTCAGCGTCGCGGTGGCCGCGGGCACGATCTCGCGCATCGCGACGATGTCGGTCTCCCCCGCCAACCCCTCGAACGGCCTCGCGACGAACGGTGCGGCGGGGACGGACGGGGACTGTGCTCGCTCGGCCTGCCGAGCGCGTCGTGATGCCTTACCCATGCCGGACAGCGTAGGGCGTCGGCGGCACCCTCTCGACGCCGCGGGCCCGCGTCACGATCGACACGGGCCCGGCGGAGTGGCGGAGACCGCCGATCGCAGGTTCAGAGCCGGCGGCGGCGGGAGGGTCCGCCGAGCGCGGCCCAGACGGTACGGCCGTTGCGCTCGTCCTGCACGCCCCACTCGTGGGCCATGCTGCGCACGATGCGAAGGCCCCGGCCGCGCACCGCCCACAGCGAGTGGCGGACCGGCTTAGGGACGGTGTCGCTGCCGCCGTCGCGGACCTCGACCTCGACGGCGCCGCTCTTGACCTTCCAGCGCACCCGGACGCATCCGTCGGCGAGAGGGCGGGCGTGGAACACCGCGTTGCCGACGAACTCGGAGACGACGGCTTCGGCCTCCTCGACGACGACACGGTCGACGCCGCGGGCGGTGAGATCTGCGGAGACGATGCGACGGGCCTGGCGCACCGAGACGGGGGCGTGGGGCACCCGCACACTCTTGGTCCCCTCGATCGGTGAGGCGTTCGGAGCTCCTATCGAGGGGAGGTCCGGGGCGGTGGTCGCGTCCTGCAAGATGGTCACGGTGCACTCCTTCGACGTCGTCGTCGTGTGGTCACCTAACCATCCGTTCCCGCGTTGCGCAAGAAGCGGAGTCGACGTTCTCGCCCTCATGGCCTCCCGGTGACCCCGGAGTCGACCTGAGTCCCGCCTGGATCCTGCCCGTCAGCGCGGTGAAGGCCCGGGCCCGGTCGGTCGCCCGTCACCGTTCGCGCCGTCGCCGGCCCCGACGGTCTCCCCCTCGGGGTCGTTCCCACCCGGCTCACGTTCCGCCGCGCGGCGTTCCTCGGCGTGGCGCTGCTCGTCGCGGCGCTGCTCGGCGAGGGGGTCGCGGGGGTCGCCACGGCCGGCGCGTCGACGCTCGATGAGGAGGTAGAGCGCCGGGACGACGAGGAGGGTGAGGGCGGTGGAGCTGAACAGGCCACCGATGACGACGAGCGCGAGCGGCTGGGAGATGAACGCCCCACCGCCGGAGAGGGAGAGCGCCATCGGCACGAGGGCGAGGATCGTCGCGAGCGCCGTCATGACGATGGGCCGCACGCGGTCTCGCGCTCCGGCGTACACCGCCTCGTCGACCCCGAGCCCGGCCTCTCGGTGCTGGTTGACGAGGTCGATGAGCACGATCGCGTTGGTGACGACGATGCCGACGAGCATGAGGAGGCCGATGATCGCCGGGACGCCGAGGGCGGTGTCGGTGAGCTCGAGCGCCGCGAGCGCGCCCGTGGCCGCGAGCGGCACGCTCACGAGCAGGATGAGCGGCTGGATGAGGCTGCCGAACGTCGCGACCATGACGACGTAGACGATCGCGATGGCGACGAGCAACGCGATGCCGAGCTGACCGAAGGCCTCCTGCTGGTCGGCGCTGACCCCACCGATCGTCGCGGACGCGCCCGGGGGCAGCTGCGTCGAGTCGAGCGCCGATTGGATGTCGCGGGTGAGCTTGCCGAGGTCGTTTCCTTCGGGGACGGCGGTGATCAGCGCCGTGCGGCGGCCGTCCACGCGGCTGATCGAGGCGGAGGCCTTCGTCTCCTCGATCGAGGCGACGGTGTGCAGCCGCACGGTCTTGCCGTTGAGGTCGCTGCCGACGGGGATGTCCTCGAGCGCGGCGACCGTCTTGGGGGAGGGACGTTCGTGGACCACGACGTCGCGTCGCTGCTGGTCGATCTCGACGCTGCCGATGGTCGAACCCTTGAGCGCGCTCGCCACGGCGAGGCCGATCTGCGGCTCGGTGAGTCCCCGCTGCAGGGCCTTGCCGCCGTCGACCTGCACCGAGAGCTGCGGCACCTCCGCGGCGAGATTGTTCGCGACATCCCGCGTACCGCCGACGCCACGCACCGACTTCTCGACGGCTGCGGCCGCCGTACGGAGATCCTCGGCATCCGCGGCCTGCACGGAGACCTCGACCTGGCGGCTCCCAGGTCCCCCGCCACCGGCCTCGGAGACCGATACGGTGCCGAGGTCGGTCCGCGTGCCCACCTCGGAGCGCAGCGCCTGGGACGTGGCCTCGGCGTCCGTGTCGTCCTTGAGCGTGACGGTCATGCGGGCGGTGTTGCTGCCGCCGCCGATGAACAGCGCCTCCAGGCCGTTGCCGCCGGAGCCGGAGATCGTCGTCTGGACGGAGTCGACCTCGGGGCGTGACCGCACGATGCGCTCGAGGATCTTGGCCTTCGCGTCGGTGGTCGCGAGGGTGGTGCCCGCCGGGAGTTCCTGGGAGATCTGCAACGAGTTCGACCCGGAGTCGCCGATGAAGTCGGTCTTGAGGCCCGTCGCGGCCACCCCGGTCGCGCCGAGGAGCAGGAACGCGACGAGCACCGTGACGATCGGGCGACGCATGGCGAATCCGAGCGCCGGCAGGTAGGCGCGATGGACGATCCCGGCGGAGCCGTGGGCGGCGGATCCGGCCACGGGTTGCGGCCGTGTGTCCGTGTTCACGCCCGTGTCATCGACGTTCTCGCCCGTGTCAACGACGTTCCCGCCCGTGTCATCGACGTCGTCACGGGCGCCGAGGACACCCGGGTTCTCGGCACCCGGGTTCTCCGCCTGGCCCCAGGCGCCCTCGTCCGCGCCGTCGCCCTCGGCGTGCGCGTTCCGGCGGCGCCAGGGCAGGCGCCACCGGCCTCGGCCGGCCTCGGAGGAGCCACGCACGAACCAGTACCCGAGCACGGGGATGATCGTGAGCGCGACGAGCAGCGAGGCACTCATCGCGAGCGCGACCGTGATGGCGAACGGCCGGAACAACTCGCCGGCCTGCCCGCCGACCACGCCGATGGGCAGGAACACCGCGACCGTCGACGCCGTCGAGGCGGTGATGGCCGCGGCGACCTCCTTGACCGCGCGGGGGATCGCGAGATTCTTGGGTTCGCCGAGGTCGAGGTGCCGCTTGATGTTCTCGATGACGACGATGGAGTCGTCGACGACGCGGCCGACGGAGATCGTGAGCGCGCCGAGCGTGAGGATGTTGAGCGAGAGGCCGCCGATCTTCATACCGATGATGCCGATGAGCAGCGACATCGGGATCGACAGAGCTGTGACCAGCGTCAACGGGAGCGACAGCAGGAAGGCGAACACGACGAGAACGGCCATGGCGAGTCCGAGGACGCCCTCGGTGCCGAGGTCCTCGATCGAGTTCTCGATGAACGGGGCCTGATCGAACACCACGGTGAGTTTGCCGCCGGGGATCGTGGCCTCGACGTCCGCGAGTTTCTCGTGGATGGCGTGGGACACGTCGACCGCACCGGCCTCGGGCGTCTTGGTGATGGCGAGCGTGACGCTGGGGCGGCCGTCCGAGCGGGAGACACCGGCGCCGGGGGCGTCGACGAGGGCGACCTTGGCGACGTCGCCGAGGGTGTGGATCTTGGGCGTCGGGACGGTCTGACCGCCCTGCAACGCGGCGAGCTGCTTCTGCAGCTCGGAGAGTCCGGCGAGCTGGGCCTGGAGCCCTTGGAGCTGCTGCAACTGGCCCTGCAGCTGCGCGAGCCCGGCGAGCTGACCCTGCAGACCCTGGAGCTGCTGCAGCTGTCCCTGCAGCTGCGCCAGCTGCGCGAGCTGCCCCTGGAGGCCACGCAGCTGCTCGAGCTGGCCCTGCAGCCGGCGCAGCTCACCGAGCTGGCCCTGCAACTCCTGCAGCTGTTCGAGGCCCTGCAGCTGCTTCTGCAACTGGTCGAGGCCCTGGAGCTGACCCTGCAGCTGTTCGAGCTGCTCGAGGGCGGAGATCAGGCGCGGGAGCTGTTCGAGCTGCGCGAGGAGCTCGGGCAGCGGCGGCAGTCCCTCGGGCCACGGTGTGCCCGGCGGCAGGCTGGTGGGGATGGCCGTGGGCAGGCCCGTGGGGAGCGTGGTGGGCCGTCCCGTGGGCCGGGGCGTCGGCGACGTCGTGGGCGTGGGCGGGGCCGTCGTCGGCGCCGGAGTGGGCGAGGGCGCCGACGGTGAGGGAGGCGTGGTGGGCGAGCCCGTGGGGGCGGGGGGCGTCGTGGGCGAGGGGGGCGTCGTGGGCGCGAGGGGCCGTGCCAGCGGGATCGGGGCCCGCATGCCGAACCCGCCCAGGGACGATCCGCCGCCGGCCCCGGCACCCCCTCCCGCGCTGCTCGGACGACCGGCACCACCCGCGGCACCCCGACCCGCCCCGCCGCCGGACAGTTGCGCGAGCGGGTTCGCCGCGCGCGCCGGCAGGGAGGCGAGTGGGAGCTCGCGGATCTGCTTGACGCTGGTGAGGCGGCTGCCGGTCTGCACGTCGAGGTCCTGGGAGCCCTCGGTGAGGCGGCCGCCGGGCACGACGATGCCGTTGGCCTGCAGCAGGCTCGTGACCGACGACGCGGTGACGCCGGTGCGCTTCATCTCGTCCTCGTCCAGGTCGATGCGCACGATCTTGTCGGCGGCGCCGCTGACCTGCACCTCACGGACTCCGGGCACGTCCTTGAGGTCGGGGACGACGAGGTCCTTGATGCGGGTGGCGAGCTGATCGGCGTTCTCGCCACCGCTCGCCGAGATCTGCATGACGGGGAAGTCGTCGATGCTGCCGGTGATGACACGAGGATCGGCGCCGTCGGGGAGGTTGCGCACGGCGAGGACGGCGCGCTGCAGTTTGGCCTGTGCCTGCGGGAGGTCGGTGCCGTACTGGAGGTTGACCGTCACCGACGACAGGCCGGCCGAGGAGGTCGACTCCACCTTCTCGACGCCCTCCACGCCGAGCACGGCCGCCTCGATGGGGCTCGTGACCTGGTCCTCGATGACCCCCGGGCCCGCGCCGGGCACGACGGTGACGACTCCGGCGACCGGAATCTGGATGGGCGGGATGAGCTCCCGACGCATGCCCCCGAGGGCGATGAACCCGCCGATCATGACGAAGACGGTGACGAGAGCGATCAGCGCGCGGTTGCGCAGGCTGAACCGGGTGAGGAACACGCGAACTCCGATGAGTCGAACCGTCGACGCAGGATCCCCGTGGCCGACGATCGGGAGTCTGCCACAGCCCACTGACAGCCTCTCGGTCTGCGCGGATGCCTCCTCGATACGACCGGACCCGCACCGTCGGCACCATGTCGCGTCCGTTCCCGGGGCCGGGGATACGGTGGTGGCGATCCGGCCGGTGGCCCGCCGCGGCGCCGATCCGCCCACGATCGGCCGCTCCGGCGCCACCGTTCACGTGGCCTCCGGTCTGGCCGGGGACATCGCGGTGACCGACCGTCCTCCCGGTGTCGCGGAGGAGCGGCACGCGGGACGTCGCGAGTCACCGCGGGTTCGTGGGCGCGACGAGGTCGGCCGGATGACGACGAGGGTGAGACCGACGACGGCGACGCACGAGGATCACAGGGCGACGCACGAGGACGAAGGAGGACGACGGTGAGCGAGACGACCGAGGTGAGGTTCGAGCGCCGGGGTGCATCCGGCCTCGTGACCCTCGACAGGCCCAAGGCGATCAACTCCCTCACGTGGGCGATGGTCGACGCGATGCGCGCGCAGCTCCGGGAGTGGGCCGCCGACGACGCCGTGCGGGTCGTCGCGATCACCGGCGCGGGCGAGAAGGGGCTGTGCGCCGGGGGGGACGTCGTCTCGGTGCGTCGCTCGCTGCTCGACGGCGATCCCGACGCGGCGCTCGCGTTCTTCGACACCGAGTACGACGTCGACGCGCTCATCGGGACCTTCCCCGTCCCGACCGTCGCGTTCATGGACGGGGTGTGCATGGGCGGCGGCATCGGCATCGGCGGACACGCCTCACTGCGTCTCGTCACCGAGCGCACGAAGATCGCGATGCCCGAGACGAAGATCGGCTTCTTCCCCGACGTGGGCGGGCTGCACCTGCTGGCGGCCGCGCCGGGCGAGCTCGGGACGCACCTCGCACTGACGAGCACCGTCGCCACCGGCGCCGATGCGGTGATGCTCGGGATGGCCGACGTCCTCGTCTCGAGCGAGCACCTCCCCGGGATCGTCGAGGGACTGGCCTCGGGTGAGGTCCCCGCGCCGGCCGACCTCGGGTCGACCTCCCACCCCGCACCCCTGGAGAAGGACCGCGCGTGGATCGACGCCTGCTACGCCGGGGACGACGCCGCGGCCATCCTCACCCGGCTCGAGGAGTGGGACGGCGAGGGCGCCGACCGCGCGCACGAGGCGGCCGCGGCGATCAGGGCCCGCTCACCGTTCTCGGTGTGCCTCACCCTCGCCGCGCTGCGCCGCGCCGCGCGTCTCGGGACGCTCGAGGCCGTCCTCGACCAGGACCGTGCCCTCGCCCGCGTCTTCGCCGAGGAGCCCGACTTCCGCGAGGGCGTCCGGGCGCTGCTCGTCGACAAGAGCAACGATCCCCGCTGGCGGCACGCCTCGGTCGCCGACGTCCCCCGGACCGACCTCCCACCCCTCCTCCGCTGACAACCCGAGACGGCAGATGGGATGGCAGCGGCACTACTGCCCCAGGAGTAGGAGAGCTTCCCTCCCATCTGCCGTCTCGGGTCGGGCTCGGGTGGCGAGACGGTGCGGCTTTGGCACGATGAGCGGGTGAGGACCCCCGACTTCGACCGCTTGTACGCCGACGATCCGGACCCGTGGAAGGTCGCGTCGAGCTGGTACGAACGGCGCAAGATCGCGATCGTCCTCGCGTCGTTGCGGCGCCCGCGATACCGATCGGCCTGGGACGCCGGCTGCGGCACGGGGGAACTCGTCGCCGCGCTGGCCGAGCGGGTGGACGGGATCCTCGCGACCGACGCCTCGCGGGCGGCCGTCGCCCTCGCGACGACGCGCCTCGCCGACACCCCGCACGTCGAGGTCGCCCACTCCCCCCTGCCGCAACGCCCGGACGGCCTCGCGCAGGCCCCCGACCTCCTCGTCGTCAGCGAGGTCCTCTACTACCTCGACGCCGACGACCGGGCCGCCACGTACGCGCTCGTCGACGAGATCGCCGCCCCTGCCGCGGATCTCGTGCTCGTCAACTGGGGACCCCACCCCGACGACGCCCATGTCTCCGGACTCGAGGCCTTCAACGAGGCGAGCGCCGCGCTCGCCGAGCGGGGGTGGGGACGCGTCGTCACCCACGCCGACGTCGAGTTCCTCCTCGGGGTGTTCTCCCGCGACGTCCCCGACGACGTCGGCGGCCGCGACACCGCGAACGGCGACGACGCCGACCACCTCCCGACCTCACCCGAGGAGACCCGATGACCCGTCACACCTTCGAGGGCTTCATCGCCGGCATGGGGACGGCCGAGGGCACGCGGCTCGTCGTCGGTCACTGGCCCACCTCACCGCTGGGCTCGTTCACCGACGTCATGGTCGAGCGGCCGGATGGGCAACGCCTCCTGCTCGCCCCGGGCATGGAGGTCGCCGAGTTCGTCACGGCGACGTACTCCTTCGACGACGTCGTCCTCACGCCGGTGACCTGCGACATCGCCGGCGCCCCGACGATCGGGCCGGCGCAGACGTGGACGGTCGAGGCCGGTCCCCTCCGGTTGGCGTTCACGACCGGGAGCCGCACCGGGCTGGGGTGGCTGCTCCGGGCGATCCCGCGTCCAATCGCGACGGCCCCCGCATTCTGCCGGTTCACCGACCTTCCCGCCCGCGTGGTCGGCCTGCGCACCGCGGGCACGGCGGGCCACGGACGTCGGGAGTACTACGGCGCCCACGACGTGCACGACCTCACCTCGCTCGTCGCGTCGTGGACCGGCACGGACCTCGGCGACCTGCGCCCCGTCACCCCGCCGGTGCGGTTCGGCTTCGGCTCCACCCCCGCCCGCCCGAGCGTGACGTCGGTCGTCACGACCGTCGACACCCCGGACATCCCGGACACCCCTGGCGCGCCCCGCACCCCCGCCGCCTGAGTTACGTCCCCCGCGGCCCGCGCCGCCGCGCGTGACTCACGCGTGCCGCCGCCCCCAACCGGGTGCCAACACTGCCCCGCCGGGGCCAACCCCCGCCCCGCCGCGTGCCGACCCGCCCGCCGCCACCCGGCCCTGCGACGCCCGCGGCGCGGCGCCACGCCCGACACGACGCCACGCCCGAGACGACGACGCGCCCCCGCCCGGTCGAGGAGACCGGAGGGGGCGCGTCGCGTCGGATCACCAGGCTCCGGCGCCCTTGTCGAGGTGGCCGTAGCGGTGGCGCGTGCGGCTGACGGCCTGCTCGCGCAGGAAGAACAGCAGTTCGCGGCGGCCGGTGGCGAGCACGGGGTCGGTGAAGAGGGTGACGAGACCGCGCGCCTCCTCCTCGCGCAGGGCGGTCGTCAGGGTCGGGTTCTCGCCGAGGACCTTGAGGCGTCCGCCGACGTCGCCGCGTTCGACGCGGAGGATGAAGTCCTCGCCGCTCTCGGCGGCGTCGACGTACCGGGCGATGACGAGCAGCGCTTCGTCGACGTCGGCGTCGCGGCCCTGGAGGTCCTTGAGCCGCGCACTCATCCCGGGGTCGAGACTGAGGCGCAGCGGCGAACCGGTGACGATCGCTCCGAGCACGAGTCGCAGCAGTGCGGCGAGCGAGGCACCGGCCTCGGTGCGCACCCACACCTGTGGGTGGGTGCGGTAGCGGAACACGTTGGTCTCGACGACGAGCGCCGAGTCGTCGCGGTCGACGCCGAACTCGTCCTGCCAGGCGCGCGCGTCGCTCGCTGCGGCGGCGCGGAGCCAGGTGCGCTCCTCGCGATCGGGGAGCATCGGCAGGAACGCCCGCAGCGCACGGCGCACGGCCGGCTCGAGGTCGCCGAACTGCCGCGGCAGCCCCTCGGGCGCCCAGTGGCCGAGCTGCGCGACGTAGTTGGGTCCGCCGGCCTTGGCGCCGGGGCCCACCGAGCTCTCCTTCCAGCCACCGAAACTCTGCCGCCGCACGATGGCGCCGGTGATGTGGCGGTTGACGTAGAGGTTGCCGGCCTCGACGGTCTCGAGCCACTCGTCGATCTCGTCGGCGTCGAGGGAGTGCAGCCCGGCGGTGAGGCCGAAGGCGGTCGCGTTCTGGAGCTCGATCGCCTCGGTGAGGGAGTCGGCGTGCATGAGGCCGAGCACGGGACCGAACACCTCGGTGAGGTGGAAGAACGAGCCGGGCCGCACGCCTTCCTTGAGGCCGGGGCTCCACAGCCGACCGGTGTCGTCGAGCCGGCGCGGCTCGACGATCCACCGCTCCCCCGGTTCGAGGGTCGTGAGAGCTCGCAGCAGCTTGCCCTCCGGGGGTTCGATGATCGGGCCCATCGTCGTCGAGAGCTCCTGCGGCCAGCCGACACGCAGCGAGCGGACGGCGTCGATGAGTTGCCGCCGGAACCGGTCGGAGGTCGCGACCGAGCCGACGAGGATGCCGAGGGAGGCCGCCGAGCACTTCTGACCGGCGTGCCCGAACGCGGACTTGACGAGGTCCGCGACCGCGAGGTCGAGGTCCGCCGCCGGGGTGACGACCAGCGCGTTCTTGCCGGAGGTCTCGCCGTAGACCCGCGCGCCGTGCTCGTGCCCGACGCGCCACCCGGAGAAGAGGTGGGCGGTCTCGCTCGCCCCGGTGAGGACGACGGTCTCGACGTCGGCGTGCGCGACGAGGTGCCGGCCGACCGCCCGTTCGTCGGTGCGGACGACCTGCGCGACGTCGGCGGGGATGCCGGCGGCGTGGATCGCGGCCATGCCGACCTCGACGCACCCGGGGGTGGGGTGCGCGGGCTTGATGACGACGGCCGAGCCGGCGGCGAGCGCGGCGAGCACACCGCCGAGCGGGATGGCGACGGGGAAGTTCCACGGCGGCGTCACGAGCGTCACCGGGGAGGGCCGGAACCGCGCACCGTCGGCGGCGAGACCGGAGCCCAGGTCGGCGACCCGATCGGCGTAGTAGCGGGCGAAGTCGATCGCCTCGCTCACCTCGGGGTCGGCCTGTTCGATCGTCTTGCCGCCCTCGGCGGCCATGACCGTGAGGAACTCCCCGCGGCGCTTCTCCATCTCACGGGCGGCGGCCCGCAGCAGCGCGGCGCGTTCGGAGGCCGGTCGCGCGACCCACTCCCGCTGGGCGCGCAGGGCGGCGGCGACGACCTCGTCGACGGCCTCGGTCGTCCGGAGCACCGGAGAGGTGAGGGGCGCGGGGGTGGCCCGGAGCGCCGCCACCGCCCACTCCCGTACCTCGGGGAGGGCGGGGTCGGAATCCGGTGTGTTGTCGAACACCTCGCCGAACTCCGCGCGCTCGGCGCGACGGCGTGGCCCGACCGACGTGCCCGGGATCGCCTCGACCGACTCGCGGTAGCGCTCCTCCTGCTCGGCCATCGGGCTGTCGGAGGCGGCGGTGCTCGCGCCGTCGTCGAAGATCGCGTGGAGGAAGTTGCCGGGGGTGGCGTTCTCCTCGAGGCGGCGGATGAGGTAGCTGACCGCGACGTCGAAGTCCTCGGGCGCGACGACGGGGGTGTAGAGGAGCACGGTGCCGACGGCCTCCTTGACGGCGCGCGACTGCGCGGGCGCCATGCCCTGGAGCATCTCGATGTCGAGGGAGTCGGACACGCCTCGCTTCTGCGCGAGGAGGTGGGCGGTGGCGATGTCGAAGAGGTTGTGGCTCGCGACACCGACGCGGATCGGGGCGGGGCGGCCGTCGACCGGGGCGGCGGCGTCCTCGCGCAGGGCGCGCTCGACGCAGCGCAGGTAGTTGGCGTCGACCTCGGTCTTCGTGTCGTAGGGGGCCTGCTCCCAGCCGTGGACGGCGGCCTCGACGGCCTCCATCGCGAGGTTCGCACCCTTGACGAGGCGGATCTTGATACCCGCCTTGCCGGCGGCGACCCGCTCCTGCGCGAAGGCGATGAGTCCCTCGAGCGCGGGCAGGGCGTCGGGCAGGTACGCCTGGAGCACGATGCCGGCCTCGAGCTGGTGGAACTCGGGCTCCTCGAGCATGCGGCGGAAGAGGTCGATCGTGAGGTGGAGGTCGCGGTACTCCTCCATGTCGAGGTTGACGAACGCCTTCTCGGGCTTCTCGTTGGCGACCCGGTACAGCGGCCGCAGCCGGTCGAGGCAGTGCGCGACCGTGCCCTCGTGGTCCCACGTACTGATCTGGGAGACGAGGGAACTCACCTTGATCGACACGTAGTCGACGTCGTCGCGGCGCAGGAGCTCGGTGACCCGCTCGGTGCGGGAGGCGGCCTCGGCCTCGCCGAGCACGGCCTCGCCGAGGAGGTTGACGTTGAGCCGGAAGCCCTGGGCACGGGCCTGCGTGAGGTGCTTCTTGAGCGCGGGGTCGTGGGAGTCGCCGACGAGGTGCCCGACCATCTGCTTGAGCCGCCCACGCGCGAGGGGCACGACGAGGCTCGGCGCGAGCGTCGCGACCTTGGCCCCGAGGCCGAGGAGGGCGCGGTCGCCGGTGTCGAGGAACCCCGAGGCGTTCTTCGTCGTGAGGTGCGAGAGCTCCCGGGCCGCGGCGGCGTTGTCCTCGGGGCGGGCGACGCGGTCGACGAACCGCACCGCGAAGTCGAGACCCGCCTCGTCACGCACGAGGGAGGCGAGCTGTCCGGTGGTCGCGCGCTCGGTCTTCGTCTGTTCGCGTTCGGTGGCCTCGACCCAGCGGTAGGCGAGCGCGACGGCGTCCTCGACGAGGGGGGCGAGGGCGTCGCGGGCCGCCGTGTCCGCGGGTGTCGCGGTCTCCAGCGGTGTCGCGCTGTCGGTGGGGGCGGCCGACGTCGTGTCGGCGGCGGGGTGGGCGCTGTGAGCGTGGGACGTCGTCGGCTCGGTCATCCGGCCAGTATCGAGACCGCGAGCGGGGTCGTCTTGTCGAATCCCCGCGGATCCGTCGCGCCTCCGCGGTCCCCCGCGCCGTTCTCCAAGGACTCGATGGCCGACGATGATGGACATGACCGGCGAACCGCACCTCCTCACCCCCGAGCTTCGGGCGGCGTTGGCGGGCGCGATGCTCGACCTGGTCGACGACCTCACGTCGACGATGTTCTGCGTGAAGAACGACGAGGGACGCTACGTCGCGGTCAACGCGACCTTCGTCCACCGGGCGGGCAAGCGGTCGCGGCGCGAGGTGTTGGGCCGGACGGCGGCACAGCTGTTCGTCCCGGAGCTCGCGGAGCGGTACGAGACGCAGGATCGCGCGGTCGTCGAGTCGGGCCGCCCGCTCCATCATGAGCTCGAGCTCATCAGCGCCCGCGGCGGTCGACCGCGGTGGTTCCTCACGAACAAGGTCCCGCTGCGGCACGACGGACGTGTCGTCGGCCTCGCCTCCCTCAGCCAGGACGTCGGCGCCGACGCCGTCGACGATCCCGCGATGACGTCGCTCACCCGCATCGTCGACCACATCGCGGCACACATCGACCGACCGATCCGGGTCCCCGAACTCGCCGAGGTCGCCGGGTGCAGCGTCGACACCCTCGAGCGGCGCGTCCGGCGCGTGTTCCACCGCTCCCCGGGGCAGCTCGTCCTCACGACGCGCATCGACCTCGCGACGGCCCTGCTGCGGGAGTCCGACCTCCCCCTCGCCGAGATCGCCGGCCGGTGCGGGTTCTACGACCAGGCCGCCTTCACCCGCACCTTCGCCCGCCTCACCGGCCGCACCCCCGCCCAGTTCCGCCGCGCCCACCTCGACCGCAGAGGCGCTTAGGCAAGGCGCCTCCGTCGTCGCCGTCCGAGCAGAGCGCACGAGGTCACGAGGTCACGAGGTCACCTCGAGAAAGCGGCCGAGGAGATGCCAAGGCCCGGCTCCCGTGGCAGAACGGGAAGCCGGGCCGGAGCACGGTGAGGATCGGTGGGAGGTCAGCGGCGACGACCGGCCGAGGAGCGGGCCGAGAACGCCGCGGCGCCACCGGCGCCACTGGCGCCCCCGGTGCCCGCGGTTCCACCGGCACGACGCGAGGCGGACTGGGCCGACCCCTGACCCTGCCGCGTCGTGCCACCGCCGGAGCGCGACCCCGACGTCGACGTGCTCGACGACGCCGCGGGGCGCCCGGCGCCACGGCCGGCGCCGCTGCGGCCGGTCCCGCCACGACGACCACGGCCCCCGTCGGAGCCTCGCTGCTCGCTCTGCTCGGCGGACCGACGACCCTCACCGGTGGCACCGGCGCCACCGGAGCGACGACGGCCCTGCCCGGACGCGCCGCCCGACTCCCCACGCGGGGAGTCACCGCGGCGAGACCGACCTTCGCCGGCCGGGCGGTGCTGTCCGCCCGCACGTCCACCGGAGCGACCCTGGCCACCGGAGCGCTCGGACGCGGCGATCGGCGTGATCGGGGCGCGGACCTCACCCGTGGCGGCGCCGCCGGTGGGGGCGAGCTCGGCGAGGAGGGGGTGGGTCGGGTTGACGCGGGTGGTCGTCGGGGCGATACCGGCGGCCCTGGTGAGCTGCCGGACGTCCTTGACCTGCTCGTCGGTCATGAGGGTGACGACCGTGCCCGCCGCCCCCGCCCGCGCCGTGCGGCCCGAGCGGTGGAGGTAGGCCTTGTGCTCGACGGGCGGGTCGGCGTGGACGACGAGTTCGACGTCGTCGACGTGGATGCCGCGGGCGGCGATGTCGGTGGCGACGAGGGTCGTCACGTCGCCGGCGTGGAAGGCGTCGAGGTTGCGCACGCGGGCGTTCTGCCCAAGGTTCCCGTGAAGCTCGACCGAGGGCACCCCGGCGCCGTTGAGCTGCTTGGCGAGCTTCTTGGCGCCGTACTTCGTGCGCGTGAAGACGACGGTGCGCGACTCCCCACCGGTGAGCCCGGCGACGACGTCGAGCCGGTCGGCGGCGGCGATGTGGAGGACGTGGTGCTCCATCTTCGACACCGGCGACTGCGCGGAGTCCGCGTGGTGGGTGACGGGGTCGTGGAGGAAGCGGTCGGCGATGACGCCGACGCCCGCGTCGAGGGTGGCGGAGAAGAGAAGCCGCTGGCCGGTGGACGGCGTCGCGGCGAGGAGCCGCTTCACGCCGGGGAGGAAGCCGAGGTCGGCCATGTGGTCGGCCTCGTCGAGGACGCTGATCTCGACGGCGTCGAGCCGGCAGTGCCCCTGACCGATGAGGTCCTCGAGGCGTCCGGGGCAGGCGACGAGCACATCGACGCCGCGCTGCAGGCCCTGGACCTGCGGGTTCTGACCGACGCCGCCGAAGACGAGGAGGGTCTTGAGGCCGGCGGCCTTGGCGAGGGGGGCGAGCGAGGCCTCGACCTGACGGGCCAGTTCGCGGGTCGGCACGAGGATGAGCGCGCGCGGGCGACCGGCCCGTCGCGGCGCGGGCGACGCGGCGAGGCGGGCGACGAGCGGCAGGCAGAACGCGTACGTCTTGCCCGAGCCCGTGCGTCCCCGGCCGAGTACGTCGCGCCCGGCGAGGGAGTCCGGCAGGGTCGCGGCCTGGATGGGGGTGGGGGTGGTGATGCCGTCGGCCTCGAGAACGGAGGCGAGGGCGGTGGGCACGCCGAGGCGCGCGAAAGCAGAGGTGGTCAAGAACGTCCTTCTTCGGTGGGGGCCCGCACACGCGCGCCGTCGATGGCTGCGTCGTGACGACGACTCGTGTGGCCGTCGATGTCCGCCGGGCGGAGGCTCTGAAGGTCAGGCACTCGGAACGGACGTCCTCCCAGCTTACGTCACGCGCCGCACATCCGTGCACGTCGACCCGTCGGGTCAGCCGCGCCGCCCGCCCCGACGGGCCGCCCGCGCCGCCCCGTCGCGGACCCCACACCGCGTCACCGCCTCGTCGGAAGGCGTGGGCGGCGATCGGCCGGGTAGCGTTTCGCGACATGGAGTCGTTGCCCCTGTTCCCGCTCGGCACGGTGTTGCTGCCGGGCGTGCGGCTGCCGCTGCGGGTGTTCGAGCCGCGGTACGTCGCGATGGTGGGGCACCTGGAGCGCAGCGACGAACCGGTGTTCGGCGTCGTCGCGATCCGTCGGGGTCACGAGGTGGGGGTCGCCACCCCGCAGTTGTTCGACGTCGGGTGCTCGGCGAGCCTCGACGCAGTCGTCCGGCACGAGGGGCATCTGCTCATCGAGGCGAACCTCGAGCGGCGTTTCCGGATCGAGTCCGTCCACGAGCAGCGGGCGCCCTATCTCGTCGCGGACGTCACGTGGCTCGACGAACCGGGCGACGCCGGCACCGAGGATCTCGCGCGCGAGGCCCGGCAGGGGTTCGTCGACTTCCTCGACGCGGTCGGTGGCCGCGCCGACCTCCTCCCCGACGACCCCGATCTCCTCGCCGCGTCGATCCTCGACGGGCTGGGCCTGCCGTTGCCCGAGCAACAGGCGCTGCTGGAGGCGGGGGACGCCGCGGAGCGCCTCCGCGCGGTCCGTCGGCTGTGCCGTCGAGAGGCCGCGCTCGCCGAGACCCTCGGGGTCCGCAATGCGGCGGTGACGCCGAGCACCCGCCTCAACCCGAACTGAGGGCGACCGGTCCGTCGTCGAGGTTCAGGCGGAGTCGGGCGAGGCTCAGGTCGAGGGGTCCGCCGACACGCCGCGGGACCGGGCGTGCCACGGTGCGGCCATCGACTTGTGGGCGAGGGCCGGGGCCTCGACCAACCGCCACGAGCCGAGGGCGACGAGCGCCGTGACGCAGAGGGTGAGCATGACGAACCCGACCTGCCCGAGGGCGGTCGCGCCGAGGAGGGCGAGGATGACGACGACGGGCCAGTGCCAGATGTAGAGACCGTAGGAGAGGTCGGTGCGGGGGTTCCACGTGAACGGCAACCGCACCATCGCCCACAGGACCAGGTAACCGAAGGCCGGCCCGGCGAGGACGCGGTAGTCGGGCAGCCACGCCAGAGCGAGCGCCAGGAGGGCGAGAGCGAGGACGGCGAGGCGTCCGTCGACGCGGACCTTCTCGGCATACACGTAACCCACGACGCCGAAGAGGAACATGAGCGCGAGGCGGCGCATCTGGAAGGCCGGGAGCTCGACGGCGAGCACCACGCCGGCGAGGCCGACCGCCCACAGGAGCCCGACGGCGACGAGGACGAGGTGGCGACGACGGGTCAGCGCCCCGATCAGTCCGAGCGCGACGACCCCCAGGTAGCAGAGGAACTCGTAGTAGAGCGTCCACAGCGCCCCGTTGATGACGCCGGGCTCGTACGTCCCGCTGGGGAGCCCGGCGACGCCGTAGTCCCGGATGAGGAGCAGCCCGTTGCGCGTGATGTACGCCAGCGACTCGGGGAACACCGACGTGGGGCTCGCGCCCTCCAGCCAGGCCACGATCGGGGCGACGACGAGGGCGGTGACGACGAGACACACCCAGAACGCGGGCATGATGCGGACGAACCGGTGCCACAGATAACGGCCGACGTTCCCGAGCCGCAGGTAGCTCATCGTCACGAGGAAGCCGCTGACGACGAAGAACCCGTCGACCGCAAGGTCGCCCAGGGTCGTCCTGCCGAGGACGGGGTCCTCGTGGAACTGGGGCTGCCACCCGAAGGCCACCGCGAGGGCATGGGCGACGGCGACGAGCCCCGCGAGGGCAAGGCGCATCATCGTCAGGCTGTTGCGCCTCGGGTCGAAAGCCTCACGCAGGTTCAGCGAAGTCGGCCCAGCCGGCTCCGAACCCGTTCTGCTGGTGCTCCTCGTCACGAATGCCATCCCCGTCATCCCCCCGTCGTCACCCTATGCCGCCCCGGTTCCGTAACCCTGACGTTACGGGAGGGTGTGGGATACGTGCAACGGAGGCGACGGACGAGCCGATGACGTCGTGATGACGTCATCGGCTCGTCCACCGTTCAGGGTGGGGTCAGGTGAGGACGGGGATCTGGAAGGGATAGCGGTAGGGCTCCCCACCGTTCGCCTTCATCGCCCCGAGGATCGGGAAGAGGATCGTGACGACGGCGACGGCGATGAAGATGATGATCGCGACCGGGATCCCGATGATCGTGAGCAGGAGGAGCCAGGCGACGATCGCCGCGACCGAGGCCGCGAGCGAGAAGTTGAACGCGCCCGCAGAGGCCTGGCGGACGAACGGGCTGCGGTCCTTGTACACGAACCACAGGACGAGCGGGCCGACGAACGTCAACCACCCCGCGCTGAGCAGCATGCCGATGATCATCGACAGGTGAGCGAGCATCGCCATCGAGCGTTCGGAGGTGTCGACGGGGCCCGTCGGGCCGAAGCCGGTCACGCCTCCTCCGCCCGGCGACCCGTACGGCGCACTCCCGGTCGATCCGGGGCGGACGCCCTGGGCAGAGTCGTCACCGGCGTACCCGGAGTACCCGGGGTCGAAGGAGAAGCCGGGGGAATGCACGGAGTCCTGGGGGGATCCGGCACCGGATCCGGAGGGCGCGGGCATCGGACGCCCGGCCTCGGAGCCGTACGTCGAGCTGGTGGGGTCGGACTGCGAGCCGTCGGGCGAGTACGGGTAGGACATGATGAGCCTCCTGATCGGTTGACCACCACGGTAGTGAGAACGACCACACCACGTCATCGGGGACGACCCGGATCCCCACCCCGAGCCGGCCCCGAGACCCTCCGTCACGCCCCCGAGTGCCGTGGGCAGGCACGTCGAGGCCCGGCCCGGCCCGCCCCTCCGCCACACGGAGAGCCACCCCACGAGATTCGGGTGTACGACACGTGGACACCGATGATGTCGAGGTGCGAGACGGTGGCACGATCGGATCGTGAAGGCCTTGCTTCTCGAGAACATCCATTCCGTCGCCGTCGCCACCCTCGAGGAGGCCGGGTTCGACGTCGAGACGCGCACGGGCGCCCTCGACGAGGCCGAGCTCACCGCGGCACTCGACGGAGTCGACCTCCTCGGCATCCGATCGACGACCCAGGTGACCCGCGCGGCACTCGCGGCCAACCCGCAGTTGCTCGCCGTCGGGGCGTTCTGCATCGGGACGAATCAGATCGACCTCGCCGCGGCGTCCTCCCTCGCGGTGCCGGTGTTCAACGCGCCGTTCTCCAACACCCGCTCGGTGGTCGAGCTCGTCATCGCCGAGATCATCCTGCTCGCGCGACGCCTCACCGAGAAGGACCGCAACCTCCACCAGGGCATGTGGGACAAGCAGGCGAAGGGCAGCCACGAGATCCGCGGCCGCCGGCTCGGCATCGTCGGCTACGGCAACATCGGCAGTCAGCTGTCCGTCGTCGCGGAGATGCTCGGCATGGACGTGTACTTCTACGACCGCGACGACAAGCTCGCCCTCGGCAACGCCACGCGCTGCGGCTCTCTCGAGGAACTCCTCGACGTCGCGGAGTGCATCACGCTGCACGTCGACGGTGCGCAGAACAACGCCGGGTTCTTCGGCGCCGAGCAGTTCGCCCGGATGCGTCCACGGTCGTTGTTCCTCAACCTGTCGCGCGGATTCGTCGTCGACTACGCCTCGTTGCGTGAACACCTGCTGTCGGGGCACATCGCGGGGGCGGCGGTCGACGTGTTCCCCGAGGAGCCCAAGAGTCGCGGCGACGCGTTCACCTCGCCGCTGCAAGGCATCCCGAACGTCGTCCTCACCCCCCACATCGGCGGCTCCACCGAGGAGGCGCAGGAGGACATCGGCCGGTTCGTCGCCGGCAAGCTCCGCGACTACACGGCGCTCGGCACGACGACGCTCAGCGTCAACGCCCCCACCCTCACCTTGTCGCACACCCCGGGCGAGGTTCGGCTCGCGCACATCCACGCGAACACGCCGGGCGTCATGGCGACGGTCAACGCGATCCTCGCCGAGGGCGGCATCAACATCGACGGGCAGCTTCTCGCCACGCGCGGAGAGTACGGCTACGTCGTCACCGACGTCAGCGGCGACATCTCCCAGGACGCCATCGAGGCCATGCGCGCCATGCCCGAGACGCGCCGGTTGCGGGTCATCTGAGTCCTCCGGACCCGGCATCGCCGGGGGCTCAGTCCCCGGCGATGCCGGTGCGCTCGACCCCTTCGACGATCCAGCGCTGCAGCAGGACGAAGACGACCATGAGCGGCAGGATCGAGACGAGGCCGGCCATGAACAGGTGGCCGAGGTCGACGCGCTGCGCGGTGAGCATCGTCGACAGGGCGATCTGGACGGTCCACGCGTTCTGGTCCTGCGCGACCACGAGCGGCCAGAGGAACGCGTTCCACGTGCCGATGAACGTGATCGTGCCGATCGCGGCCGCGAATCCCCACGAGTTCGGCACGACGATGCGCCAGAAGGTGCCCCACGGGGTGAGACCGTCGATGGCGGCGGCCTCCTCGAGCTCACGGGGGAACCCGAGGAAGAACTGCCGGAAGAGGAACGTGGCGAGGGCCTGGAACAACCCCGGCACGATGAGACCGCGCAGCGTCGAGACCCACCCGAGGGTGGACACGAGGACGAAGCTCGGCACGAACGTCACGGCCGCGGGCACGAGCAGGGTCGCCGTCACGAGGCCCATGACGAGCCCGCTCCACCGGTAGGGGATGCGCGCGAGGCCGTATCCGGCGAGGCCCGAGAGCACGAGGACCCCGAGGGTCTGGGTCACGGCGATGAACGCCGAGTTGAGCAGCGCGCGGGCGAAGGGGACCGTCGGGTCCGAGAACAGCCCGGTGAGGTTCGACAGGCTCGGGGTGGGTGGCAGCCACTGCCACTGCGGCGCGGTGATCTGCGCCGAGGTCATGAGGGCGTTGCGCACGAGCAGGTAGAACGGCACGAGCATGACCAGTGCGCCCACGACGAGGACGACGTACCGGATCGCGGCGCTCACGCGGCCGCGGCGACCACCGACGATCATGAGTCCTCCCGGGCGAAGCGGCCGAGCAGGAGCGCGACGAGGGCGATGAGGAGCGTGAGGATGAGCGCCCCGGCGCTTCCGTGGCCGAAGTCCTGCCCACTGCCGAGCGCGACGAAGTACAGGTAGACGAGCGGGGGGCGGGCGTACGGCGGGTAGGACCCGAAGTTCGCGAGGATGTTGTAGAACTCGTCGAACGCCTGGAACGCGTTGACGAGCAGCAGCAGGGTGACGGCGACCGAGGTGGGCCGCAGGAGCGGCAGCGTGATCGAGCGGAACACCCGCCACCCCTGCGCGCCGTCGATCGCGGCGGCCTCGTACAGACTCGGGTCGATGCGTTGGAGCCCGGCGAGGAACAGGATCATGAAGAACCCGATCTGCAACCACAGCCGCGCGGTGACGATGACGAGCCAGTACCAGGGCGGGTCGGTGACCGAGAGCCACGGGACCGGGCCGAGCCCGAACCACGACAGCACGGTGTTGGCGAACCCGAAGTGCACCCCGGAGAAGATCGACATCTTCCACACGAGCGCGGCGACGACGTAGGAGCACGCGGTGGGCAGGAAGTACACGGATCGGAAGAACGTCTGCCCCCACCGCGAGCGCGCGACGAGGACGGCGGTCCCGAGGCTGAGGGCGAAGGTCACCGGCACGATCACCGCGGCGAACACGAGGAAGGTTCGCAGTGAGGCGACGAACGCGGCGTCGGAGAGCATGTCGACGTAGTTGCGCAGGCCGACGAACTGCGTGGGGGTCACGGTGTTGTACGCATCGAAGAAGCTGAGGACGAGGCTCCACACGATCGGCACGTACGTGAAGAGCACGAGCCCGGCGAAGAACGGGCCCACGAACACCCAGAACCACAGCGTGTCGTCCCCGCGACCGCGCAGGCGCCGCGCCAGGGTGCGGCGCGGCGCTCGCGACCCGCGGGGATCGGGCGGAGGACGACCGCGGGTGGCGAGGGTCCCCGACCCGCCACCGTCGTGGGCCGGCACGGACGTCACGCCGTGACGCGGGCGAGTTCGGCGTCGACGATCTTCTTGAGCGCCGCGATCTCCTTGACGGGGTCGGCACCGTTCTTGACGATGCGGGACATCATGTCGGTGAACGCCGTCGTGCTCTTGGGAGTCCACAACAGATGCGATTGGGCGTGCCCATGACGCTGGGCGAGCTGGACGGCCTCGGCGGCGGCACCGCTCTGGAGCTTCTCGGCCTCCCGGGCGATGCTCTGGCGTGCCGGGACGTGCAGCCCGTAGCTCGTGGCGAAGTCGATCTGCTTGTCGGTGCCGTCGACCCACAACCACTTGACGTACTTCTTGGCCTCGTCGACGTGGGCGCTCTTCGCCGAGACGCACGCCCCGTAGGCCCCGATCGTCACGTTGGCGGAGCCGCCGTCCATCGCCGGCCAGGGCAGCACCCCGAAGTCGCTGCCGAGTGCCTTGGAGATGTCGGGGAGGTTCCACAGGCCCGTGAACTGCATCGCGGCGAGGCCCTGGGTGAACGCGTCGGGGGCGAACCAGTCGCTCGGCGCGCCGAGCAGGAGATGCCCGCTCGTGAAGAGCGTGCGCAGCGTCGCGAGGGCCTTGGCGGCCGCCGGGTCGTCGAAGCCGAAGGACCCCGAGTCGGTGAGGTAGTCGAACCCGGCCGAGCGCAACATCGGGCCACCCATGAGGGAGGCGCCACCGTCGTTGCCGAGGAACAGCCCCTTGACCTTGTCGTTCGTGAGCTTCTCGGCGGCCTTGAGGAGCTCGTCCATCGTCGTGGGCGGCGCGATGCCCGCCGCGTTGAACATCGAGGGGCGGTAGAAGAGCAGCTGCATGTCCATGACCTGCGGCACCGCCCAGATGCGCCCTTGATAGGACACGCGCTTGACGAGCGCGGGGTTGAAGTCGCCGAGGGCGTTGCCGAACACGTCGGTGAGGTCCACGACCTGACCGCTGCGGATCATGTCGATCGTCGGGCCGTTGCCGTACTCGAACACGTCGGGAGCCTTGTCGGTGACCAACGTGGCCGCGACGGCCTGGTCGTAGTCACCCGGCTTCCACGTGACCTCGACGGAGGCGTCGGGGTAGGCCTCGGCATAGCGCTGCACCGCCTGCTGGGTGCCCGCCTCTCCGTACTGGTGATACCACTGCTGCAGCGTCGGCCCGCCGCCGGTGGGGCCACCCGTTCCGGGCGAGGAGTCGGGGCGTCCGGTGTCGTCACCGCAGGCGGCGAGGCTCGCCGCCGCGGCCAGGCCACCGGTGAGGGCGAGGAGTCGTCGCCGGGTGAGCTGCGGACCGTCGGAGGGGGGAAGAGTCATTGCGGGGTGTCCTCAGGGGATTCGTGGACCCGGCCGTCGGGGGTGGCCGGTGAACGCCGTGTCGAGCGTGTCGCTCGTGATGTCGTGCATCGCTGTTCGTCGTCTGTGTCGTGCGTCCTGCCGTCGTGTCGTCATGCGGTCGTGCCGTCCCTCGTGGCACCGGTGCGGTTCTGCGGTGTCACCGGAGCGTCGGGTCGCGCGATCACGTTCACCGCGCGTCCTTTCGTCCGTGGGAGCCGATTCAACCAGGTTCCGAGCCCTCGGGGACCACAGGCCCGCCGTCCAGGTGCGGATCGCCGCCGCGGTGAGACCGGTTCGTGACCTCACGGCCACCTGCACGAACGTCGTCACCCCGGACGGGGGGACTCCGGACGTAGGCTGGGGCACCCGGCGACGGCCGAACGTCGCTGCCGAACAAGGGAGTTCGATGACTCGTTCAGGCCTTCGGGCACGCACCCGCCTCGCCGGCGCCGCGGCACTCGCCCTCGCGCTCGCCGCACCGGCGCTCCTCACCCCACCCGCCTCCCTCGCGAGCACGTCGCCATCGACGTCGGCCTCGGCACGACCCCCGGCGGCCACGTCGTCGGCCTCGTCACCGCTCCTGGCCACCGCAGGCAGCGCGGCGCTGCCGCGTCACTGCTTCGCGGAATACACCGTCACGGGCCGGGGAGGCGTCGTCACCTCGCTCACCTACGCCGACCGGGAGTTCGCCGCCTACGCCTACGACGGGTGGAAGATCTCGCCCGCGCCACGGTTCGTCGAGCCCGTGGGGTACGACGTGGGACGGCGGTCGGTGACCCTGACGTCTCTCGTCGCCCGCCCCGACGGGATCCTCGAATCGGTCCGCGTCCACGCGGCGTCGACCGGCGGCGCGACCGCCTCGCCCGGGCTCTCCTGGGGCCTCGCGAACGCCCCCGCAGCGGCGTGGAAGGTCGACCCGCCGGTCCGCGTCGGGCGCGGGTGGCACCAGGTCCGCGACGTCGCGGTGCCGGGCGAGGAGCGCGCCCCGTACCTGTTCGCCCTGCTCGGTGATCGCCTCAACCGTTACACGGTCCGGCCGGACGCCAAGGGGAACGCCATCGTGCGCACCGGTCCGCACGCGGCGACAGCCGGGTTCGCGGGAGTCCGGTCGATCACGTGGACACGACAGACGACCGTGCGCGGCGTCCCGGCCGACGTCCTCGTCGGCCTCGACGGCGCCCGCCTCGTCGAGTACACCGTTCCCCGCACCGAGCGGCCGCGCGTGATCACGCGGGAGCTCGTCGGGCGCGGATGGGGCGCGATCACCCGCGTCGACGCCGGGGCGTGCTTCACGAGTTCGTCGCCCTCGGCGCGGGTCACGCGGTCGGTCCCGGTGCTCGGCACGATGGGCCGGTCCGTGCGCCTCTACGTCGACCGTGACGCGACCGACGGATCGGGGCGCGACATCGCCAACCACGGCCAGGTGGGTCTACGTCCCTGACCTGAGCCGACGAGGGGCCCGACAGGCGTCGGGCCCCTCGTCACATGCCGGAGTCCTCGAGCAGGGGCAGCAGGGCGCGGGCGACGCCGTCGGCGTCGTTGGACCCGCAGGTGTCGGTGGCGGCGTCGCGCACCTCGGGCGGTGCCCCGGCGACGGCGAACGAACGCCCGGCCCAGGTGAGCATGGGGACGTCGTTGGGCATGTCGCCGAAGGCCCAGACCTGGGAGGCGTCGATGCCGCGACGTTCGCACCAGGCCGCCAGCGCGCTCGCCTTGCTCACCCCCGACGGACCGATCTCGGCGAGGCCGCATGCGCCGGAGTAGTTGACGACGGCCCGGTCCCCGACGACATCGCGGACCCGGTCGAGGAACGCGAGGCCCTCGGGCGTCTCGGCCGAGGGGCGCAGATCGGCGCCAGGGTCGTCGGTGTGCAGGCGGGCGAGGAGCTTGCCGATCCCCCCGAACGCCGTGACGTCGTCGCCGTCGAGCGGGCCGTGCGTGGCGCCGGCCCCGGCGAGGGCGAGATCGACGGCGCCGTACGCGTCCTCCCGATGCATGCCCCGCGCGTGCTCGAGGGCGAACCCGATGTGCGGGATGGCGGCGCGGAGGTCCGCCACGAGGGCGCGGACGTCCTCGACGCCCATGAGGTCGGAGCGGACGACCCGGCGGGCGTTGACGTCGTAGAGGAACGCCCCGTTGGCGCAGATCGCGTAGCCGTGTCCGCCGACGGCGTCCGCGAGGGCGTCGATCCAGCGGGGTGGGCGAGCGGTGACGAACAGCGTCTCGATGCCCGCGGCCCACACGCGTTCGAGGACGCCGCGGGTGAACGGCGTCACCCGTCCACGCGGATCGAGCAGGGTGCCGTCGAGGTCGGTGGCGACGAGCCGGGGGGCCGACATCCTCATCGATCCTCTCCCCCTCTCACACCGGAGGTGATGCTCTCTCTCACACCGGAGAGTAGTGCTGACACCGGTGGCGACGCGCTCCGGTTCGAGCGCCGACCTCCGGTTCGAGGTGGGATCGCGTCACCGGGCCGCGAGGAGCCCCTCGGCGATCTGCACGGCGTTGAGGGCGGCACCCTTGCGGAGGTTGTCGCCGACGACGAAGAGCACGAGGCCCCTGCCTTCGGGGGCGGCCTGGTCGGCCCGGACCCGCCCGACGAACACCTCGTCGCGGCCGGTGGCCTCGAGCGGGTTGGGGACGTCGGCAACGATGACGCCCGGCGCGGCGCCGAGGATCTCCAGGGCGCGTTCGGGGGTGATGTCCCGCTCGAACTCGGCGTGGATGGTGAGGCTGTGCCCGCTGAAGACGGGGACACGGACGCACGTGCCGGAGACGCGCAGGTCGGGGGCGTGGAGGATCTTTCGCGACTCGTTGCGGAGCTTCTGCTCCTCGTCGGTCTCGCCGGAGCCGTCGTCGACGAGCGACCCGGCGATCGCGACGACGTTGAACGCCACCGGCACCTCGTAGACGGTCGGCGAGGGCAGGGTGAGGGCGTCGCCGTGGAGGGCGAGGTCCTTGGGGTCGCCCGCGGCGTACCCGGCGCGCAACTGGCTGTCGAGCTCGTCGAGGCCCTTGCCGCCCGAGCCGGAGACGGCCTGGTAGCTGCTCACGTGGAGCCGGACGAGACCGGCCTCGTCGTGCAACGGCTTCAGCACGGGCATCGCCGCCATCGTCGTGCAGTTGGGGTTCGCGACGATGCCCTTGGGGATGTCGCGCAGGTCGTCCGCGTTGACCTCGGAGACGACGAGGGGCACCTCCGGGTCCTTGCGCCACGCGCTGGAGTTGTCGACGACGGTCGCCCCGGCGGCGGCGACCTTGGGGGCGTACTCCTTGCTCGCCGAGCCGCCGTTGGAGAACAGGGCGATGTCGATGCCCGAGAAGTCGGCGGTCTCGGTGTCCTCGACCGTGACGTCACGGCCCGCGAAGGGCAGGGTCGTACCCGCCGATCGCGCCGAGGCGAAGAAGCGGATGTCGTCGAGGGGGAACTCGCGCTCCTCGAGGAGGGTCCGCATGACGTTTCCGACCTGGCCGGTGGCTCCGAAGACAGCAACACGCATGGGACCAGCGTACGAGGGCGGTCCACCTGCCGGTACGAACGACTCGAAGGATGGACAACGATTCGGTGAGCACTGCGGGACGGTCTCGGTGCGGCGGGTGCGGCCGGGCTGTGGCGGCGGAGGGGGACCTCGGGCGATGACGACGGCCGGCCCGGCCATCCGGCCCCCGGGGGCGGCGAGCACGATCGCAGCACAGGTGGCGCGCGCATTACCTTTACGCCCATGGAGCAGTTCGCCGGGTGGCTGTTGGCCTTCGTCGTCACGGTCATCATCGTGGCGTCCTGGTGCCGGAGTCGAGGGCTGCCCGCGCCGCTGGTGCTCACCGCACTGGGGCTCGTCGGCAGCTTCGTGCCGTTCATCCCGCACCCGCAGCTCAGCCCCGACCTCATCCTCACCGGACTCCTGCCGCCGCTGCTCTACGCCGCGGCGATCCAGGTGAGTCTCATCGACTTCGCCAAGGAATGGCGCGCGGTGCTCGTGCTCTCCGTGGGGCTCGTCATCGTCACGACGCTCGCGGTCGGCGCGGTGGGGGTGTGGCTCCTGCCCGTCCCGCTCGCCGTGACCCTCGCGATGGGAGCGGTCGTCGGTCCGCCGGATGCGGTCGCGGCGACCGCCGTCGGTCGGCGCGTGGGCCTTCCCCGACGGCTCGTCACGGTGCTCGAGACCGAGTCCCTCGTCAACGACGCGACGGCGATCGTGCTCCTGCACACCACCACCGCGGCGATCGTGGGGAGCGTCACGGCCGCCCAGCTCGGCTTCGCGTTCGTCCTCTCGGTCGCCGGAGGGCTCGTCGTGGGGTTCCTCGTCTCCCGTCTCGTCGGGTGGCTGCACACGCAGACCGACGACCAGCTGACGAGCACGGCGATCTCCCTCGTCACCCCGTGGGTGGCGTTCCTGCCCGCCGAGGCGATCCAGGGGTCGGGGGTCCTCGCCGTCGTCGTCGCCGGTCTCCTCATCGCCCACCGCGCCCCCGAGCAGATGTCGGCGACGGCCCGCCACGCCACCCGCCTCAACTGGAGCACGGTGCAGTTCTTCCTCGAGAACTCGGTGTTCCTGCTCTCGGGGCTGCAACTGGCCGTCATCGTCGCCTCCGTGCGGGAGTCGCGCCTCGGCGCAGGCCCCATCGCCGCGCTCTGCGTCGCCGTGTTCCTCACCGTCGTGCTCGTGCGTCCGCTGTGGATCTTCGCGATGGCGTGGCTGCTCAACTCCCCGGACAGGACCGGCGCGACGATGACGAACGGCGAGCTCGGGGTGCTGTCGTTCGCGGGGATGCGCGGCGTCGTCACCCTGGCGGCGGTGTTCATGCTGCCGCCCTCGACACCACACCGGGAGGTCGTCGAACTCGTCGCGATGGTCGTCGTCGCGGGCACGTTGCTGCTCCAGGGGCTCACGTTGCCGCTGGTCGCGCGGCGTCTCGGTGCGAAAGGCCCCGACCCGCGGGCCGATGCCCTCCACGGCAGCGCCCTCCTGCGTCGTTCCGTCGACGCGGGGCTCGCCGAACTCGAGGAACTCCAGGCCGACCCCACGACGGCCGTGAGCGACCAGGTGCGGCAGGACCTCGTCGGCCGCTCCACCCGCACCGTCAACGCCGCCTGGGAGCAGCTGCGCGGCGGCGCGGGAGAGAAGGAGGCGCCCGGCGAGGCCTACCGTCGCGCCCGGCTCGCGATGATGACCGCCGAGCGGCGAGAGATCCTCCGCGCCCGGGACGCGGGCGAGGTGGACAACGAGATCATCGTCCGCCTGCTCGCGACCCTGGAACTCGAGGAGACGATGCTCCTGCGTCTCACGGAGCGGGCCGAACGCTGGTCGGCCGCCGCCGACCTCGTCGCCCCCGAAGGCAGCGGCGACGGCTGCGAACACCTGCGCCGGACCCGCCACCGACACCCCCGGCCGAAGAGCACCACCTGCCTCGCCTGCCAGGCCAACGGTGACGACCCCGTCCACCTGCGCCTCTGCCTCACGTGCGGTCATGTCGGTTGCTGCGACTCCTCCGTCGGACGCCATGCCACCCGGCACTTCGAGGAGACCGGACACCCGGTCATGCGCTCCTTCGAGGAGGGCGAGGCCTGGCGCTGGTGCTTCGTCGACACGATCCTCGGGTAGAGCCGAGGACCGTGCACCGCCTCCTCGCCGAGGCACCGCCACCTTCGCCCATGCACTCCCTGCAGGGGGGGCTTCGCCGGAACCGCCGGTGCACCCGCGAACACGGGGTGCGTGGACGTCACCCAGGGTCGGCATCCGTCGGCGTCTCGGCCCGCCCGTGGCGGCCGACGGCCTCACGCCTGGGCGGGACTGTGGGCGAGGACGACGCAGCCGGCGACGGCGGCGATCACGCCCATCACGGCCGCCGCCTCCCAGCCCGGGCGCACGGCGTCGCCGAGCACGGCGACGCCGACCGCACCCGGGACGACGACCTCGACGACCCAGAGCGCCGCGGTCGCCGGGCCGACGTCGCCGCGCTCCAGGGATCGCGCGTACATGAGCGCCCCGAGCCCTCCGCCCACGACGACGACCCACGTCATCGGCTCGCCCGGCAGCTCGTGCCAGTGCCCCTCGCCGAGGTGCAGGGCACGTGCACCCAGCGCGGCGAGGGAGAACCCGAGACCCGCGCACACCGCGACGGCGACGGACGTCCCCCGTGAGTAGAGGAGCACCGAGGCCACCACGACGACACCGGCCACGACGACCATCACCGTCGAGAACCAGGCCGGCGGGGTCCGGGTCGACTCCGCCGCTGCGGACGCCGACACGAGCAACAGTCCGACGGTGACGACGCCGACGGCGACGACGTCCCGGCGCGTCGGGCGGAGGTGGAGGACCGGCAGGGCGAGGAGCACCGTCACGGCCAACGAGCCCGCGAGAAGCGACTGCACGACGAACAGCGGCAGGGTCGCGAGCGCGACCACCGACAGCACGAACGCGACTCCGTCGCCGACGAGCCCGGCCAGGTAGAAGGGGTCGACGACCACCCGCGGCCCCGTCGCCCGCCGAGCTGCGTACGCCTGGAGGACGGAGGCCACCCCGTAGACGACCATCCCACCGACCGCGGCGGCGTATCCGGTCCACATGCGTCCATCCTGCGCCCACGGTGCGCGAGGAGTTCTCTCGACCACGAGATGCGTGGCGCCCCGGCCGGTAGTGTCGTGTCACCTGCATCACAGCCGGCGGCCGCCCGTACACGGCCTGCCCGCGGGGCACGCTGTCGGCACACCCGGTGGCCGTGCGCACGTGGCTCGAAGGAGACGTCGAATGCCTTATTACCGCTCGATCGGCTCGGTGCCGCCCAAGCGTCACACCCAGCACCGCGACGCGGCCGGCGACCTCTACTACGAGGAGCTCATGGGCGAGGAGGGCTTCTCCTCGGACTCCTCGCTGCTCTACCACCGCAACATCCCCTCGGCCCTCGCCGACGTGCAGCCGTGGGATCTCGGCGACACGAGCCTCACCCCCAACTCCCCGCTGCGGCCGCTGCACCTGCGCCTCCACGACCTGTTCGCCCCCGGGGACGCGAAGGGCGTCGACGCCGTGCGCGGGCGCCGTCTCGTGCTCGGCAACGCCGACGTGCGCCTCTCCTACGTCGCCGCGGACGCGGTGAGTCCCTGGTACCGCAACGCGATCGGCGACGAGTG
Source organism: Mobilicoccus sp. (assembly GCF_032060985.1). Taxonomy (NCBI): domain Bacteria; kingdom Bacillati; phylum Actinomycetota; class Actinomycetes; order Micrococcales; family Dermatophilaceae; genus Mobilicoccus; species Mobilicoccus sp. Next base: position 90,095 of record NZ_DAMBGD010000008.1, read on the forward strand.
CGTCTACGTCGAGCGCGGCGGCGCCCGTCTCGAGACGGTGTTCGGTGCGTTCGACGTGCGCGAGGGCCACTACGCCATCCTTCCGCGGGCGACCACGCACCGCTGGCGTCCCCTCGTGGAGGGCGACGCGGACTACGCCGAGCCCTTCCGCGCGATGTTCGTCGAGGCGAACAGCCACGTCGGGCCGCCGCGGCGCTACCTGTCCACGCACGGCCAACTCCTTGAGCACTCCCCCTACTGCGAGCGCGACTACGTCGTCCCCACCGCTCCCCTGCTCGCCGAGGACATCGACGAGGACCCCCGCGCCCACACGGCCGTCCACATCAAGCACCGCGGCACCGGCCCCTCGGGCATCGGCGGCACGATCCACACGGCGCCGTTCCATCCCCTCGACGTCGTCGGTTGGGACGGCTGCCTCTACCCGTTCCTCTTCCACATCAGCGACTACGAGCCGCTCACCGGCCGCGTGCACCAGCCGCCGCCGACGCACCAGGTGTGGGAGGGCCACAACTTCGTCGTCTGCAACTTCGTGCCGCGCAAGGTCGACTACCACCCGCTCGCGATCCCGGTGCCCTACTACCACTCCAACGTCGACTCCGACGAGGTGATGTTCTACACCGACGGCGACTACGAGGCCCGCAAGGGATCCGGCATCGCGCGCGGGTCGGTGTCCCTGCACCCCGGTGGTCACGCCCACGGCCCGCAGCCCGGCGCGATGGAGGCCTCCCTCGGCGCGGAACGGTTCGACGAGACGGCCGTCATGGTCGACACGTTCCGACCCCTCGACCTCGGCGAGGGCGCGCTGGCCTGCGACGACGGGCGGTACCAGTGGTCGTGGACCGGTGGCGAGGCGGGCACCGACGCGCCCGGCCCCGGAGGCGCGCGATGACCGAGCGCACCCCCGACCCGCACCGATATCGCATCCCGCCGCACCTCGAACGGCTCTGCGACGACGCGGCGATCTTCCCGCCCGGCAACGCGCCGCTGGACGTCGCGCTCGCCGCGCACGTCGACGGCTCGTGGTCGGCCTACCGCCGGTTCCTCGGCCCGCTCATCGTCTCCGCCGACCGCCTGGACGAGCTCGCACCCCTCACGGCCGACCTCCCACCGCACTCCCTGTGGTTCGCCGTCACCGTGCCCAGCCCCGAGGCGCTCGGCGACGCCCTGTCGAGATCGCTCGCGATGCCCGCGATCCGGCTCGCCGGCGCCGAGGTCGCCCTCGCCGCCGACACGACGCCCCGGCACCTGCCGCGCCACCTCGCCGCCGCCCTCGTCGAGGCCGGGGTGTCGAGCACGGAGATCTACGTCGAGGTGCCGCGCGACGACCGACGCGACGACGTCCTCGACGCCCTCGCCGACTCCGAGTTCGACGCCAAGTTCCGCACCGGCGGCATGCGGGCCGACCTCTACCCCGGCGAGGAGGAACTCGCCGACGCGATCCTCGGCGCCGTCCGCCGGCACCTGCCGTTCAAGGCGACCGCCGGCCTGCACCACGCCATCCGCAACACCGACGCCGAGAACGGCTTCGAACAGCACGGATTCCTCAACCTCTTCCTCGCCGTCGACGCCGCCCGCCAGGGTGTCGACAGCGAGGAGAACGGGCTGCGCGACCAGCTCGCCGCCACGCTCGCCGACCGCGATCGGGACGTCGTTGCAGAGCGCGTCGCCGCCCTCGAACCGTCCCGGGCGATGGCCGTGCGCGCCTCGTTCACCTCGTTCGGGTGCTGCGGCGTCCGCGAACCCCTCGACGAGCTCACCGCCCTCGGCCTCATCGACCCACCAGGAGCGTCATGACCACCCCCGTCGTTCCCGCCGGCTCCGGCTTCGGCCTCGCCAACCTTCCCTACGGCGTGTACTCGACCAGCGAGAACGGGGAGCGGCGCTGCGCCACCCGCGTCGGCGACACCGTCGTCGACCTCGCCAGCGTGCTCGATCGGCGCGACCGCGCGGCCCACGCGCTCTTCGCGAGCGGCAGCCTCGCCCGGTTCATGCGCACCGGTCCCGCGAAGTGGGCGCAGGTACGCGAGGAACTCCAGCAGATCCTCACCGGCGACGTGCCCGACGGAGCGCTCCACCCCGCCGACTCGGTCCACATGCACCTGCCGTGCGAGTTCGCCGACTACGTCGACTTCTACGCGAGCGAGAACCACGCCGCCAACCTCGGCCGCCTCTTCCGGCCCGACAACCCCGACCCCCTCATGCCCAACTGGAAGCACCTCCCGGTGGGCTACCACGGTCGGTCCTCGACGATCGTCCCCTCCGGCGTCGACGTCGTGCGCCCCAAGGGTCAGCGCAAGGGGCCGAACGATCCCGAACCCGTGTTCGGGCCGAGCACCCGCCTCGACATCGAGGCCGAGATGGGGTTCGTCGTCGGCGTCGGCAACGACATGGGCACCTCGATCAGCACCGAGGACGCCTCGAACCACCTCTTCGGCGCCGTGATCTTCAACGACTGGTCCGCCCGCGACATCCAGGCCTGGGAGTACGTGCCGCTCGGCCCGAACCTGGGCAAGAGTTTCGCCAGCTCGATCAGCCCGTGGATCGTGCCGATGGCCGCGCTCGCCGACGCCAAGGTCGACACCCCCGTCCAGGACCCCACCCCGCTGCCCTACCTGCGGATGGACTCCCCCTGGGGTCTCGACATCGAGCTCGAGGTCGAGTGGAACGGGCAGGTCGTCTCCCGACCGCCGTACGCGACGATGTACTGGTCGCCGGCCCAGATGCTCGCCCACCTCACCGTCAACGGCGCCCGCACCCGCACGGGCGACATCTTCGCCTCCGGCACGATCTCCGGCACCGAGAAGGACCAGCGCGGCGCGTTCATCGAACTCACCTGGGGGGGCAAGGAACCCGTCACCGTCGGCGGCGAGGAGCGCACGTTCGTCGAGGACGGCGACACGATCGTCATCCGCGCGACCGCGCCCGGCGCAGGCGGCGAGCGCCTGTCCTTCGGCGAGGTGCGCACGACGATCCTCCCCGCGCGCTGATCCACCCCCTCGGCGGCCGGCCTTCCTCACGGGAGGCCGGCCGTTCCCGTCCGGGGCGCGAGGGATCGGCTGCCCGCGACCGGGCGTACCCTTCCTCGGGGACGTGTCCGCCGTCCCGCGACTCCCCATCGAGACTCCCGGAGGGCCCGTGGCCGAGAACGTGTCGTCGGACGGCATCGCCCCACCCCAGCCCGAGCCCTCCCCGATGCGGCCGGATTCCGAGGCCGTCGAGAACCCGTGGCCGGCGCTGTGGGCACTCGTCCTCGGCTTCTTCATGATCCTCGTCGACGCGACGATCGTCTCGATCGCGACGCCCGCCCTCATGTCCCACTTCCAGGCGGGGGTCACCGAGGTGCTGTGGGTGACGAGCGCCTACCTCCTCGCCTACGCGGTGCCCCTGCTCATCACCGGCCGACTCGGTGACCGGGTGGGACCCAAGCGGGTCTACGTCGCGGGCCTCGCGGTGTTCACGTTGTCGTCGCTGTGGTGCGGACTCACCGGCTCGATCACGGGGCTCGTCGTCGCGCGCGTCGTCCAGGGCCTCGGCGCCTCGCTCATGACGCCGCAGACGATGTCGGTCATCACCCGCACGTTCCCGCCCGACCGCCGCGGCGGCGCGATGGCCCTCTGGGGCGCCACGGCGGGCATCGCCTCGCTCGTCGGCCCGATCCTCGGGGGGTTCCTCATCGACTCCCTCGGGTGGGAGTGGATCTTCTTCGTCAACGTGCCCGTGGGGATCCTCGGGATCGTCCTGGCCTGGCGACTCGTCCCCGACCTCGCCACCCATGCGCGCAGCTTCGACTGGGTCGGCGTCGCGCTCTCGGCCGTCGGGCTGTTCTGCGGGGTGTTCGCCATCCAGGAGGGCTCCACCTACGACTGGGGGACGATCGTCGGCCCGATCTCGGTGCCCCTGCTGCTCGTCGTCGGCGGGGTCCTGCTCGCCGCGTTCGTGTGGTGGCAGTCCCGGGTGCCCACCGAGCCGCTCGTGCCGCTGTCGCTGTTCCGGGACCGCAACTTCTGCCTCTCGAACATCGCGATCACCGCCGTGGGCTTCTCGGTGACCTCCTTCGCGTTCCCGTTCACGATCTACGCCCAGACCGTGCGCGGCCTCACCCCCACGGGCGCGGCCCTGCTGCTCGCGCCCCAGGCCGTCATGGCCCTGATCCTCGCCCGACCCGTCGGCAAGCTCGTCGACAACACCCACCCGCGGATCCTCGCGGGGATCGGCACTCTCGGCTGGGCCCTCAGCGTGTTCACCCTCACGCGCCTCATGGTCCCCGGCTCCCCCACCTGGGCCATCCTGCTCAACGCCGTCGCGATCGGCACGTTCAGCTCCTTCGTGTGGGGCCCGCTCGCGACCTCGGCGAGCCGCAACCTGCCGCGTGCACTCGCGGGCGCCGGGTCGGGCGTCTACAACACCACCCGGCAGATCGGCTCCGTGCTCGGCAGCGCCGCGATCGCCGCGCTCATGCAGGCGCGGATCTCGGCGCAGCTGCCCGGCGCCGGCGGCGGGGTCGGTCCGGCGGCGATGGGCGCCGGAGGCCACATGCCTCCCGCCGTCGCCGAGAGGTTCGCGACCGCCCTCGCCCAGACGATGCTCCTGCCCGCCGCGGTCCTGCTTCTCGCGTGGGTCGCGGCCCTCTTCTACGAACGGCCCCGCCACCTCGCCCCCTGACGCCGTCACGCCACGTCACGTCGCGACGGGCGGCGCCCGAACCCCACCCCCACGGGACGAGCCGCGGATAGCGTTGGTGCATGACGATGCCACCTTCGCCGCAGGACGACGTCCCTCGCCGGAACCCACGCCCGATCGACGGAGCAGACGTCGACGCCCCGATGCCGGTCATCGGCGAAACCGGCATCCACCGACCCGGTGGGGAACTCACCCCGCGACGGGCCTCGCCTCCCCTCCCCGCGGGCCGCCCCGGCGGATCGACGATCGTCACGGTGTTCGGCGACTGCCGACGCCGCGGCGCGTGGCGGGTGGCGCCCACGACGTCGGCGTTCAGCGTGTTCGGGGACATCGAACTCGACCTCCGCGAGGCCGTGGTCGACCACGAGACCGTCGACCTGCGGTTGTACACCCTCTTCGGCGACCTCACGCTCATCGTCCCGCCCGGATGGGAGGTCGACGTCCGCGGCGTGCAGATCTTCGGGGACCAGAAGGACAAGACGCGCCGCGCCGCCCCGGGGCCGGACGCGCGCACCGTCGTCCTCTCGGCCTACGGGGTCTTCGGCGACGTCACCGTCCGGACCCTCGAGATCGGTGAGGAGCCCCCGAAGTGGTGGAAGCGGCAGAAGGGCTGAGGGAGAGCGCCCACCTGGGCCGGCGCGACCGCCCAGGCCGGTGCCGGAGGCCGCTCACGGCCCGGGCGGCGCCCCGCGACGGATGGCGGTGGTGACGCCGCCGGGGCCCCCCGCCCGCGCGGCGACCGCCGGCGCGTCCGCCAACCAGGCGCGGGTGCCTCGGACCTCGCACGAGGCCGAGGCGATCGCCGCGGCGACAGCGAGCGGATCCTCCTCCCCTGCCGCGAGCGCCCAGGCGTAGGCACCGTGCAGGGCGTCCCCGGCGCCGAGCGTGTCGACGACCTGCACCGACGGCGGGCGGGTGGCCCCCACGACGACCTTGCCGGCCTCGCGCCGCCGCCACCGGATCGCCCCGTCACCGGCGGTCACCGCCGCGAATGCCGCACCCTCACCTGCACCGGCCCCGGCCCCGGCGAGTCGGTCGAGCACCCGGGCGAGCCGGGTGTCGACATCGTCCTCGACCCCGTCGAGCCGAAAGGCGCTCGAGGCGATGACCTCGGTGCAGCGGGGCACGATCCGACCCATCGCCGGCCTCCACCTCCCGGCGTCGAGCACACGCGGGACCCGCGACCCCGCGAGGTCGAGAGCACGCTCCGCCAGGTCGGGATGGTGACCATCGACGAGCACGATGTCGATGTCGGTGTCGATCTCGATGTCGGTGTCGATGGCGGGGATGTCGATGTCGGTGTCGACGGGAGGGTCGACGACGGGCGACGCCGACCCGGCGACGGGCGTCCTCGGGGTGGGACCACCGTCGGCGACGACGTGGTGAGCGGACTGAACCGCATCGAGGCCGACGACGCGGCGGGTGCCGTCGGCCTCGACCGTGACGGAGGAGACCGGCGGGCTCATCCCGTCACGCGCGACGTCGAGGAGTTCGACCCCGCAGGCGCGGAGGTCGGCGCGCACCACGTCGGCCGTCGGACCCGAGCCGACGCGGGTGAGCAACAGCGCTTGCCCCCCGAGCGCGGCGAAGGTGACCGCCGCATTGAGGGCGGGACCGCCGGCCGCCACGAGTTGCCATGTCGCCGTGACCTTCTCGTCGGGGCCGGGAGCGCGGTCCACGTGGCTGACGATGTCCAGCGTCGCGAGCCCGGCGAACAGACCACGCACCCGCCTGGTCGCCGGCGCTTCAGGGGCGTGTGGATCGACGTCGATCACCGTGACTCCTCGGGCCGGACCGTGTGACGCAGGGGGTCCCGCCCATGATGCCTCCCGTGCACCGCCCCGTGGCCCGCCCGCCCCGACTCGCCCTGACTCGCGCCATCCGGCAGGGACGCGGTGGTGGTCGGGGTGCCGGCCGGGGTGACGGCGGGCGACGAGGGGCACCTCGTCCCCGGGGTGAAGGGCGCTCTTCACCCGCTCAGGTCGACCGTCCGTCGGTCCGATTCGCCGACCACCCTTGGGCTCACCCCGGGGGACGCGCAAGAATCGGACCATGCGTGCAGCCGTGATCCACCGCTTCGGCGGCCCCGAGGAATTCGAGATCGTCGACGACTTCCCGAACCCCACCGCGGGCGAGGGCGAGGTCGTTGTCCAGGTGGCCGACGCCGGGGTCAACCCGCTCGACCACAAGATCCGCGACGGTTCTTCCGGCATGGCGGCGCAGTTGCGCGATGAGGACTTCCCCCTCGTCCTCGGCCGCGAGTGCGCGGGCACCGTCCACGAGGTCGGCCCCGGGGTGAGCGAGTTCGCTCCCGGCGACCGCGTGTTCGGCATGGCGCCGCTGGACCACAAGGGGCACTGCTACGCGGAGTACGTCTCCCTCCCGCAGAGCGCGCTCGCCCACTCCCCCGACGGGGTCGACGACGTCGCTCTCGCCGGACTCTCCCTCGTCGGACTCACCGCCTGGGTCGCGGTGCAGGACCTCGCGCACGTCGGCCCCGAGGACGTCGTCCTCGTCCACGGCGGTGGCGGCGGCGTCGGGTTCATGGCCGTCCAGCTCGCCCGGGAGGCGGGGGCGACGGTCTACGCGACGGCCTCGGCCCGCAACGCCGAACGACTCCGCCAGGTGGGCGCGACGCCGGTCGACTACACCTCCGAGGACTTCACCCAGGTCACGCCCCGCCCGAGCGTCATCATCGACTGCGTCTACATGGGCACCTATGAGCCCTCGATGGACCACCTCGCGGAGGGCGGACGGCTCGTCCTGCTGCCCTCCCTCGCCGACATCGGCCCGGCCAAGGAGCGCGGCATCGACGTCTCGATCCCCCGCATCGCGCCCGACCGGGAGCGTCTCGACGCCCTCGGCGCCGCGCTGGCCGACGGCCGACTCACGCTCACGATCGCCGAGGTCCTGCCGCTGGCCGAGGTCGCCGAGGCCCACCGCATCGTCGAGGCCGGCCACACCCCCGGCAAGATCGTCCTCGACGTGGCCGGTGGCTGAGCCCGGCCCGCCGCACCGACCGACCGGACGCGACGCGTGAGCCTGCTCCTCGCGGTCGACCTCCTCGGGGTCTTCTGCTTCGCGCTCTCCGGCTGCCTGCTCGCCGTGAGCCGCGGGTTCGACATCGTCGGCTCGTTCCTGCTCGGCCTGCTCACGGGTCTCGGCGGTGGAATCATCCGCGACGTCATCCTCGACGGGTTCGTGCCGACCGCGTTCGACCGTCCCGTCTACCTGGTCGCGCCGCTCATCGCGACGATCGTCGTGCGACTCGGCTGGATCACACCCGGACGCTTTCACCGCACCCTGCTGCTCTTCGACGCGGGCGGACTCGCCCTGTTCAGCGTGAGCGGCACGCTCATCGCGCTCCGTCACGGCCTCAACCCCGTCGGCGCCACACTCATGGGCGTGACGACCGTCGCGGGCGGTGGCCTCCTGCGGGACGTCGTCGCCCGCGAGATCCCACAGGTCGTCCGGATCGACGGTGGCCTGTACGCCGTTCCCGCGGCCATCGGCGCCGCGCTCGTCGCGACGTCGGCCACTCTCGGCTTCAACCCCCATCTGCGGGTCGGACTCGGCGAGCTCGTCGTCATCGCCCTCGTGTTCGGGTTCCGGGGGCTGGCTCTGCGACAGCGGTGGCAGCTCCCCCAGGCCGGACCGACGACGACCTGAGGGACCCCTGCGCGCTCGGTCGTCGGCCCAGGGCGCCCGACGCCCGGCTCACCCCGCGGGAGATCGTCCCGGTCAGAGTCGGTACTGCGCCCGTTCCCCGCCGATCAGTCTGGGTCGACTGCGGAGGGCGGTGACGCGCGCGCCACCGACCTCGGACGTCGCGAGTCGCACGGGGATCTGGACGAAGCGCACGTGCATCCCGACCTCGGTGTCACCGATGTCGAGACCGGCGTCGGCCACGACGTGCTCGACCATCACCGGGTCGTCGGCCGCGACGAAGGCGGCCCGGCACACCGCACCTCCCGCCTGCAGGGCGGGCACGACACTCACCACCTCGAGACGCTCGGCCCGGGCGTACTCGGCCTCGACGACGAGGGCTCGGTTGATGTGTTCGCAGCCCTGGACGGCGAGACGGACGCCGCGGTCGAGGGCGACAGGGCGGATGCCCGCGACGACGGCCTCGCCGACCTCCGCACTGCCGGCCTTGCCGATGCGTCCGCCGCGGATCTCGCTGCTGCTCGCCCCGAGGACGACGAGCCCACCCTCCGGCACGGCGGCGATGTCGAGGAGTTCGCGCATCGCGGCGCCCGCGCGGGCGGCGACGTCGCCGAGATCGAGGGTCGAGGTCTCCACCTGGTCCATCACCCCAGTCTCGCGCGGTCGCCGCTCCCGCACCCGCCGAATCACCGCCCCACCACCCTCCACCGATGGACGCGGCCTGCGGGACGGATGGGGAACGCGCTGGTCTCGCCGGGAGAACCCTGTTCGATCGTCCGTCGTCCCATCGCGCCCGACGGGACGGTCGGGCACCCCCGAGCGTGATCTCGATAAAGTACTTGCCCGTATGGCAAGTAGTTGCTACGGTTCGAGTGTTCTCGACGAGAGAACACGACAGCCCCCGAAAGGATGCCGACCATGAGGAACACCACCACTGCGACCATCTCGGCCGACCTGCGCGTTCTCGAGCAGGGCCTCATCGGCATCGGGCTGGCGTTCGGATCCGCCGTCCTCGTCGTGACGGCGACCGAGGGCGTGCCCGTGGCCCTCGGACTGGGGATGGCCGGCTGCCTCGCCGTCATCGTCGGCCTCGCACTCCGCACTCGCCGGGTGCCCGTCGCGCCCGAGCATCGCCGGCTCGGGCAGAGGGGGATCGCCGGAGCGACGGCGGTGTACGCGTTCGCCGTCGCACTGTTCTCGGCGGGCCTGCTCGACCAGGGAGCGGCGCTCATGATGGCGATGGCCACGGCCACCCCCGCCCTCCTCGCCGCCCACGCCGTCTCACGACCCGGCCGTGTGGCCCCCACCTTCTGACCCCCCGCCGAACCAGGACCCGATCCCCCGCCACCACGAGAGGACCGATGATGACCGACCCCACCCGCCCCACCCCCGACGAGGCACGACGCGCCCTGGACGAGGCCTCCGGAATCCGGGTGCTCTCCCACCGTGACCGCCACGTCCTCCCCCGGGTCCTGCTCGGCGTGGGGGCGGCGATGGCGGTGCTGCTCCCGCTCCTCAAGGCCACGGGTGGCCACCCGTGGGGCATGGGTCTCGCGCTCCTCGCCTACCTCGTCATCCTCGCCCTGCTCCTGCGCTGGCAGCGCACCGTCACCGCCGCCCCGCGGGGCTACGGCCTCCGGTACGGCCTGGGCATCGCCGGGGCCTCCGCGATGTACGGACTCGGATGCGCAGTCATCCCCCAGGGTGCCTCGTGGTCGGTCACCGCCCTGTTCTCGCTGCTCACGGTCCTGCCCGCCCTCCTCGGGGCACGCGCCATCACGCGACTCGGGAGGGCCGGATGACGCTCGAACACGCCCGCCACCGCCTCGACGAGGTCATCCATGCCCCGGTGCGCTTCAGCATCGTCGCCGCATTGGCCAAGGTGGATCAGGCCGAGTTCAAGGCGGTCCGGGACGCGGTCGAGGTGAGCGACTCCGTGCTCTCCAAGCAGGCCTCGGCGCTCGAGGCGGCCGGGTACGTGCGCATCAAGAAGGGCTACGTCGGCAAACGTCCGCGCACGTGGCTGTCCCTCACCCCCGCGGGGCGCGCCGCGTTCGAGGCGCACCTCGCCGCGCTCCGCGAGATCGCCGGGTCGGCCTGACCCCCTCCACCCGCGACGCCCACTCCACGGGCAGGCCTGCCCGACCGGCGCCGACCACGAGTCCGGGTCCTCGCCCATCCCGGCCCCACCCATCCCGGCCGCGCATCTCCGCGCTGTGCGTCTCCGGGCCGCGGAGGTCGGGTCCCTCGGACACCGGGCCCGGGACGCGAGAGACTGGCCCCATGGCGATCTCACCCGAACCGGCGAATGCCGCACCCGTCGACTCCTGGCTCACCGACATGGACGGCGTCCTCGTCCACGAAGAGGAGGCGATCCCCGGAGCCGCCGAGTTCATCGAGGCGCTCAAGAGCAACGGGCTGCGCTTCCAGGTCCTCACGAACAACTCGATCTACACCCCGCGTGACCTGCGAGCGCGGCTCCTCGGCAGCGGGATCGACGTGCCGGAGGACGCGATCTGGACCTCGGCGCTCGCCACCGCGAGCTTCCTCGCCGACCAGCGGCCGCACGGGTCGGCGTACGTCATCGGAGAGGCCGGGCTCACGACGGCGCTGTACGAGGCCGGGTACACGATGAGCTCCCGCAACCCCGACTACGTCGTCCTCGGCGAGACCCGCACGTACTCCTTCGAAGCGATCACGACGGCGATCCGGCTCATCGACCGCGGCGCCCGGTTCATCGCCACGAACCCCGACGTCTCCGGCCCCTCGCCCGAGGGCAAGCTCCCTGCCACCGGCAGCGTCGCCGCCCTCATCACCGCCGCCACCGACCGCACCCCCTACTACGTCGGCAAGCCCAACCCGCTCATGATGCGCACGGCGCTCAACCGGATCGAGGCGCACTCCGAACACACCGTGATGATCGGCGACCGGATGGACACCGACGTCATCAGCGGCCTCGAGGTGGGGATGCGGACCATCCTCGTGCTCTCCGGGTCGACGAGCCGGCAGGAGGTCGAGTGGCACCCGTTCCGGCCCACGCGCATCGCCGATTCCATCGCCGACGTCGTCGACCTCGTGCACGAGCGCACCCGCCGCGACGAGGAGTGATCCCGCCCCGGCGGATCCGCGGGGTGGCGTGACGTGCCGGAACGGCGTGTCCTGGCTACGTTTGTCCCATGTCGACCGCGCACAGCGACACCGCGAATCGTTCCCCGGGCCACGCGCCGGGGTCTCCCACGCCGTCATCGAGCCCGTCCTCGAGTGGCCACGACTCCTCGGGGGGTGAGTCGACGCCCAAGAAGCTCATCGAGACGATCAAGGAGTCCCGGCCCGTCCGCGCCGTGATGCGGTTCGGCAAGGCCCGTGGCAGCCTCCTCGCGGGTGGCATCGCCTACACCTCGCTGTTCTCGATCGTGTCGGCGCTGACGATCGCCTGGACGGTCTTCGCCGCGACGCTGGGCGGCGATCCCACGCTGCGCGCTCAGGTCATCGACGCGGTCAACGACGCGCTCCCCGGCATCCTCAAGGACGGAACCGGCGCGGGCATGGTCGACCCCGACTCGCTCGTCCTCGACACGGCGCTCAACCCGGCGTCGATCATCGCGGCGCTCGTGCTGTTGTGGAGCGCGGTCGGGCTCATGACGAACATCCGCTCCACCGTGCAGGCCATGTTCGGCATCGTCGCCCCGGCCGAGAACTTCGTCATCGGCAAGCTCCGGGACCTGCTCGGATTCATCGTCATGGCCCTCGGCATCGTGCTGTCCTCCACGCTGGGCTCCGCGGCCGGCACGATGGGCGGCGTCGTCCTCGGCTGGATCGGGCTCGGGGACAACCCGATCATCGGGTTCGTCCTGCGGGCGGTCAGCCTCCTCGTCGCCGCCGCGGTCGCGGCCCTCACGTTCGCGTTCCTCTTCCGCGTGACCGCGGCCGTGCGTCCGCTCAAGAAGGACCTGTGGCTGGGGTCGGCGATCGGCGGGCTCGTCGTCCAGATCATCCTGGCGCTCGGTGTCGGGATCGTGAAGTCCGTCAGCGACAACCCCCTCCTCGCGGCGTCGGCCTCCCTGGTCACCCTGCTGCTGTTCGTCAACCTCCTCGCCCAGGTGCTCATGATCGTCGCGGCGTTCACGGCCAACCCGCCCGCGCCCGACACCCCGCAATCCCCGGAGGAGGTCCACTTCAAGGAGACGCCCAACTTCGTCACCCTGTCCGACCCCCGGACGCTCGAGTGGAAGCACCAGGACGTCACCGGCCAGATCGACGTGGACGAGACCCTGCGTCCGGGCTACAAGGCCCCCAAGGGACGCGACCGCAAGCCGGGCACGTACGACCTGCGGCCCGACGGCGAGCCGATCGACGAGGTGCTCGTCAGCCCGTGGTCGGTGCGCAGCACGATGCGCAAGGCCCGCAAGCACGAGCGGTCCGCCGTCGAGCTCCGCGCGCGCCTCGGGCAGCGTCCTCGCTTCGAGGCCGCCGAGCTCGAGTACTGGAAGCGCCGCGGGATCACGGGTCGCTTCAAGAAGAGGCACAAGAACGCCTGAGGCCTCGTCCGCCCGAGCCTCGACGCGCACGTCGACGCGCCCCCTGCCACCGTCGCGGGGGGCGCGTCCGCGTTCCGGTCCAGGCGCCGAAACGCTCGTGGTGCGGGCTTGCCGGGCGGCGTGCGCCGCCGAGGTGGGCCGGGCCCCCGGCCGGGGGAGGGACGCATCACGAGCGCACGGTGAGGCGCATCACAGCGCTTCCTTCGGGGTCCGAAAGGGCTTTCACCGCGCGAGGATTCGCTCACTCGGGGACCCCTGACCCAACTCACGAAAGCACCACCGACATGCGACGTACACCCGCGGCCTTCGCCGCCCTCACCCTCGGGGTGGTCACGGCAGGCCTCATCCCGGCCCAGAGCGCGGCGGCATCCCCGCCGATCGATCCGGGGCACCCCTCGGTCCGCGCCCACCGGGACGACGACCGGCCCGGCCCCCTCTCGGAACGGCAGCGCACCCTCACGCGGACCGCGGCCGAGCAGGTCATCAAGGGCACGGCGAACGTGACGACCAACAAGAAGGGCAAGAAGGTCGTCAAGCTCGGCAAGGGCAAGTTCGTCAACTACGACGTCGACCGGCACGAGAAGGTGTTCACGGTCCTCGCCGAGTTCGGCACCCGGACCAAGAGCCCTCAGGGCGGCACGCCCGGTCCGCTGCACAACCAGATCCCGCAGCCCGACCGCGTCTACGACGGCAGCGCCACCGACGACAACACGACGATCTGGAAGCCCGACTTCTCCCGCGCCCACTACCTCGACCTCATGTTCGGCGGCGGGGAGTCGTTCCGGGACTTCTACCTCAAGCAGTCCAACGGCCGCTTCGACACCTCCGGCGACGTGTCCGACTGGGTGACGGTGCCCTACAACGAGGCTCGATACGGCCACAACCCCGTCCCGGGCGACGGCACGAGCGAGGCCGAGGGGTCCTGGTCGTTCATCGGCGACAGCCTGCAGGGCTGGTACGCGGCGCAGAAGGCCGCCGGCAGGAGCGACGCCCAGATCAAGAGCTACCTCGCCCAGTTCGATCAGGTCGATCGGTACGACTACGACGGTGACGGCGACTTCAACGAGCCCGACGGCTACATCGACCACTTCCAGGCCATCCACGCCGGCGAGGGCGAGGAGGCCGGCGGCGGTGCGCAGGGCGAGGATGCGATCTGGTCGCACCGCTGGTACGCCTACGGCACCCAGTTCGGCAAGACCGGACCGACGGGCAACAAGGCCGGCGGCGTGCAGATCGGCACCACCGGCCTGTGGGTCGGTGACTACACGACCGAACCCGAGAACGGCGGCCTCGGCGTGTTCACGCACGAGTTCGGCCACGACCTCGGCCTGCCCGACCTGTACGACACCCGCGGCGGCGACAACGGCACCGGCCACTGGACGCTGATGAGCGCCGGGTCGTGGCTCGGCGACGGCACCGTCGACATCGGCAGCAAGCCCGGCTACATGGGTCCGTGGGAGAAGCTGCAGCTCGGCTGGCTCGACGTGAAGACCGTCCACCACGGCACGAACACCCGCGTCAAGCTCGGCCCGGCCGACCGCGACGGCCGCAACACTCCGCAGGCCATCGCCGTCAACCTCCCGGACAAGAAGGTGCGCACGGACTACAACACCCCGCACTCCGGCACCGGGGAGTGGTGGAGCGGCAGCGACGACGACCTCAACACCACCCTGAGCCGCACCGTCGACCTGACCGGCCGCACGACCGCCTCCCTGTCGGCGTGGGTGCAGCACCAGATCGAGGAGGGTTACGACTTCCTCCACGTCGAGGTCTCCCGCGACGGCGGCACGACGTGGACCCAGGTGCCGCCGTCCCTCACGGGCAAGGCCGACTGGACACAGCGGACGTGGGACCTCACCCCGTTCGCCGGGTCGAAGGTCGACGTGCGGTTCCGCTACGCCACCGACGGGGCGATGCACGAGGCCGGGGCCTTCATCGACGACATCACGATCACGGCCGACGGCGCGACGTTGCTCTCCGACGACGCCGAGAGCGACAACGGATGGGTCGCCAAGGGCTTCAGCCGCATCGACGGCTCGGTGACGAAGTCCGTGCCGCAGTCCTACCTCGCCGAGAACCGCGTCTACGCCGGGTACGACAGGTACCTGCGCACCGGCCCGTACAACTTCGGCTGGCTCGACACCCGCCCCGACTTCGTCGAGCACTACCCCTACCAGAACGGTCTGCTCGTCTGGTTCCAGGACGGGACGGTCTCGGACAACAACACGAGCGTCCACCCCGGCGCCGGGCAGAGCCTGCCGGTCGACGCCCGCCCGGCTCCGATCGTGTTCCCGAACGGCGCGCGCCTCGGCAACCGGCGTCAGCCGTTCGACGCGACCTTCGGCCTCGAGGCCACCGACCCGGTGACGTTCCACCGCAACGGTGTCGCCGTCGACGTGCCGTCGCAGCCGGCGATCCCGACGTTCGACGACTCCGACCCGGACCGCTACTGGTCGGCCGCGAACCCGTGGAACTCGACCAAGGTCGCGGGCTCCGGCACCCGGATCACGGTGAAGAGCATGTCCAAGCAGGGCGACGAGATGCAGGTCGACGTCACGTTCACCAAGTGAGTTCCTGACTCTCGCCCCGGCGCCCCGGTCCGCCTCGCGCGGGCCGGGGCGCCCTCGCGTCGCGGCCGTCACGGGTAGCCGAGGCGTCGCTGCGGCACGGCGTCACGGCGTCGCGGCGTCGCGGCGTCGCGGCGAAGGACGCGGCCCGCGCCCGTCCGGGAGTCGAGGGCTGTCTCAGGCGCGGGTGAAGCGGTGGACCTCGGTGAGGTGAGGGACCTCGATCACGGCCTCTCCGAGCGGTCCGAAGTGCTGCGTCACGGCGGCGGCGACCGCTGCACGGAGACGTGCACGATCGGGCTCGTCGGCGGCGAGGTAGTAGCTCCGGGTCGTCACGGTGTCGGCGAGCTCGCGAGTGGTGAGGTGCCGCGACCATCGGAACGTCCGCGATTCGCGTCGCCCGAAGGCCGCGGTGACGTCCGCGACCGAATCGGTGTGTTCCCGGCCCTCCGACAGCACGTGCATGGCGCGATGGCAGGCGGCCGTCGCGGGGTCGTCCACGTCCATGAGGTTCCACACCAACGCGAGGGTGCCGCCGGGGACCAGGATCCGAGCGGATTCCTCGCACGCCGCGTCGGCGTCGACCCAGTGCCACGCCTGCCCGTAGACGACGGCCGAGACGGAGGCGTCGTCGAGCCCGGTCTGCTCGCCGCGGCCCACGCGGATGTCGAGGTCGGTCCTGGACGCCCCGCGACTCGACGCCCGGAGGCGGGCCAGCATGTCTCGACTCGGGTCGAGAGCCACGACGTCCCGTCCGAGATCGAGCAGGACGTGGGTGAGCTTGCCCGTGCCCGCGCCGACGTCGGCCACCCTGCCGGGAGGCGCGGTGGCGAGCGCCCAGGCGACGGCCGCCCGCGGGTACGTGGGGCGGAGCCGCTCGTAGGCGCCACCACCTCGGGTGAAGGCGTCGGCCCCACGGCGGCGGGCGTCGGCACTCATGCCGTCGACGCTACGCGACCTCCGGGCCCGGCCGGGTGCGGTTTGCGACGAGGCGGCGGCACGGGCAGGACGCACCGGCCGGCGACGGACCTCGACGTGCACGGGGTCAGAGGCGTCGGAGGGTCTCGGGGTCGCGCTCGCCGTTCGCGAACGTCTCCAGCGCCGTCGCGAACACTCGCTCGGCATCGCCGGCCTGCCCCCCACCGGATGCCGCGGCCCCCTCGCCCGAGGCCGCGACCTCGAACAGCGTCATGGAGCTGCGGAACTTCACCGCGTCGATGCCGCCGAACAGGGTCACGGCGTCGGTGACCCCGGAGTCCAGGGCCGACTGCGCAGCCTCGACGAGCCGCGGGCCGAGCACGGGGTGCGCGAGGTAGGCCCGGGCTTCCGCGAGATCGGCGATCGCGTACCGCTGCGCCATCGGGCTCCGTCCCAGCCCGCTGATCTGCGGAAAGACGAACCACATCCAATGCGACGTCTTGCGCCCCCGCCGCAACTCCGCGATCGCCGCGTCGTAGGTGCCGCCGTCCTGGGCCGTGACGAACCGCTCGAGATCGCTCATGGGTCCATCCTGCGGGAGAGACCCCGAGGCGTCACCCCACACCGGAAACCCCCTCTTTCGCCCACGCGTTTCCGATGTGCAGAGGGGGTTTCCTGGTGCCCAGCGCCCCGGGGCGGCGGTGCGATCCGGCGCGGGGTCACCGCCACGCCGTGCGCACGGGGAACAGGGTGACCCGCCCCTCGACGCGTTCGACCGCCGCCGCCCACCGGCCGGAACCGCGGGAGACGAGGGGATAGAAGGCGGGGGACTCAGTGGATCGATCCCCGACCCGCCACAGGTCGTCCTCGTTCTTGAACGGTCCGCCGCGACAGGCGCCGGCGCCGGCCTCCCATCCCCGCGGCCCCGGAGGGAAGGCCCCGGTCGCGCGGTAGCACATTGCGCCGTTGACGAGGCGCACCTGGAAGATCCAGCCCTTCGTCGGCGACGAGCCGGCCATGTTCCGGCGCGTCCTGACGTTCGTCGCGACGAGCCAGCCGGTGCGGCTTCCTCCTGGACAGGCGATCTGTCGAGACGAGCGGGGGTTGACGAAGCACGGATCGAGCACCAGGTTCCCGAGGAAGCACCGATAGGCGTCTCGACGACCGGAGATCGTGGAGTCGGAGCAGCTGCCGGTGACCCTCGTCACGGATTTCGCGGCGATCGCCCGGCGGGTCGAACCATCGCGCCACGGGTCCACGACCTTCACGGTCATCCGCGGGACCGGCCGCGCGGTGGGCGTCATGGCGACGGGGGTCGCGGCCCCGGCCGTCCCGTCGGCGAGCGTCGCTCCACCCGCGAGGACGACGGCGGCCATTCCAGCGACGACGGGGCGGCGGTGACGGACCATGTCGAACCCTCTCGATCGGGCGACGACGCCGACGCGCCGTCGCTGAGCACGTGCGACACGCCAGCGAGGAACCCCGGCCCGAGTGTTCGGTGAGGTCGATCCGTGGCGGCGATCGCACCACCATGGTCGAGCGGCCGGCGCCATGGCGCGGCGTTCGGCGCGTCACCCACTCGGGGGGCATCCACGCGAGACCCCGGCGGAGTAGCGTCCACTCGCCGGCAGTGCGCCGCGCCACTCCCCTCGCCCCGCTCAGGTCCGATCTCCCCCGGGTCGGTCCCTCTGGGTGGACGCCGACCAGAGAGAGGAAGACAGATGAGACGCGCCGCCCTCATCACCGCCACGGCGACCATGCTCGCGTTGACGGCGCCGCCCGCCTCCGCGACGGCCTCCGGCTCGTGGGCCGCCCCGACCACGGCGGCCACGTCGACCGCCGTGGCGGCGCCCCGGACGCTGACCGTGAGTCTGCGGGGGCTACCGGCGAAGTCCGCCCCGACCGCGACGATCACCGGCCCCCGCGGGTTCCGGCAGCAGGTCAGGCTCGGGACGGCGCGGAAGACGGCGACGCTCCGCCTGCGCACCGACGGGGTGTACACGGTCAGGCTGGGGGTTCTCGGGCGCGGCGCCGGGCTGCGCTACCCCGATCGGACCACGACGCGAGTCACCATCAACGCCAAGACTCCGCGCCCGAGCGTCGTCCGCCGCTACCGGCCCGCGCGGCTCACCTTCGACGGCCTCGGCACCCTTCGCCTCGGCATGACCGTCGCCCAGGCACGGCAGGCCGATCCGAGCCTGCGGGTCCGTGACCGCCATCTGTGCGTATCCGCCACGTCCTCGCTCGCGGACACGGTCGTCTTCAACCCCGACGGTCGACTGGCGTTCATCACCGCCCGCAAGGACGTCCTGACCGCCGAGGGTCTCGGCGTCGGCGACACCTATGCCAAGGCCCGGTCGATCTACCGGTTCACGCGCACCCGCCTCGACGTGAACACGTGGGATTACATCGCCGTGGGTCGCGACTACCGCACCCGCCCCGGTGTCGACGCTCGCGGCAGCAACGGGCCGGTGCTCGGCATCCACTTCCCGGGAGCGGGACCGGCCGATGCCGACGACACCGCCGACATCCGTGGCGAACGGGTCAGCCGACTTCAGCTCGACCGCGGTCAGCGCTGCTTCAGCTGACGACGACCCACAAACGCACCCGGGAGGTCCGATGGCACGCAGCATCGTCGTCGCCGGCGGCATCGCGTTCGCGCTCGTCGCCGGTGGCGCCGCGACCGGCCCCGCGAAAGCGGTCACGGCCACACCGACACACACGGCCACGCCGACCCACGCGTCGACCGCGGCAGCCAAGCCGCCGGTGGCCAACGTCGGGCGGATGCCGGCCGGGTTCCGGTTCACCTCGCGGATGTCGCGGGACTCCTCGACCGACATCCTCGGTCTGTGCTGGCTGGGGTCGGGCGCACTGCCCGCGCTCGCGCGCCGACGCGCGAGCCTGTTCGGCGTGACGGTGAGCGACACCGCCGAGAGCGGTTCGATGCAGGCGGGGATCGTCATGCGAGATGTCGCGTCGGCAAAGCTCCTCATGGCACAGGTCAGGGGTGCCGCCCGCCGCTGCCAGAGCACCGACACGGTTGTCGGACGCAGCGCGTGGGCCGTGCGAATGCCGGTCAAGGGCAGGTGGGACGAGTCCGTCGCCCTCAACACCCAGGCCCTGCGCTACCGCGATGGTTCCGTGGCCGACTACCCGTGGGGGCGCTCGACGGTGGTCGCCCGCAGGGGGCGCTCGGTCGCCGCCTCGAGCGTGTGGATGATGCCGTGGGCCCCCCGCACCGAGGGTGACCGGGGGATCGCCCGAGGCGAGGCGAAGGATGTGGCGACCCTGCTCGGTCGCCTCCCCCGGTGAGGGGCGACGTCGCACGGGGTGGCCTCTGCACGCCGGGCGGGCCATGACCATGCCCTCGGAGTGTCGCCGGACGCCCTGGACCGTCGACACGCCCTCTCCGCGCCGACACTGGTCCGGCCGGGTGGAACGTGGGTTCGACATCGACCCGCCGGGCGCCCGGATCGTGCTCACCCGGCTCCCTGCGACTCCTGCTCACGGATCGCGGCGAGCCGGGTGCGGACACGACGTCGGAGGTCGGCGAGCCGTAGCGTGCCGTCGGAATCGAGCAGCTGCCGCCAGGTGACGTGCAGGACGTGCAGTCCGCGGCCGGCGAGTTCCTCGTCGCGGTCGAACACCGACGTCACGGCCGACCGTACGGCGGCCTGGGTGGCGCCTACGGTGTCCACCGCTCGGCCGGTGGTGAACTTCGCCATCCCGTCGAACTCCACCACGAGCCGCGTGCCGAGCAGCAGCATGTCGCAGCGCCGCGCCACCCCCGGAGGGCGGTACTGGCTCTCGACGGCCCACCCCAGTAGGTGCAGGGCGTACCGGAGCAGCGACTCACCCACCGACTCGCTGCGCGGGTCGAGCAGCGGCACCGCTCGGCGCACCGCCGCCATCCCCGGCGCGTGCGCGTACGAATGGACCATCTCGTCGATCTCGGGCGGAGCCACCCGTCGTTCCAGCAGCGCTGCGTCTCCTGCGACGAGCAACGGCACCGGCCCGAACCGGAGTCCGCACTGCACGAGGGCCGCCGCGACGGGGACCGCGGCCAGCGCTCCCGCCGGTACGGAGTGGGCCGAGGCGACCGCGACGGGGTCGGCGGCGTGGACGACGTATCCGCGGCCGATCCGGATCGACGGACGTCGCCGGTGCGTGACGTGCACCTCGTCGGGGCAGCCGAACACGGGTAGGCCGTGCATCCGAAGCGCGCTGTGGTGGCTCGCGACGACGGCGCCGTCGTAGGCCGCGAGCACGGCGGCGAGCACGCAGTCGTGCCGATCCGGGCGGGCTCCGGGCTCACCGGCGAGCACGTACCACCCGTGGATCACGCGCAGGACGATCCCGCGTGCCACCCACCGGGCCAGCACCGGCCCGGACACCCCGACGCGCCCTGCCTCCACCGCCGAGAAGACACCCTGCCCGTGGAGCTGGGAGAGCTGCCGAAGCAGGTGTTCGGGCACGGCCATGCCGACCACTCTGCGCCGCGCCACGGGCACCGCCACACCCCGCACCCGCGTCTGTGGACGACACCGACCCCCGGCGAACCCTGTGGAGCGGTGCCGACTCCCCGAACTCCTCCCCACTCCACACCGGAAACCCCACTCCGCACCGGAAACGACCTCATCCCTCGCGAACCTTCAAGTGCGGAGCGGTGGTTTCCGGTGCGGAGTGCTGTCGGCACGGGGGTTGACGGGGCAACCCGGCGGGGGCAGCATGGGTGCAATCGATTCCATGCAATCGATTGCACATGCGCACGAAGGGGTGTGGGATGAGCGTGACGCTGCGTGACGTCGCCGAGCTGGCCGGGGTCTCCCCCGCCACGGCCTCACGCGCGCTCGATCCCACGGCGTCGGCGTCCGCGGGGACGCGGGACCGGGTGGCCGAGGCGGCCCGCCGTCTCGGCTACGTCGGCAACACCGCCGCCCGCAGTCTCCGCACGAGCCGCAGCGACACGATCGGCCTGCTCATCCCCGATGTGCGCAACCCGTTCTTCACCGACCTCGCCTACGCCGTCGAGAAGAGCGCGGCCCGCTCCGGCCTCACCGTGATGATCGGCAACGCCGACGAGGACGGCGCCGCCCAGGACCGCTACCTCGCCGCGCTCGAACGCCACCGCGTCGACGGCCTCCTCGTCGTCCCCCAGGGTGGGGCCACGCCCGGCCTGTGCCGCGTCGTCGACAGCTTCCCCACCGTGGCCATCGACCGCGACGCGGGCCTCGGGGTGCCCGTCATCGCCTCCGACTCCGCGACCGGGATGCACGACCTCGTCGACCATGTCGTCTCCCTCGGGCACCGACGCGTCGCCGTCGTCGCGGGCCCGCAGTCGACCTCGACCGGACGCATCCGCCTGCGCGCCGCTCGCGAACGACTCGCCCACCACGGCCTCGTCCTCACCGACGACGACGTGGTCGAGGGCGACTTCCGCTTCGAGAGCGGTCTGCGCGCCGCCCGACGCCTTCTCGACCGCGAGCCCGCCCCGCAGGCGGTCATCGCCGCCGACGGACTCATGGCCCTCGGCGTCCTCGCCGTTCTTCGCGAACGCGGACTCCGCGCGGGCGTCGACGTCGGGGTGACCGCCTTCGACGACAACCCCTGGTTCGCCGTGCTCGACACCCCGGTCACCGTCGTCGCCCAGGACACGACCGACCTCGCCGAGCGCGCTGTCGCCGCCCTCCTCTCCCGCATCGCCGGGCGCGACGTCCGCGTCGAGCCCGTCCCCACGAGCCTGATCGTCCGCCGATCCCTCGGCGAGACCGACGACGTGAAGGAGAACGCCCATGTCTGACGTCCTGCTCCGCCTCGAGGGGGTGTCGAAGTCCTTCGGAGGCGTGCGCGCCGTCCACGACGTGAGCCTCGAGGTGCGCCGGGGCGAGGTGCACGTGCTCCTCGGGGAGAACGGTGCCGGCAAGTCCACCCTCATCAAGATGATCGCCGGGGTCCACGAACCCGACGAGGGCCGCATCGTCCTCGACGGCGAGGAGGTGCGCATCGCCGACACCCGCGCCTCGGAGGCCCTCGGCATCGCGACCATCCACCAGGAACTCAACCTCGTGCCCGGCCTGTCGGTGGCCGAGAACCTCACGCTCGGACGCACGCCGAGTCGCTTCGGTCTCGTCGACCGCAGGGCCGCCCGGCGATACGCGGAGGAGGCCGTCGCCCGTATCGGGCTCGACGTCGACGTCGACCGGCCCGTCGGGACCCTCGGCGTCGCCCGCCAGCAGATGGTCGAGATCGCCAAGGCCCTCGCCATGGACGCCCGCCTGCTCATCCTCGACGAGCCCACCGCCGCCCTCACCCGCACCGAGACCGACGTCCTCTTCGGCGTCGTCCGCGAGCTGCGGGAGGCGGGGGTCGCGATGATCTTCATCAGCCACCACCTCGACGAGATCGAGGAGATCGGCGACCGCATCACGGTGCTGCGCGACGGCACGGCCGTCGAGACCGTCTCCGCGGGTGCCGGTGAGGCCGAGCTCGTCCGCCTCATGGTCGGTCGCGAGATCGACGACCTCTACCCCCGGCGCCGCGGCGAGACGGGTGAGACCCTCCTCGAGGTCGAGACCCTCACGCAGACAGGCGTGTTCGAGGACATCTCCCTCACCGTGCGCGCCGGGGAGGTCGTCGGACTCGCCGGTCTCATGGGCGCCGGTCGCACCGAGGTCCTGCGTGCCATCGCCGGGGCCGACACCTACGAGCGCGGCTCGGTCCGCGTCCGCGGTCGCGCGTTGCCGACACGAGACGTCGCCGCCGCCGTCGCCGCGGGGGTCGGTCTCGTCCCGGAGGACCGCAAGTCGGCCGGACTCGTCCTCGGGGCCTCGGTCGAGGAGAACCTCGGCTACGCCACCCTTCGCCCCACCCGCAAGGCCGGTCTCGCCGACCTCAAGGGGCAACGCCGCCGCAGCGCCGAGGTCGCCGAGAAGCTGCGCATCCGGATGGCCTCCCTCGACCAACCCGTCAAGGGACTGTCCGGCGGCAACCAGCAGAAGGTCGTGTTCGGACGCTGGTCGATGGCCGGCTCCGACGTCCTGCTCCTCGACGAGCCGACCCGCGGGGTCGACGTGGGAGCCAAGGTCGAGATCTACGAGCTCGTCAACGCCGTCACCGCCAAGGGCGGGGGTGTGCTGCTCGCGAGCAGCGACCTGCCCGAGGTCATCAGCATGAGCGACCGGGTCCTCGTCATGGCCCAGGGTCGCGTCGTCGGAGAACTCCTCGCCGAGGAGGCCACGCAAGATGCGGTCATGTCGCTGGCCGTCAAGGAGGTCGAGTCGTCCCGTGCCCGCTGAATCGCTCACCAACACCGCCGACGGAGGCAAGACGCCCATGACGGGCACGAAGGCCGCCGCCACCTCCGACCGGCGACGTGCGGTCAAGGACTGGCTCGCCGACAACGGTGCCCTCGTCGGGCTCGCCGCCGTCTGCGTCGTCATGTTCATCGCCACGCCCGCGTTCCTCACGGTCCCCAACCTGCTCAACGTCGGCGTCCAGGCCGCCGTCGTCGCCGTGCTCGCCTTCGGGATGACGTTCGTCATCATCACCGCCGGCATCGATCTCTCGGTGGGGTCGGTCGCGGCCCTGTCCTCGATCTGCGCGGGATGGCTCGTCGCCTCGGCCGGGCTGCCCGGGCCGACCGCGCTCCTCGCCGCCCCACTCGTGGGTCTGCTCACCGGCCTCGTCTCGGGCGCGGCCGTCGCGTACGGCAGGCTCCCGGCGTTCATCGCGACGCTCGCGATGTTGTCCATCGCGCGTGGCCTCGCCCTCGTCGTCTCAGGCGGACGCCCCATCGACATGCCGGACTCCGTCGCGGCCCTCGGTGGCGACCTCGGCCCGGTGCCGGTCCCGATCCTCGTGCTGCTCGTCGCGTGGGCGGTCACCGCCTTCGTCCTCAACCGCACGGTGTTCGGCCGTTCGCTCTACGCCATCGGCGGCAACGAGGAGGCCGCCCGGCTCGCCGGACTGCCGGTCAAGCGGACCCTCGCCGCGGTGTACGCGCTGTCCGGGCTCTTCGCCGGCATCGCCGGCATGGTCCTCGCCGGGCGGCTCGCCTCCGCGCAACCGCAGGCGGCGAGCGGCTACGAACTCGACGCCATCGCCGCGGTCGTCATCGGCGGGGCCAGCCTCGCGGGTGGCTCCGGCAAGGCGACCGGCACCCTCATCGGTGCGCTCATCCTCGCCGTCATCCGCAACGGTCTCAATCTGCTCAACGTCACCGCGTTCTGGCAGCAGGTCGTCATCGGCCTCGTCATCGCCGCGGCCGTCGGCATCGACGTCCTGCGCTCCCGCCGCTGACCCGCTCGTCCTCATCACCCCACCCAGCCACGTCGTCACCAGCCCGCCAGTTCCTCACCCGGCCCGCCGCCGGGCCGAGCCCCAGGAGAGACACGATGTTCCAGATCACCCGCACCGTCGCCACGGCCGTCACCGTCTCGGCCCTCGCCCTCACGATGACCGCGTGCAACCGCGGCCCGTCGGACACCGGCGCGCAGGGCGGAGCCACGGGGGGCGCGGCCGGCAAGACCGTCACCCTCGCGGTCTCGACGCTCAACAACCCGTTCTTCGTGGACCTGCGCGACGGAGCCCAGGCCGCAGCCGAGTCGGCGGGCGCCACGCTCAACGTCGTCGACGCGCAGAACGACGCCGCCACCCAGGCCAACCAGATCGCCGACGCCGTCACCAAGAGCAGTTCGGTCGTCATCATCAACCCGGTCGACTCCGACGCGGCGGGCTCGGCCGTCAAGCCCGCGATCAACGCGAAGATCCCCGTCGTCGCGGTCGACCGCGCCGTCAACGGTGCCGAGGTGGCCAGCCTCGTGAGCAGCGACAACGTCACCGGCGGCAAGCTCGCCGCCGAGTCCCTCGGCAAGGCCATGGGCGGGAAGGGCGACGTCATCGCGCTCCAGGGCGTGCCGGGCACGTCCGCGAGCCGTGACCGCGGTCAAGGCTTCGGCGACGCCGTCAAGGGCGCCGGGCTCGACGTCATCGCGCAGCAGCCGGCGAACTTCGACCGCACCCAGGGTCTCAACGTCGCGACCAACCTCCTCCAGGCCCACCCGGGCGCGACCGGCGTCTTCGCCGAGAACGACGAGATGGCCCTCGGGGCCGTCCAGGCGCTCGGTGCCCGGGCGGGCAAGGACGTCAAGGTCTTCGGCTTCGACGGCACCGCCGACGCCCTCAAGGCCGTCCAGGCCGGGACGATGGTCGGCACGATCGCCCAGCAGCCCAAGGAACTCGGCAAGGTCGCCGTCGAGACGGCGCTCAAGGTCGCGAACGGCGAGACGGTCGAGAAGACGATCCCGGTCGAGGTCAAGGCCGTGACCAAGGACAACGTCGCGGAGTACCTCAAGTGACCTCGGACGCCGTGACCGGGAACGAGGAGACCCGGGACGAGCCGAGCAGGACGACGACGGCGGCCCGCGGCTCGGGGCGGGTCGTCGTCGTCGGGTCGATCAACGTCGATCTGTTCGCGCGGGTGGCCCGCCATCCGCGGCCCGGAGAGACCGTGCTCGGTGGGGACGGCTCGACCCGCCCCGGCGGCAAGGGCGCGAACCAGGCCGTCGCCGCGGCCCTCGCGGGCGCGGACGTCGCGATGGTCGGGTGCGTCGGCGACGACGCCCAGGCACGGGTGGGCCTCTCCCTGCTGCGCCGTGCCGGCGTCGACCTCGGGCGCGTCCGCGAGGTGGCGGACACCCCCACCGGCCTCGCGCTCATCACCGTCGCCGACTCGGGTGAGAACTCGATCATCGTCGTGCCGGGTGCCAACCACGCGCTCACGATGGAGGACGTGGCCGACCTCGGGCTCACGACGGGCGATGTCGTCGTCCTCCAGGGCGAGATCCCCGTCGACGTCGTCGACGAGACGGCGCGTCGGGCCGTGGCCGCCGGGGCCCGGGTCTGCCTCAACCTCGCGCCCGTCGTCGACCTCGCCGCCGACACCCTGCGCGCGGCCGACCCCCTCGTCGTCAACGAGCACGAGGCCCTCGCCGCGGCGGGTCTTCTCGGCGTGGACGCCGGTGGCCACGAGGAGGAGTCCATCGATGCGGTGGCCGCGACCTCACTGGCCGAGGCGCTCGTCGGGGCCGGGGTCCGCTCGGTCGTCGTCACCCTCGGCGGCGCCGGGGCCGTCGTCGCCCTGGAGGGGGCCGAGTCGTTCACGTGCACCGGAGAGAGGGTCGAGGTGGTCGACACCACCGGTGCCGGCGACTGCTTCGCCGGCACCCTCGCCGCCCGCCTCGCGCTCGGGGACGATCTCGGCGCGGCCGCCGCCGTGGGCAACCGCGCCGCCGCGAAGGCCGTCCAGGGACACGGGGCACAGGAGTCCTACGACTGGGAGGGACGATCGTGAAGCGTCGGGGCATCCTCCACGCCGAACTCTCCCGCCAGATCGCGCTCCTCGGCCACACCGACCGCGTCGTCGTCGCCGACATGGGGCTGCCGCTGCCGCGTTCGATCCCCGTGATCGACCTCGCCCTCGTGCCCGGCATCCCCCGGTTCACCGACGTGCTCGACGCCCTCCTGGAGGAGATCGTCGTCGAATCGCACACGCTCGCGCGGGAATCGCTCGCCGGCGAGGCCGGATCGTGGGTGGCGGCGCGCGTCGCCCGCCTCGGCCCCCGCGACGAGGTGAGCCACGAGGAACTCAAGGCGATGCTGCCCGGCGTGGCCTTCGCCGTCCGCACCGGAGAGGCCACGCCCTACGCCAACCTCGTCCTCCACTGCGGGGTGCCCTTCTGAACACGGGGGTGCTCGTGCGAGCACGGGTGTCGTTCTGAACTCCGCGTGTCTTTCTGAGCACGGGGTCTCGTTCGCACGGGCCGACGAGCCCGCCGGATCCCCACCGAGCCCGGGGCGCCTGCCGCGTCAGTCCCGAGCGGCACGCCACCCGGCCTCGCGGGCCTGCGCCTCGCTGCAGAACATGCGCTCCCCGCGGCCGGGGCTGATCTTCGTCTTCTCGTAGGACCGCCCGCCGGGCACGTGGTAGATCTTCTCGCCCTCGGAGTTGATGTTGCCCTTGATGCGGCACCCACCGGCCGTGCCGGCGTCGGGCTTCGCGGCGTCCGGCGACGCCCCGGTCACCGCCCGCGGTGCGGAGGTGCGTGGTCCCGACGGGCGCGGTCCCGACGCCTGACTCGAGGGGCACGAGCCCCACAGACCGGCCGACGCCTCACGGGCGGCGTCCTCCGCGGCGCGGTGGGAGGCCTGCCCCTCGTACGCGCGACGGTAGGTGTACTCCCGGCCGAGCCCCTCGGCGAGGAGGATCTGGGCGACCGACCGGCCGTCGTCGAGACGCAGATGGCGCAGCAGCCTGCCGTAGCGATCGCGGTCGTCCTGGGTCGGGTCGGGGACGAGGGTCACCGAGCGGCTCTGGACGAGGGACTGCATCCGGCTCGCCGCGCGCTGGGCACCGCATTCCTCGCCGCGCAGCTCCGGGGTGTCGATGCCGATGACGCGGACGCGTTCGGTCCGCCCGCCGACCCGCACCCGGATCGTGTCACCGTCCACGACCCCGACGACGGGGACACGGATCGTCCCGGAGGTCGCACCGGCCGCCGGGGTGCCGGACGCGTCGGGGGCTCCCGCCGATCCTGCGGACTCCGCCACGCGGCCGGCCGTCGCGCCCGGGGAGTCCGCGCCCGGGGGGTCCGCGCCCGGGGTCGTGGGACCCGGCCCACCCGGTGCGGTCGTGCCGGTGCCGGAGGCCACCGGTTCGACCGCGGCGGACGTCGACGTCGAGCTCGCCGCGGTGGGCGTGGCGACCGGGGCGGACCCGCCTCCACCGCAGCCCGCGAGGAGAGCGGCGCCGAGCGTGACCGGGACGATCAGCGCCGCGGCGCTTCGCCTCACCGGCCGCTCACCCACCGGTCGCCCACTCCCCGGTCTTCCACTCATCGTTCGCTCGTCCATCGTTCGCCCACTCCCCGTGCACCCGCCCGTTCGCCCTGTCTCCTCCGGACCATCGCCCCCGTCCGGCCCACCGCCATCGACGGCCTCGCCGGGGCGGGCCGACGGGGTCGCGGGTGGCCTCCTCGCGGGTCGGGTGGCCCGGTGCGGGCTCGGGCGGCCGCCGACGTCCCCGTCGTCATCCCGCCCGCAGAACCTGAGCGCCGGAGGGACGGGAACCGGTATGTCGACGCCTCGTCGGGGTAATGCTCTCCCATGCACACTGTGGAACTCCTCGTCATCGGCAGTGGCCCGGCCGGCGTGTCGGCGGCCGCGGCGTACGCGGATGCCGGTGGCCCCCCTCCCGTCCTCCTCGTCTCGGCCGACGACGACCTGCCGTACATGCGGCCGCCACTGTCGAAGGGGGCGCTCACCTCGGGCCCACCGGTCGAGCCCACCCCGGTCGACCCCGCCCTGCCCGACGACGTGGAGCTCCGCTCGGGAACCCGCGTGAGCGCCCTCGACCTCGAGAACCGCACGGTCACCGCCGCGGGTGAGCAGATCGGGTTCCGCCGACTGATCGTCGCGACCGGCGCGACACCCGTGCCGTTCCCCGACGCCGACGACGACGCCGAGATCCACGTGCTCCGCACCCTCGACTGCGGCCGCCGTCTCACCGCGGCGGCGAAGCGGTCGAGCAGCGCCGTCGTCATCGGGTCCGGGTTCATCGGCTGCGAGGCGGCCGCCTCCCTCGCGAGCCGGGGCCTGGAGGTCACCCTCGTCACCCCCGAGGAGGGACCCCAACGCACCCGTCTCGGCGAGCGCGTCGCCACCCAGATCGCCTCATGGCTCACCGACCTCGGCGTCGAGCTGCGCACCGGCGTCTCCGTCACGCACGTCGACGCGCCGCGCACCGTGCATCTCGACGACGGCACGACGCTCGCGCCCGATCTGATCCTCGCCGCCGTGGGGGCCCGCCCGGCCGCGGCGGACCTCGCCGAGGGCGGCGCACCCGGGGCGGTCCTGCAGACGTACGAGGGGCGACTCGTCGCCGACGAGCATCTCCAGGTGGCGCCGGGGGTGTGGGTCGCCGGGGACTCCGCGCGGGGTCTCAACGTCGCGGCCGGGCGTCCACTCGACGTCGAACACTGGGGAGACGCTCTCGCGATGGGCGAACTCGCCGGGCGGAACGCGGCGGCCACCGACGCGGCCGGTGCGGAGACCGGTGACGGCTGGGGGGTGTGGGACGACGTGCCCGGGTTCTTCAGCGAGATCGGTGCCCACACCCTCAAGTACGCGGCGTGGGGTGACGGACACGAGGCGATCGACGTCGTCGAACGGGCCGGCGGGTTCACGGTCTGGTACGCCGACGCGGCCGACGTCGTCGTCGGGGTGCTCACCTACAACGCCGACGACGACTACGAGCGGGGGCGTGATCTCATCGCCCACGGCGCCACCCTCACCGAGGCCCGCAGCGGCGCCCGCGCCCCCGCCCCCGCCCCGGAGGGGGAGGTACCCGAGGGGTGACCCTCGGACCTTCCGCAGCAGTGGCGTCGTCGCCCTCATACCGAAGCACCACAAGCCGATTCGGCTCACGTGGACACCGATCTCCCGCGCGCGCTGCGGTTCCTCGCCCGGGCGGCGCATCTCGCCGAGGAGCCGCCTGCGGATCTCGACGACGAGGCCGTGGGGTCACCGTTCCCGTTGCAGTGCGCCGCACCGCCCCCGGCGCGCCCCCGCCCGGAGGTCCCCGCCGTCCTCGTGCCGTGGATCAGCGGTGATGTCGATCGACCCGGATCACGGTTGCGGTTGCGCGCCAGGGCCGAGGGTCGGCGGCTCGGCGACCGGCCCGATGTGCGCCGCGAGTTCGAGACCTGGCACGCGACGTGGCGTGAGTGGAGTGAGCGGGAGGCGCACGAACGACCCACCAGGGCGCGCTACGAGCGGATCCTCCACGCCGCCGATCTCGCTCGCGACGGCGGGCACGACGTCCTGCTCGGTGTCGGCCTGCTGACGACGACGGTCGAGACCCCCGCGGGACCCCGCACCCTGCGTCGACACGTGCTCACGACGCCGGTGGTCGTCGAGGTCGACGACGCGGGCACCGCTCACCTGCGCCCCGATGCCTACGCCCACGGCCTCGCCCTCGAGTTGCGCGCGGTGTCCGCGACCCATGCGCCCTCCCGCGCGGTCGCCGCCGAGCTCCACGCGGCCGCACGGGCCTTCGAGGGATCCCCGCTCGAGCAGGACGACGTCGAACCGTTGCTCGACCGGGTGCGCGCCGCCCTCACCGGCGCCACCGGCGCCCCGGAGCTCACGTGGTCTCCCATGATCCTCAGCCGACCGAGGCGGGTGGGCGACCCCGACCGCCACCGCCGCGTCGCCGACGACCTCGACACCCTGCGGCGGACTCCCCGCCTCGCTCAGGTCCCCCCGGTCCGGGAGCTCGACGAGATCATCACCGCCGCCCCCCTGTCCGAGACCGAGCTCGCGGTGCTCGACCACGCCGACCGGTTCACCGAGACCGTCGTCGACACCGGCGGGCTCGACGGGGGACACCGAACCCGACTCGTCGCCGCGCTCGTGACCCACGAGCTGCAACAGGGACGACGGGTGCTCGTCACGGGCCCCGGGAGCCCGGTCCTCGTCGGCCTCCGCGACGCCCTTCCTGCCGACCTCCGTCCCCTCGCCATCACGGTCCCCGAGGCGAGCGCCTCGGCGGACGACCTCACGACCGCGGTCGAGGCGATCACCCGCTGCTTCACCGAGCTCGACCGCACCGCCGCCGACGCCGACCTCGCTCGCCGCGGAGAGGCCCTCGCCGAGCGGTGGGAGGAGCGACGCCGTCTGCTCGACCTGGCCACGGCGAGCCGGGAGTCCGAGACCCTCGCCCACACCCGAGACGGGATCACCGCCCCGCTCGCCGACCTCGTCCGTCGGCACCGGGCCGCGGCGGCCGAGCACGGCTGGCTCGCCGATCTCGTCGAGCCCCCCTCGGACCCCGACGCCCCGTGCCCGTTCGACACCCACACCCTCGCCGACGCTCTCGACGTCGCCGGGGACGCGTGCGTCGCGCGGCTCGCCGCGGGATTTCACGGCCGGGTCCCCGACCTCGCCGGACTGCCGACGCCATCCGAGTTCACTCGGCTCGTCCGCGAGTTCGACACCGACACGGGCCGCGCCGCGGACCGGGCGCGCTACGCGGGCGACCCGGTCGTGGGTCGCCTCGCCGACGCGGACGACGAGGACCGGGCCCGCCTCGGTGGTCTGCTCGCCGACCTCACCGAGGAGCTGTCCCTCGCCGCCGCGTTCCCCGGTGAGTGGATGGAGGGCACCACCCACGACCTGCTCTCGGCGACCCCGCAGGAGTGGCACCGCGCGACGAGCGTCCTCGGCGACCTCGTCGAGGACGCGACGGCGGCCCTCGCGGCGGTCGGTCACACCGTCGACGTCCTCGACACCCTCGACCATCCCGGACCCCGTGCCCGTTACCTGCGCGACCACCTCCGGGAGCACGGCCCCCTGCCCGTCGATCACCGCGGCATCCCCCTTGGCGGCGTGGACCTGCCCGACCACGTGCGCGCGGCCGACCCCCTCTTCCGGTTCGTCCGTGTCGACGGCCGGCCCCCGACCCGTCTGGAGGACGTCGAGGCGTTCCTCGCCCACCTCGAGGCCACGCGTGCCCTCGACGACCTCGACGCGGTGTGGCCGGCGTCGACGGTGATCCCCGAGTGCGACTCCCCGGCCGACCGCCTCGCGTGGCACCGGGACCAGTGGGAGCACTTCCGACGCATCGTCGGGCTGCCCGAGCGGCTCGCGACGGTCGGCGCCCAGCTCACCGATCTCGGGGTGCCCACACCCGACTGGACCGACGCCACCGCCGTCTCCGGCCTGCGCGAACGTCTTGCGGCCGCCGAGGATCGCGCCGCCGCGGCCGCGCACGCCGCCCCGCTCACCCGGCTCGTCATCCGGGTGCGTGAGGAGCTCACGGAGGACTGCGTCGATGCCGTGCGGACCCTCCACGACGCGACGATCGGCCTGGACCCACGGGGGTACGCACGGGCGTGGTCAGAGCTGGCGGAACTCGAGGAACACCGCGCGCGCGTGGCGACCCATCTCGCCGTCGTCCCACCGCTGCAGGCGTGCGCGCCCCGCCTGCTCACGGCCCTGCGCACCGAACCCCGCGACCGTTGGCAGAGCCGCCTCCCACGCGTGGACGAGGCGTGGCGGTGGGTCTGCACGGAGATGTGGCTCGAGCAGCAGCGTCGCGACGACCCGACGGCCTTCACGGACGAACTCACGCGCCTGGACGCCGAGATCCGTCGCGCCGCGGCCGCGTACTGCGGCCTCGCGGCGTGGCGCCACGCCGTCCGGGCCGAACGCCTCGACCCGTCCACCCGCATGGCGCTCACCCTGCACACCCACCTGCGGCGTCGACTCGCGACGGCGGGCGGGTCACCACGGCAGTACCGCGAACTGGCGCGGATCCGGCACCGTTGCCGGGCCGCCGTGCCGGCGTGGTGCGTGCCGTGGTCGCGGGTTCCCGACGTGTTCCTCGACTCGTTCGGTGACCTCGAGGACGGCCGACCGCGGGTCGACACGGTGATCGTCCTGGACGCCGACCGTCTGCCGCTGGACGCCACGGTGCTCCGGGCGATCGCGCCGCGGATCGTCCTGGTCGGTCGGCCGGGTCGCGCGCTGCCCACGCCGCAGGACCCGAGGTCCCGCGACCGGGCCGCTCGCCGTGCCCAGCTCGCGGAGCGCTATCTCGGGGCCCGGTTCGCCGACCTCTGGGGGGACCCCGCGACCTCGCTGATCACCGAGGCCGCCCGACGGCACGGGGTCGACGTCAGGCTGGGGGCCACGTCGGGGGACGCGGGTCGCACCGGCGACGCCACGCATGGTGGGGAGGGGGAGGGGTGCGGGCCGGAGGCGCGTGCCGTCGCCCTCACCGAGACCGCCGAACGCCTCGCCTCGGTCCTCAGCGCACGGGGCTACGACGTCGGTACGGGCATGTGGCTCGACGGTCGGCGCGTCGATCTCGTGCTGCGCACCGAGCGGCACGAGGAACCGGACGCGCAGCGCGGGGAGGAGCCGCAGGAGCACACCCGAGGTGTCGTCGTCCTGTGCGAGACATCGGCATGGAACGGTCCGGAGGACTACCGCGAGGGTCTGAGGCATCAACGCCGGATCGAACGGCGCGGGTGGGTCGTCCACCGCGTCCGGGAGTCCGACCTCGAGATCGACCCGGCCCGTGCGCTGGCGACGCTGCGCCGCGTGCTCGTCGAGAACGGTGTCCGTCCCCGCACGCACGGCCACGGCGACAGCGCCACCGACACGGCGAGCGGGGCCGCCGACACCGGCGACCCCGCTCCTGCCGTCGGCCCCTCGGCGCCGGTGGTCGCCGATCCCGCGCCACCCTCACGGCGGCGCCTCGGCGTCCCCGCGCGGCGGCGGGGCGTCAGGGCCTGACGACGTCCGTCAGGGCGTGACGACACCACCGACCATGAGCCCGACGAGCACGAGGCCCAGGGCGACGCGGTAGACGATGAAGGCGGTGAAGGTGTTCGAGGAGACGAACTTGAGCAGCCACGCGATCGAGGCGTAGGCGACGAAGAACGACACGATCGTCGCGATGATCGTGGGCGTCCAGCCGACCGTCACGGCGATGTCGTCGGCGGCGGTGACCGCCTGGAGCCCGCCGGCCGCGACGAGGGCCGGGATGCCCATGAAGAAGCTGAGGCGGGTGGCGGTGACGCGGTCGAAGCCCCGGAACAGGCCGGCCGAGATCGTCGCACCCGAGCGGGAGATGCCGGGGAAGACCGGCGACAGGGCCTGGAAGCAGCCGATGATGAGGGCGTCACGCACGGTGACGTCGGTCATCCCGCGCTCACCCTCGGTGTGCCGGTCGGCGAGCCACATGACGAACGACCACAGGATGAGCGCGGCGGCGATGACCCAGAGGTTGCGCAGCGACCCCTCGATCGCGTCGCGCAGGGCGAGCCCCACGACGGCGACCGGGATCGACCCGAGGATGATGCCCCAGCCGAGGGTCCAGTCAGGGGTGTCGCGCTTGTCGGTGTGCCTGAGCCCGGCGATCCATCCGGAGGCGATCCGGACGATGTCCTTCCAGAAGTAGACGATCGCGGCGATGATCGCGCCGACCTGGATGACGGCAGTGAACGCGGTCATGCCCACGCTGTCGATCTCGTAGCCGAGGAGCTTCTCGACGACGTTGAGGTGCCCGGTGCTCGAGACCGGGAGGAACTCCGTGACGCCCTCGACGATGCCGAGGAGGACGGCGTGCAACCAGTTCACGCGTGACTCTTTCGTTCGATGTGGTCAGGGCTCGGCGCGATGATGCCGCGGCCGATTGAGACGAAACTGAGTGCGGATCTCGACCCCACCTACCCTGTGGCAATGTCCCGGTTCCGCGCTCGCCCCCCGGCATCGTCCCCCACGGGAGGCTCGACCACGTACTCGGGTCGAACCCTCGCCCGTCTCCTGGACGACCTGTTCCGGGTGCCGGGCACCGATTTCCGCTTCGGGTTCGACGTCCTCATCGGACTGATCCCGGGTGTGGGCGACGCCGCCGGATCCGTCATCGCCTCGGTCATCCTCATCGACGCGGTGCGCCATCGCGTGCCCCTCCCGGTCCTCGCCCGCATGGGGTGGAACGTCATCCTCGACGCGCTCCTCGGCCTCGTCCCCGCGGTCGGGGACCTCGCGGACGCCGCGCACCGCGCCAACGTCAAGAACCTCCGACTCCTGGAACGCACGCTCGCGGAAGGGCGCACGGTGGACGTCTCCTCGAGGACCTACCTGGTGCGGGCGATCCTCATGGTGGTCGTGATCCTCGCGATCGCCGTCGCGGTGACGGTGTTCGCGATCTGGGCCGTGCTCCGGGTCCTCCACATCGTCTGAGGCGACGGGACCCACCGGTACCACCGCCGAGGGCCGACGCGCGCAGTCGGAGGCACGCGGGCACGGCAACCCCCTGCCGGTCGCACACCGCGCCACCGACCCACCCTCCCCCCGCGAGAGGGTCGGACGTCCGGGATCCGTTGCCGCATGCGCAGATCCGCGTCGTACGGCGAGGTGGCGTGGGACAGGCACATCTCAGGACGACCTGTCAACGGTCGAAGGGAGAGACGACAGCCGACGGGGTTCAGGACCGAGCGAGGACACGACCGACATGACCGAGACGACCAGGGAGAAGGTGACGGACGCAGGCACGCGCGTCACGTATTTCCAGCCGTTCTACAACCTGCAGAACGACACCCTCCAGGGTCACGAGGCGCTCGTGCGCCACGCCCTGCCGGACGGGTCGATCGAGGCGCCGGGTCGCCTTCTCGCCGCCGCCGAGGCGGCCGGTGAGATGCACGCGGTGGACCTCCGCACGCTCGACGACGCCCTCACCTTCCAGGCACGGTTCGCGGCCGCCCACCCCGATCACCACACGATCGTCTCGGTCAACTTCTCGTGGGACATCGTGAGCAGCCCGCTGCTCGTCACCGAGGTCCTCGGCGCGCTACGCCGCCACCGCGTCTCCGGAGACCGGCTGCTCATCGACGTCACCGCCGCGATCTTCCGCCGACTCCTCGACGGCGACCCCAAGGCGTTCATCCGCCTCGGCGCCCTGCAGGCCGAGGAGGTCACCCTGTGCCTCGACCGCTTCACCGCCGCCGACATCGACCTGCTGCCCTCCGCCTCCGCCGTGCCCGTCGACATCATCAAGCTCCACCCCGCGTTGGTCGCGGGCGCGGACCGGAGCACGCTCACGACGATCGCCGCGGCGGTGCAGGACACGGGTCTTCCCGTCCTCGCCGCCGGCGTCGAGTCCGACGCCGGGCTCGACCTCGCCCGCGAGCTGGGGTTCGAGTGGACGCAGGGGTTCCACCTCGGCGAGCCCGTCGGCCCGGACGGTGCCCTCGGCGGGCCGCTCGCACTCCGGGAGCGGTGAGCGCGGCCCTCACCCGACCGTCCGCCTGAGACCTGTCCCACGTGCCCCCTCCCCTGGCAGGAAGGGCGGAGACACGATTAAATCGGCGTGATGTCACGAACTCCCCTGCTCCTCCGCCCCGGTCGATCCGCACCTGCCGACGTGCGACTCACCGAGGGACGCACGGCCTGCCACGACATCACCTACGCCAACGGCACGACGTACTACTGGGGGACCCTCTTCCTCGGCCGTGAGCAGCGCGAGGACGTGTACGCGATCTACGCCCTGTGTCGCCTCGCCGACGACATCGTCGACGAGCCCGACGCCGCGCACCTCGCCGGTCTCGGGGTGCCGGGGGCCGAGGTCGGTCCGAGGCAGCGTCTCGACGCGTTCGAGCGACGCTTCTACGAGGCGTGGGAACGCGGCGAGGACGAGGTCCCTGTGTTCCACGCGATCGTCACGAGCATCCGCCGCATGGGCCTGCCGCGGGACTGTGCGGAGCGCTTCTTCCACGCGATGCGCCTCGACCTCACCCGCACGAGCTGGGCCACCTGGCCCGAGCTGCGGGACGAGTACATGGAGGGGTCGGCGGCCGTCGTCGGAGAGATGATGCTGCCGGTGCTGCGGCCCCGCGACCCGGCGGCGGCCTTCGGCGCGGCCCGCGCGCTCGGACTCGCGTTCCAGCTCACGAACTTCATCCGGGACGTCGGCGAGGACCTCGACCGAGGGCGGGTCTACCTGCCGGCCGACGAACTCGCCGCACACGGCGCCGACCCGTGGCTGCGCCGCGTCACCCCGGAATGGCGCACGTTCCTCGCCGCCCAGATCGAGCGCAACCGCGAGCTGTACCGGGAGGCCCAACCCGGGATCGCGCTGCTCCCGCCCGCCTCCGCGCGGTGCGTCGCCGCGGCCCTGTCCATGTACGCGACGATCCTCACCCGGATCGAGGAGGCCGACTACGACGTGTTCTCGTCTCGCCGACGTGTCTCACCCGCGGCCAAGGCCGCCATCACCGCCCGCACGCTCCTCGGCGGCCGGGCGCCGCTCACCGGGGCGTCGCCGCCGCCCTCGCCGCATCCGACCCGGCAGCGCGACTCGGCCGCGGACCGCATCCCGGTCAAGCGGGTGCCGCAACCCCCGGCGGAGCAGCTGCGGAGCACGTGGCGGCAGGCGGCGATCCCCCGCATCGAAAGGGCCCTCGCCCGGGCCCTCGAGCGCGACCCCGGCGGGTGGTACGTGATCGGCCGCTCCGAGGACGTGGGCACCGAGTCCCTCGTGCGCACCATCGCGGGGCGGGAGGTCGCGGTATGGCGCACCCACGACGGGGACCTCCGCGCGGCCTCCGGCGTCTGTCCGCACATGGGCGCCCGGCTCGACCGGTGCGAGGTCGACGGTCGCGACCTCATGTGTCGCTGGCACGGACTGCGGCTGCCCTCGGAGTGGCCGCCCGCCGCCAAGGGGCGGTGGCCCACCCACCCCGTCCACGACGACGGCGTCCTGCTGTGGGTCCGGCTCGCCACGGAGGGGGAGACCCCCCGCGACACACCGCGTCTCACCGACCGACCCGCACTCGACCGCGCGATCACCGCCGTCCACGTCGCCTCCGCACAGTGCGAACCCCAGGACGTCGTGGCGAACCGCCTCGACCCGTGGCACGGGGCGTGGCTGCACCCGTACGCGTTCAGTCATCTCGTCGTCGACGACGACGCGAGCACCCCCGACCGTCTCGTCACCGACGTGACGTTCCGACTCACCCCCACGTGGGGCGTGCCGGTGCGAGCCGAGTTCACGTGCCCCGACGCACGCACGATCGCCATGCACATCACCGAGGGCGAGGGCGTCGGCAGCGTCGTCGAGACCCACGCGACCCCGCTCACCGCCCCAGGCGCGGAGCGGCCTCTCTCGGTGATGACCGAGGCGACGATCGCCGCCTCCGACCGAGTGGGATTCCGTGTCGCACGGACGTTCTCACCTCTCGTCACGCCGCTGATGCGCCGCACGCAGGCCCAGTTGTGGGTCGACGACCTGGAATACGCCGAGCGCCGCGCGCTCGTGCGGCGCGGGGTGGTGCCACTGTGAGGAGGACACGACGTGGGACCCGACGGACATGACGAGACCGCGGTCACGGGCCCACGCCGGACGATCCGGACCCGGCCATCCCGTCCTCGTCGAGGAGCGCACGTGAAACCCAGCACCACCCCCATCTCGGCCCAGGACTCGACGGTGGCCCCGGCCTTCGACGAGGTCGGTCTCCACTACGACCGACTCACCGGGATGTCACCGGGATACGCCGGTCAGCTGCTGTCCTCGGCCCGTCTGCTCACCGGCGCCCTGTCGCGTCGTCCCGGTCCGGGTGAGGAGCCGCTGCAGGTCGCCGACCTCGGCTGCGGATCGGGCGCCTCGACCCGCGCCCTGCTCACCGCGCTCACCGAGAGCGGCTGCCGGTTCCGCATCGAGGGCGTCGACGGGTCCGCAGGGATGCTCGAGGCCGCCCGCGCCAAGGACTGGCCGGAGTCGGTCACCTTCTCCCGGACCCTCGCCGAGGAGCTGCCCGACGAGGGCCCGCGCTACGACGCGATCCTCGCCGCCTACCTCCTGCGCAACGTGCCCGACCGCGACGCGTTCCTCCGCCACGCCTGGCAGAGCCTGCGGCCCGGGGGTGTGCTCGTCGTCCACGACTACGGAGTCGCCGGCCGCCCCCTCGACGCCGCCGCCTGGACCGCGTTGTCGTGGGGCGTCATCATCCCCTCCGCGGCGATCGTCACCCGCCGACGGCCGAGCCTGTTCACCTACCTGTGGCGCAGCGTCCTCGAATTCGACAGCGACGAACAGCTGCAGGACCGCCTCACCCGCGCGGGATTCGAGGACGTCGGCCTGCGACCGGTGCCGGGATGGCAACGGGGCATGGTGCGAGCGGTCTGGGGGCGACGTCCGTGAACGACCCGACACCGCGTTCCGCCCCGACCTTCCTGCCTGCGCTCTCGATGCCTGCGCTGTCCCTGCCCGCGCTGTCCCTTCCTGCGCTGTCTCTGACACGACGACGCACCCGACGCTGGACCCCCGGCGTCGACGCCCGCGCCGAGCTCCACCGCGCGCCGAGACCCCTCGTTTCTCGCCCGGGCGCGTCGGGGCGGCAGCGACACGTCGTCGTCGTGGGCGGCGGGATCGCGGGCGTCACCGCCGCGGTCGCCCTCGCCGAACGCGGCGTGCGGGTCAGCCTGCTCGAGGCCCAGCCCCAGCTCGGCGGACGCGTCCGATCGTGGCCGGTGGAGGTGGACGGGCGGCCCGACACGATGAGCCGCGGGTTCCACGCGTTCTTCCGGCAGTACTACAACCTCCGATCGGTGCTGCGGCGCGTCGACCCCGACCTGTCGCGGCTGCGCCCCATCGAGGACTACCCCCTCGTGCACGGCGACGGCTCGCGGGACTCGTTCACCAAGGTGCCCACCCGGCCGCCGTTCAACATCCTCGGGTTCGTCGCGCTGAGCCCGAGCTTCGGTCTCGCCGACCTGCCCCGGGTCGACGTCGAGCGCGCCCTGGGCCTGCTCGACGTGGACTTCCCCCGCACCTTCGTCGACCTCGACGGCATGAGCGCGCAGGACGTCCTCGACGAGCTCGCGTTCCCCGAGGGGATGCGTCACCTCGCGCTCGAGGTCTTCGCCCGGAGCTTCTTCGCCGATCCGCGGGAGTTCTCCGCCGGCGAGCTCGTCGGCATGTTCCACACGTACTTCCTCGGCTCGGCCGAGGGGTTGCTCTTCGACGTCTCCGCCGACGATTTCGACACGTGCTGGTGGGCGCCCCTCGGGCAGCTGCTGTACCGGCTCGGCACGCGGACCCACACCGGTGTGCGGGTGCAGCGCGTGGAGCGGGTCCAGCCGGTCCACCCCGAGGGCGAGGGCGAGAGCGGCCGGGGCGGTCTCGCAGCCCGACGCGGGCCCCTGCGCGTCGTCACCGACAGCGACCACGTGAACGCGGCGATCGAGGAGGTCGGACCGGTCGACGCCGTCGTCCTCGCCACCGACCGCGCGGCGTTGCAGCACCTCGTCACCGCAAGTCCCGACCTCGGCGACGAGTCCTGGCGGGCGGCCATCGAACGCGGCCGCATCGCACCGCGATTCATCGTCCGACGCCTGTGGTTCGACGCCCCGATGCGGGCGGACGCCGCGCCGTTCGTCGGCACGGCGGCCCTCGGGTACCTCGACAACGTCAGCGCCCTGCACCTCTTCGAGGAGGGCGCGGCGACGTGGGCCCGGCGCACCGGCGGGAGCGTCGTCGAACTGCACGCCTACGCCGTACCCGACGACGTCGACGATGCCACCGTGCTCACCGATCTGCGCGCCCGGCTCGACGATCTGCACCCCGAGCTCGCCGGTGCCACCGTCGTCCACGAGGAGGTCCTCGTCGACGCCGACTGCCCCCTCATCGGCACCGACCCGTGGGCGGAGCGCCCCGGCGTCGTCACGCCCGAGGACGACGTCGTCCTCGCCGGTGACGGCATCCGCTGCGAGCTGCCCGTCGCCCTCATGGAACGTGCCGCCACCACCGGATTCCAGGCCGCGAACCACCTGCTGACCGGGTGGGGGCTGCCCGGCCACGACCTCTGGAGCGTGCCGACCTCGGCCCGCTTCCCCACGACGACGAGGGCCCTGCGCGCCGCGGCCAGGGCCCGTCCGGGAGGAGGGAGGAGACGTGAGCGCGACCGCGTCTGACCCCCGCCCCGCTTCCTGGATGACGGCCGAGCACGTCGATCGTCTCGTCGAGGGGTTCGTCCCCGCCGTGCTCGAGACGATCGACGCCGCCCTCGCCCGCAGTGCCGCCGCACAGCGGGAGGCGACGGCCGGACTGCCTGCCTCCTCGCTCGAGGCCGCGACACGCCTCGAACGGATCATCGGTGACCTCGTCCGCGCCGGCGGCAAGTTCATCCGGCCCCGGGTCGTGCAACTCGGCTTCCTCGCCCGGGTGACGAGCGAGGGGTGGAGCGGCGACCTCGACCACGTCGACGAGGCCACCCACCGCGATCTCGCCCACCTCGCCGCAGCCGTCGAACTCCTCCACGTCTTCGGGCTCCTCCAGGACGACGTGATGGACGAGGCCGCGACCCGCCGCGGGCGGCCCACGGCGCACGTCGACGTCGCCCGCCGCGTCGGTCTCGACGCGGCCGCCGCCGCCACCCCGGAAGGCGGTGGACGGGCCCGGCGGTTCGGCGAGAGCGTCGCCGTGCTCGCCGGCGACCTGTCCTTCGCCCTCGCGCAGCAACAGGTGCGCGGGCTGCCCGCCCCCGTGCTCGCGGCGTGGGACGCGCTCGTCGTCGAACTCGTCCACGGTCAGCGGCTCGACGTCGTGTTCGCCGAGGAGGGCCGGTTCGACGCCGCGAGCACCCGCCGCGTCGCCGAGCGCAAGTCGGCGGCCTACACGATCACCCGACCACTCGAACTCGGGGCGATCCTCGCGTCCCCCGACGAGCCGTGCCCGGGGTGGCTGAGCCGGTACGGCGCCCACGTCGGCGAGGCCTTCGCGCTCTCCGACGACATCCTCGGCGTGTGGGGCGAACCCCGGGTCACCGGAAAGCCCGTCGGCGACGACATCGCCCAACGCAAACCGACGATCGTCCTCGGGATCGCCGAGCAGCTCCTCGACGGGCTCGTGTCGGCGACGCTCGCCGGTGACCGCACCCCCGACGAGGCCGACGTCCGTGCCCTCGTCGCCGCGATGGACACCGCCGGGGTGCGCCGGATCGCCGAGGAGGAACTCGACCGGCACACGGAGGAGGCCCTCGCCGCGCTCGGCGACCACACCCACCCCCGGGTGCGTTCCGCACTCACCGGACTCGCCCACGCGGTCGCCCGCCGTCACCTCTGACGGGGCCGCGAGACCCCGACGCCCGACTCCCAGCCCGACCCGCCGACCACCGACCCACCCGCACGCTCGAGGAGCCTCGTGTCCCACGTCATCGTCATCGGAGCCGGCCTGGCCGGACTCTCCGCCGCCTGCCAGGTCCGGGGTCTCGGTCACGACGTCACCGTCGTCGAGGCCGCCGAGGGCCCCGGCGGCCGCGGGATCCGGCTCGAGCAGGACGGATTCACCTTCGACACGGGCCCGACGGTGCTGACGATGGTCAACCTCGTCGACGAGGCGTTGACCGCGGTCGGGTCCGGTGTGCACGACGCGCTCGACCTGCAGCTGCTCGACCCGGCCTACCGGGCGCGGTTCGCCGACGGATCGACGATCCGCATCCGCCACGGCCACGAGGCGATGCGGGAGGAGATCGCCCGTGAGTGCGGTCCCAAGGACGCCGCGGCGTTCGACGACTTCGTCGTGTGGTTGCGCAAGCTGTACGAGGTCGAGATGCCGCACTTCATCGACGCCAACTACGACTCCCCCCTCGACCTGCTCCGTGCCCCGGCCGCGGCGGCCACCCTCGTGCGGCTCGGTGGGTTCGGGCGGCTCGGCCCCGCGATCGCCAGGCGGTTCGACGACCCGCGGCTGCACCGCATCTTCTCGTTCCAGGCGATGTACGCGGGCCTCGCGCCGGAGCAGGCGCTCGCGATCTACGCGGTCATCACGTACATGGACAGCATCGAGGGCGTGTACTTCCCCCGCGGGGGGATGCGGGAGGTGCCCGAGGCGATGGCGCGGGCGGCCGAGGCCGCCGGCGTCGGGTTCCGGTACGGCACGAGGGTCGACCGGATCCTCACCCGCCGCGACGGGGCCGTCGCCGGGGTCGCCGTGGCGGGCGGCGAGCGTCTCGGCGCCGACGCTGTGATCTGCACGGTCGACACCCCGACGGCCTACGACCGACTCCTGCCCGACCTCGCGCCCCCGCGCGTGATCCGGTCACCGCGGTACTCGCCCTCGGCCGTCGTCTGGCACGTCGGCGTGCGCGGGGTGCCCACCGACGTCGCGCACCACAACATCCACTTCGGCCATGCCTGGGCGGACGCGTTCGAGGATCTCCTCGAGCGCGGCGTGCGGATGAGCGACCCCTCCCGCCTCGTCACCGTGCCCTCGCTCGACGACGACAGCGCGGCGCCGGAGGGCTGTTCGAGCCTCTACGTCCTCGAACCGGTCCCCAACCTCGCCGCCGGGCGTCTCGACTGGGAGACCGAACGGCCCCGCATCCGCGAGGACCTCGAACGCTTCCTCGCCGAGGCGGGCTACCCCACCGACATCGTCACCGAACACCTCGTCGATCCCACGGACTGGGCGCGTCAGGGCATGGCCGGCGGCACTCCGTTCGCACTCGCGCACACGTTCTCCCAGACCGGACCGTTCCGCCCGAAAAACGTCGAACGCCGCCGCCCGGGGCTGTTCTTCGCGGGATCGGGCACGGTGCCGGGAGTCGGGGTGCCCATGGTCCTCGTCTCCGGCAAGCTCGCCGCGCAGCGCGTCGAGGCCTACCTGCCTGCCGCAGGCTGAGTCCCGCCGACCGGAGTCACCGCGCCCGGACGCCGGTGGCCCCTGCGGCGCCGGTCAGCCGGTGCGCAGGGCCCGGTACGTCGCGTATCCGGCGGCCGAGACGGCGAGGGTGAGGCACCCGAGCGGGATCGGCAGGCAGCATCCGCCGACCACGACGGTGCCGTTGCGGGTCGTGGTCGAGTAGCGCGGGAACGGGAGGGGCGAGAACCCGCCGCGGCGCGGGGCGCCGCCCTCCCATCCGGGGCCCGTCGGTCCACCGAACCCACCGTCGGGCCCGAGGTGCCCAGGGCCCCAGGCGTCGCCGCCGCGGACGCCGTCGCGACCGGGGACGTGGTCCTGGGGGCGGCCGTGCGCGTCGCGGGGTCCGGGGATCTCACTCACGGCCTCTCGTTACCCCTCGCCGAGGGGGCTCATGCGCGCAGCCGTCGACCGAGGACCCACGCGCGACCGTCCCACCCGCACGGCACCCGCGCCCACGATGACGTCATCGCCGGCGTCATCCAGCGGGTGGGTGAGGGGGGTTGAGCGCGCTCAGGCGCGGGGGCGGCGGAACACGGGGACGTCGGGGCTCGAGAGCTCCGGGACGAAGCGGTAGCCGCCCTCGTCGAACCGCTGCAGTGCCCGCACCGAGCGAACGCGCCGCTGCACGATCCACCCGGCCATGAGGCCGCGAGCGCGCTTGGCCGAGAACGAGATGACCTTCCAGTCACCCTTGGGCCCCTGGTCCTCGAACCGGGGGGCGACGACCCGGACCCCGTCGGCGCGGAGGGCGTCGAGGTCGACCGCCGAGACGTACTCCTCCGAGGCGAGGTCGACGAGGACGTCGGGCCCGGGAGAGGCGGCGAGGTCGGCGGAGACGGCCTCGGTGATCGCCGACCCCCACCACGCGGTCAGCGAAGAGCCCCGGTCGGTGAGAAGGCGCGTCCCCATCTCGAGGCGGT
Source organism: Mobilicoccus sp. (assembly GCF_032060985.1). NCBI lineage: Bacteria > Bacillati > Actinomycetota > Actinomycetes > Micrococcales > Dermatophilaceae > Mobilicoccus > Mobilicoccus sp. Next base: position 134,649 of record NZ_DAMBGD010000008.1, read on the forward strand.
AGGGCTGCATGAGGTCGAGGGGGCGCAGCAGCCCGTAGAGGCCGGACAGGATCCGCAGGGTCTTCTGCGCCTCGGTGAGGTCGCGGGTGTCGAAGCGCTCGCGGGCGTCGATTCCCCGGTAGACGTCGCCGTCGAAGGTGTAGAGCGCAGGTCGGGCGTTCTTCGGCGTGAACGGTGTGGTGAACGCGGCGAACCGCTCGACGTTGAGCTCAGCGAGACCCTCGGAGATCCCCATGAGGTCGGACAGGTCCTCAGGGCTCTTGCCGCGCATCACCTCGACGAGTCGTTCGGCGTGGTCGAGCATCCGCGGCGTCGTGTGGGTACGCGTCGGCAGGGGGGAATCCAGGTCGAGGGTCTTCGCCGGGGAGATCAACGTGAGCACCCCCTCACGCTACCGGCGCATGATCCCGGGCACCTCGTGTGAGGCCCCCGGCGCCGCCCTCGTGGCCGGGGGTCCACGACCTCTCGACACGGCCGGGGGTGCCGCGTATACCAGGGAGTAACCGACCCCGTCCAAGGAGGACCCATGAGCGAGACGATGCTCGCCGAACGCTTCTACGCCGACACGCGGGAGGTGAAGCTCGAACAGGTCCCCGTGCCGCACCCCGGGCACGGCGAGGTGCGCATCAAGGTGGAGTACTGCGGCATCTGCCACTCCGACCTCTCCCTCATCGACGGCAACTTCCCCGCCCAGCTGCCCGTCGTCACCCAGGGTCACGAGATCAGCGGGTACATCGACGAGGTCGGCCCCGGGGTCCACGGCTGGGAGGTCGGCGACGCCGTCATCCCGTCCGCAGGGCGCCCCTGTCGACGCTGCCGCAACTGTCAGCGCGGCAACTTCGCCGACTGTCTCGCCCTGCAGCTCATGGCGTTCGCGTTCGACGGCGGATGGGCCGAGTACGTCGTCGTCGGGGCGACGGGACTCACCCGGGTCCCCGACGGGCTTCCCATGGACCAGGCGGCGATCCTCGCCGACGCCGTGTCCACGCCCTTCGCCGCGGTCGTGCGCACGGCGCAGGTGCACCTCGGCAACGCCGTGGGCGTGTGGGGACTGGGCGGTGTGGGCACCCACGTCGTGCAGCTCGCCAAGCTGTCCGGCGCCGTGCCGATCATCGCCGTCGACCTCGACGACGCCGCCCTCGAACGCGCCGTCCGACTCGGCGCCGACTACGCCTTCCGCGCCGACGACCCCGACCTCGGCGCGCACATCACCGAGGCCACCGGGGGCCGCATGATCGACGTCGCGTTCGACGCCGTCGGCATCACCTCCACCACCAGGCAGGCGGCGCAGTTCCTCGACGTCAACGGCAAGCTCGTCACCGTCGGCATCAGTTCTCAGCAGGTCGAGATCGGGTCGTTCCTCGACTTCACGCTGCGCCGCAAGCACGTTCTCGGGCACCTGGGGTACAAGGTGCAGGACATCGCGATGCTCGCCGAGCTCATCACCTACGGTCGGCTCGACCTCTCGGAGTCGATCAGCGCCGTCCTCCCGCTCTCGGAGATCCATCGCGGGATCGAGATGCTCGAGAAACGCGAGGGCAACCCGATCCGCATCCTCGTCAAGCCCTGATCCCGCGCCCTGAACCCGCGCGCGGCCGACGCGCCGCGACGACCCCGCCTCACCCCACGCCCCGAGCCTCCGAGCTCGGGGCGTGGCGGAGCCCCATCCCCCCTCCCCGATGCTCAGCGTCGAGCATCCTCGATGATCGAGGTTCCGTGATGACGTCCCCCTCCACGTCTGCCACGTCCACCCCGTCCCGCCCGGTCGCCGACCCTCTGTACGACGTCGTCGTCGTGGGTTCCGGTTTCGGCGGTTCCGTCACCGCGCTGCGCCTCGCCGAGAAGGGGTACCGGGTCCTCGTCCTCGAGAGCGGCCGCCGGTTCGCCGACGCGGAGCTGCCCGCGACGAGTTGGGACGTCCGCAACTACTTCTGGGCACCCCGGATCGGTTGTCGTGGGATCCAACGCATCCACGCCCTGCCCGACGTCCTCATCCTCGCCGGGGCGGGCGTCGGTGGTGGGTCGCTCAACTACGCCCAGACCCTCTACGTCCCGCCGCCACCGTTCTTCCGCGATCCGCAGTGGGCGCACATCACCGACTGGGCCGACGAGCTCGCGCCCCACTACGACCTCGCCTCCACGATGCTCGGCGTCGTCACCAATCCCTGCGCGGGCCTCGCCGAGCGGGTCATGCGGGAGACCGCGGAGGAACTCGGCGTCGCCGCCACCTACCGCAAGACGCCCGTCGGTGTGTTCTTCGGTGACCCCGGCGTCACGGTCGACGATCCCTACTTCGGCGGGGCCGGGCCGGCTCGCACGGGGTGCACCGAGTGCGGCAACTGCATGGTCGGGTGTCGCGTCGGGGCCAAGAACACGCTGGTCAAGAACTATCTCGCGCTCGCCGAGGGCCTCGGAGCGCGCATCGTGGCCGACCGCACGGTGACCCGCGTCGGCCTCGTCCCGGGAACGGAGGACGATCCCGTGTGGCGGGTGCGTCACGAACGCACCGGTGCGTGGGTGGCCGACGACGCGCAGATCGTCACGGCGCGTCACGTCGTCCTCGCCGCCGGAACCTGGGGGACGCAGACGCTGCTGCACACGATGAAGGCCGAAGGTGAGTTGCCGCGACTCTCCGAGGCGCTCGGCATGCTCACCCGCACGAACTCCGAGGCGCTGCTCGGGGCCGCGACCATCGCCTCCGTCCCGAACGACGGGGAGCTCGCGCGCGGCGTCGCGATCACGAGCAGCTTCCACCCCACCCACGACACCCACGTCGAGAACTGCCGCTACGGACCCGGATCCAACGCGATGGGCGTCCTCACCGCGATCGCCGTGCCGGGCGGCGGTCGACTGCCCCGCCCCCTGCGGGCCGTCATCGAGGCCGTCAAGCACCCGGTCGCGGCGATCTCGAGCGCCGTGACCTACCGGTGGAGCGAACGCACGATCGTCGGGCTCGTCATGCAGAACCGCGACAACTCCCTCACGGTCTCGAGCCGGCGCCGATTCGGGCGGTGGCGCCTGACGAGTTCACAGGGGCACGGTGAACCCAACCCGACCTACCTGCCCGAAGGGCATGCGGCCATGCGTGCGGTGGCGCGCACGCTGCGGCGCCTCACGGGGCGCGCGACGATGGCCGGCGGCTCGACGACCGAGATCTTCGACATCCCCATGACGGCCCACTTCCTCGGCGGTGCCGTCATCGGCGCCTCCCCCGACGAAGGCGTCATCGACCCCTACCACCGTGTGTGGGGCTACCCGAGCCTGCACGTCGTCGACGGCACCGCGGTGTCGGCCAACCTCGGCGTCAACCCGGCGCTGACGATCACCGCGCAGGCCGAACGGGCGATGTCACTCTGGCCCGTCGCCGGAGGGAGGGACGCACGCCCCGAGCAGGGCGCGTCCTACGAACGCGTCGAGCCCGAGGCGCCGCTGCGCTCCGCCGTGAGGGCGTTCACCCACGCCTCGGCGGTCATCCCCGTCGAGCAGGTCACCCGCCGGGGCCTGCGGCCCGTCGATCCCGACTCCGTCCCGACGAAGCAGGAGCTGCCCCAGGCGGCGCCGGTCGTCACCGGCCCCTGAGCCAGTCGTCCGGGCTGTGGCACGCAGCCCGGACGAGGTGCCGTCACCACCCACCGAGCCCCGTTCGTTCGGCGACGGGATGTCGACATGCCTCCTGGACACCCGTCCGGATGGGGTTACGGTGGTGACGGCGTCGGCTCGTTCGGGGCGAGGGGCCGGGCTGCGGGGGGTACGCGGGGGAACGCGGGCCGGTCGAGCGACATGTCGCCCCAGGGGCCGACCCCGGTGTCGGAATGGGGGAACCACCATGACAACGAACGACATTCGGCGAGGAAGCGCGCGGGCCGGGACACGGTCGGCCGGGCTCGTCTCGCTCGTGTGCTGGCTGACCGTCGCGCTCGAGGGGTTCGACCTGGTCGCGTTTGGCGCGGTCATCCCCACGCTCACGGAGACCCACCACCTCGGCATGAACGGCGACGACCTCACGCTCGTCGCGACGCTGTCGCTCGTCGGTGTGGGCATCGGCGCCGGCGCGGGTGGTCCGCTCATCGACCGTTTCGGACGCCGCGTGGGCCTCACGCTGTCGGTCGCGATCTTCTCCGTGTTCACGATCCTCGTGCCGTTCGCGCCGACCGTCCCCCTCCTCGCCGCGACTCGACTGGTCGCCGGCCTCGGGCTGGGGTCGTGCATGCCGACGGCGATCACGATCATGACGGAGTCCTCCCGCGCCGACCGCAAGGCGACGGCGACGACCTCGACGATGACGGGCTACCACGTCGGCGCCGTCGCGATGTCGCTCTTCGCCCTGCTCGTCATCCCGCACTGGCACCTCGTCTTCATCCTCGGCGGCGTCGCCGGGCTGGTCCTCCTGCCGTTCGTGTGGACGTGCATCCCCGAGACCTCTCCCCTCGCTCGCCATGGTGAGGCCGGAGCCATGCACCCGACCGCGACCGCATCGTTCGGCGCGCCGGGGTCACGCGAGGCGTCAGGGTCGAGCAGCGCATCGACGCCGGGCAGCGCATCGACGCCGGACAGCGCATCGACGACATCGGCGATGTCGTCGGAATCGGCCTCGCCTTCGGTGACGGCGGCGGGCACGACGCCCCGGCCGCAGATGCTCGACCTGCTCCGCTCGCACCGTCGGACGCTGCTGTGCTCGTGGCTCGCCTCGTTCATGGGCCTGTTGCTCGTGTACGGCCTCAACACGTGGCTGCCGCAGATCATGCGTTCGGCCGGCTACTCACTGACGAAGGCCCTCAGCCTGTTGCTCATCATGAACGCGGGCGCGATCGCCGGACTCGCCCTCGGCGGCGTCGTCGCCGACCGCCGCGGGATCAGGGCGTCGACGATCGCGTGGTTCGCCGCCTCCGCCGCGTTCCTCGCGCTGCTCAGCGTCCGGATGGACGACGCCGTGGTGCTGCACGCCGTCGTGTTCGTCACGGGCCTGTTCGTCTTCAGCGCCCAGGGTCTCGTGTACGCCCTCGTCGCGCACCTCGTCGAGCCCGAGGTCCGCGGCACCGCACTCGGCCTGGCGTCGGGGGTCGGTCGGCTCGGCGCGATCGTCGGACCCGCGATCACGGGGATGCTCGCCACCCGGGGCCTCGCCTACCCGTGGGGGTTCTACGTCTTCGCCGGGGTGGCCGTGCTCGCGACGCTCGCGGTCGCGCTCATGCCGGCACATCCGGCTCCGCGCCGGGACGTGGTCGACGCCCCCGCGGTGGGCGCCCCGCACGCCACGTTCTGACCCGCTCCCGGGGGAGGCGCCGGTCGGTCGACGCGCAAGGACCGACGCCCGACACGAGCTGCCGCCTCCGGCACGGCCCGAGGTCGCAGGTGAGGATGCGGGGAGGCGGTCGCCATGGCAGCCACCTCAGCGCATCCTCACGTGCGATCTTGGGGACCCCGGGTCGCGCCCACGGGGAGGGCCGTGCTGATCCCACGCGCTCGCGGCCACCCGATCACCCCGTCGAATCGGCCCGGCCGGCGGGCTCCCCGTCACCGTCGAGAGACGCACCCCCGTCGACCACCAGCTCGACCTCGAAGCCCTCCGCGTTGTGGAGGAACAAGGCGGTGTGCCGAGGCCCGCCGGCGTGGGGGTAGCGCTCCGCGAACAACTCGGACCAGCCGTGGTGGACGCACTGCACGCGGAGGTCGTCGAGCTGCCTGCGATCGGCGACGCGGAGCGCGAGATGGTTGAGCCCGGCGCGCAGCCGATCGTGCGGGCCGGTCACGTCCGGCGACTGCTCGAGGACGAGGTAGACGCCGCCGGCGTGTTGCCAGATGCGTCCGGCCGGCCAGTCGGGATCGGGCACCGCGACCCACCCGATTGACGTGAGCAACCAGTCGAACGACCCCTGCGCCGCCTCCACGTCGGAGGTCCACAGCTCGATGTGGTGCACCGCGCTCGTCATGCGTCGAACCTATCGACCGGTGGGCCGTGGGCGGATCACCGGCTCTCCGGACCGGACCCTGGCATCGGCACACCGGACCTCGACAGCCCCGGCCGAGGCGCCGTTCGCGCTGCGCCCCGGCCGTCGGCGGCAGTGGCGATCGCGGCTCGGTGCCGGCGGAGTAGGCTTCACCAGGCCGTTCACCGCAGCGACCGTTCCGCGGGGCCGTCTTCGCCGCGGGGCCGTCTTCGCCGCGCCCCCGCCTGCCACGACGTCGGTGCCGGCGATTGATCTGCCTCTCGTCCGAGTCCCCCTCGCGACGGCGGGACGGGTCCGGCCTCGGCGCTCCTCGGCGGCGAGATCATCGACGATCGCCGGCCGCGTCAGGTCGTGACCGACGAGCGCGGGCGAGTCCTCGAGATCGGGCCGTCGCGGTGAGGGCATCGACCGGACGAACCCGACCGAGAAGGAGACGTGACGATGTACTGCGTCACCGCGCACTACCTGACCGAACCGGACGACGCCCCCGCCGTGGCCGAGGCGCTGGTGGAGCTCGCGCGGGCCACCCGCACGGAGGAGGGCAACGTCGCCTACGACGTCGCCCGCAGTCTCGAGGACGAGGGGCACTTCGTCATTGTCGAGGCCTACCGCACCGAGGCCGACTTCACGGCCCACCGCGAGAGCCCGCACTTCGCCGAGATCGGCGTGGCCCGGATCCTCCCGCTCCTGCGTGAGCGGCGCGTCGTCGCGGGCGAGGCCCGGGCTCTCTGACCGCGTCGAGCCGCGCGGGGGTCGTCGCGAGACACCGGGACACCACAGTCCCGACCTCTCTCATGATCGCAGGTGAGGATGCGACGAGGTGGTGGCCATGACAGCCAGACCACCGCATCCCTGCCTGCGACCCTGGCTGCGCAGCGGCGCGACCAGCGGCCCGCACACCGCCCGGCCTGGCTCCACCGGGTCGCCGGATCGGACGTCCGTGCTCCTGGATCCCGTCTACCGGAGGGCGCGACAGCAGAGTCTGAGCGCGCTCATAAGATGCGACGACATCCGTATCCGTCGCGGCGGGCACGCCGTGTCGCCGCGACCCGAGAGAGGGAGTCCCACGAGATGGGTTCCATCCGCGTCGCCATCGCGGGCGTCGGCAACTGCGCTTCCGCCCTTGTCCAAGGGGTCCAGTACTACCGGGACGCCGACCCGGCCGAGACCGTGCCCGGCCTCATGCACGTGCAGTTCGGCGGCTATCACGTCCGCGACGTCGAGTTCGTCGCCGCATTCGACGTCGACGGCAAGAAGGTCGGTTTCGACCTCGCCGAGGCGATCGTCAGCAGCGAGAACAACACGATCAAGATCACCGACGTCCATCCGCTGAACGTCGTGGTGCAGCGCGGGCCGACGCTCGACGGTCTCGGTCGCTACTACTCCGAGACCATCGAGGAGTCCTCGGCCGAGCCCGTGGACGTCGTCGGTGCGCTCAAGGCGGCGAAGGTCGACGTGCTGGTGTCGTACCTGCCCGTGGGATCGGAGGAGGCCGACAAGTTCTACGCACAGTGCGCCCTCGACGCCGGGGTCGCGTTCGTCAACGCGCTTCCGGTGTTCATCGCGAGCGACCCGGAGTGGGCGGAGAAGTTCACCAAGGCTGGAGTGCCGATCGTCGGTGACGACATCAAGTCGCAGGTCGGCGCGACGATCACCCACCGCGTCCTCGCCAAGCTGTTCGAAGACCGTGGCGTCACACTCGACCGCACCTACCAGCTCAACGTCGGCGGCAACATGGACTTCAAGAACATGCTCGAGCGTGAGCGCCTCGAGTCCAAGAAGGTGAGCAAGACCCAGGCCGTCACGTCGAACCTCAACGGCAAGCTCGCGGGCAAGACCGCGGACCGCAACGTCCACATCGGTCCGAGCGACTACGTGGAGTGGCTCGACGACCGCAAGTGGGCCTACGTCCGCCTCGAGGGACGCGCGTTCGGTGACGTGCCGATCAGCCTGGAGTACAAGCTCGAAGTGTGGGACTCCCCCAACTCGGCGGGCATCATCATCGACGCGGTCCGCGCCGCCAAGATCGCCCTCGACCGCGGCATCGGCGGCCCGCTGCTGTCGGCGTCGGCCTACCTCATGAAGTCCCCGCCGGAGCAGCGCCCCGACGACCTCGGTCGCGCCCAGCTCGAGGCCTTCATCGACGGTGACATCGAGCGCTGATCGACCGCCACCCACCTGGAGTGTGAGGAGAGACCGCCGCCCGTGCCGAGGACGGAGCGGCGGTCTCCTCGTTTCTCATCGCGTCGTGTCGTCGTCTTCCCTCGTGCCGCGGCACCCCGCGCCGCGGCCCGTGCCAGGCGCGTCGAGGAGCTACGGGCGCCGGAACGATCGGCCGACGACGGCACCGACGAGCGCGGGAACGGTGGTGAGGCCCACCCCGAACACCGACAGCCCGACGAGATCTGACCGGAGGACGTGCGGGTCGAACGGCCCCACGGACCCCTGCGCCTGAAAGGCGCCGACCAGCCCCAACGCCAGGCCGACGACCAGCCACGTGAGCACGACGCGGCCGACACCCCAACCGTGCCTCGCATCCAGGCACGACCACACGAGGCTGACCACCGCGACCGCGGCGAAGGCGACCAGTCCGGCGCCGATGTTGGCGCCGACCACCTCCCCGGAATCGAAGAGCGTCAACGACCACCCGACGACCCACGCGATCGCACCGGTGACCAGGGCACGAACGACGACGGCGATGACATGACTCATGACCTCATGATCGGACGGTCGCCGGGCACCCGCCTGAGTACGAGGCACCACAGCAGGGTGTGCGTCGATTCCTCCAGGTCGAGGGCGACCTCGGTCAGCGGCCTCAGTTCGCCCCGTCGCTCATCTGGTCTCTGGTCAGGGAATCCGCCTGCGCTGGGGTGGGCCGCCGCAGCACCTCCGCCGGGATGGCGTCGCCGGCCATGAGGACGGGACGGACCCGTTCGTGACTCGAGGCGTCGATCGATCGACGAGCGATGTCGACCTCACAGCCTGACGCCGACGTCGGCCGCGACGGCCTCCACCATCCTCGTCAGGCGCTCGGTCCTCGCCGGCATGGTGTCGCGATGGTCCGCGAGGGTCAGCAGCCCCGGCCCGACGAAGGCCCAGGCACGAGCACGGATCCACGTGGCCTCGTCGACGTCCGCGGCGAGGCGGAGCTCGTGGCGGCCCCGGTCGTCGAGCATGCTCCAGGCGTAGAGGAGGTCGACGGAGCGGTCCCCGACCCCCATGCCGCCGACGTCGATCACCCCCGTGAGGCGCCCGTCGCGACCGACCAGGACGTTCTCCGACGACACGTCGGTGTGGACGAGACACGCCGGCCCCGTCGCGGGTGCGACGTCACGCAGTCGTCGCCACGCCTCCCGGACGGCGGCCTCGTCGAAGAGGTCTGCGAGCTCCGTCGCGGCCCGGTCGGCCCATTCGTCGATCGTGTCGGTGACCGGCTCACCACACCGGTATCCCCCATGCGCCGCACCCGCCGGGACACCACCGGTGTCGACCTCGTGCAGAGCGCACAGGAACTCCCCGAGAGTGCGCGCGAACCGACTCTGAGCAGGTGCATCGAGACGGGCGGCTCGATCCCCGGACAACCACGACACGACGATCCACGGGCGCGGACACACCTCCGAGGGTTCCCCGACGGCGACGACCCTCGGCACCGGAGCCGGCAGGCTTGCCGCAAGGCGGGGCAGCCATCGGACCTCGTTCAGCAGATCGGAGACGTGGGCGTCCGTCCGCGGCAACCGCACCGCCCACCTCTCCCCGAGACGGAAGACCCAGTTGCTGCTTCCGGAGGCCGGGATCGCGCGGACCGGGAGATCGGCCAGCCGGGGCGCCTGCTCGCGCAGGAGCCGAGTGATGTCGTCGGGTTGGGGGACGACGTCGGCCGCCGGCGCCTCGGGAGGACTCACCCTGCCCATGATCCCGACCGCTCATGATCGCGCAACGGAGTTTCCCTGCCGCTGCCCGCGGCGGAGGCGAAAGGAACGGTGGCGGTTGAACCGCAGGTCACCACGAGGCGAGGCCCCCGACCGGGTCGCCTGAGGCGGCTAGGCCAACTCATCGCGGCGACGGGTGAGGTAGGCCCGTTCGGCGGGGTTGTCGGTGAGCGCGATGGCCCGGTCGTAGGCCGCCCGCGCGTCGTCGCTGCGCCCCACCCGGCGGAGCAGGTCGGCCCGGGTCGCGTGGAAGGCGTGGTAGGCAGCGAGCGGCTCCGCGAGCCGTTCCACCTCGGCCAGGGCGGGGGCCGGGCCGTCGCACTCGGCGAGGGCGACGGCCCGGTTGAGCCGGACGATCGGCGAGGGGTCGAGGACGAGCAGCCGGTCGTACACCGCGACGACCTGACGCCAGTCGGCGTCGCGCGTCGACGGCGCGTCGGTGTGGAGGGCGTTGATCGCCGCGAGCAGCAGGTAACGGCCGGGCGCCGCACCCCGTGCGGTGAGGCCTTCCCAGGTCTCGAGGGCGAGAGTTGCGCCCTCGGCGACCAGCTCGCGGTCCCACGCACCGCGGTCCTGCTCCGCGAGCGTGACGAGTTCTCCGCTGCGGGAGACCCGGGCCGCGCGGCGCGCGTCGGTGAGGAGCATGAGGGCGAGCAGTCCGGCCACCTCGTCGTCGTGAGGCAGGAGCGTCCGGAGCAGTCGCCCAAGCCGGATCGCCTCGTCGCTCAGGTCGGCCCGCACCGCCTCCCCCCCCGGAGCCGGCGAGGTAGCCCTCGTTGAAGATGAGGAAGACGACGGCGAGCACCGCGGCGAGGCGCGGCCCGATGTCGGCGACCGTCGGCACCCGGTAGGGCACGTGCGCGACCCTGATCTTGGTCTTCGCGCGGGTGATCCGCTGCGCCATCGTCGTCTCGGGCACGAGGAAGGCCCGGGCGATCTCGGCGACGGTGAGGCCTCCGACCAGCCGCAGGGTGAGCGCCACCCGTGCCTCCATGGACAGCGCGGGGTGGCAGCAGGTGAACACGAGCCGGAGGCGGTCGTCGTCGACCGCCCCCGTCCCCGCCGACGGGGTGTCGTCGTGGAGCATCTGGGCCGCCTCGTGCTTGGCGTCGCGCTTGGACTCGCGCCGCAGTCGATCGATGGCACGGCGGGTGGCCGTCGTCATCAACCACCCACCGGGATTGGGAGGCACACCGTCGCAGGTCCAGGTCTCCACCGCGACGGCGAACGCCTCGGCCGCCGCGTCCTCGGCGACGTCGAGGTCGCCGAACCGCCGGGCCAGTGCGGCGACCAGGGCGGCCCATTCCTCGCGATGCGCCACCTCGAGGGCCCGGCCGACCCGCGTCCCGCTCATGTGTCGAGCATCGCCCGCACCGACTCCTCCGTCTGGAACGGACGCACCTCGACCCGGCCGCGGCAGGCCCGAGATCCCTCGGCGGCGAGCGCGAGGGCCTCGTCCAGGTCCGCGGCGTCGATCACCCAGAAGCCGCCGAGATGTTCCTTGGACTCGAGGTAGGGGCCGTCGGTGAAGACGGGGGTGTCGCTCCGGCCGTCGACGGTCGTGGCCGCGATGGCCGGCTCGAGGCCGTCGGCGAACACGAGGTGGCCGCCCCGCTCGAGCGCGTCGTTGAAGGCGCCGGTGTCGGCGAAGGCCTCGAGCATCGCCTCCTTGGACGGGTAGGAGCCGAAGTCGGTGCGTTCGGCAGGACCGAAGACGGACAGCAGGTAGCGGGGCATCTCAGATCTCCTCGTGCTCGGTGGCGGGTCGCTGGTCGGGCGTAGGGGCCGGGAAGCGGCAGACCTCCTGGGGCCAGTCGAGCGCGACGGCGAGCCGGCCGGCCCAGTGGCGGGCGGCCTCGTCGTCCTCGACCGAGATGACGCAGAAGCCGCCGAGGTGCTCCTTGGACTCGACGTAGGGTCCGTCGGTGAACACCGGGCGGTCACCGTCCGCGGTCACGCTGCACACGAGGCTCGAGGCGTCGATCCCGCCGTTACCGAAGACGAAGACCCCCGCCTGTTTCATGTCCTCGACGACGGCCATGCTCGCGCTCGCCTTGGCGCGGATCTCGGCGGCCGTGTGGGCGGGAACCCACTCGTCGTTGAAGCTGATGAGGTAGTCGGTCATCTCGTGCCTCCCTCGCCGGATACCCGGCTCGTCCACGGCGGCCCTGGTGGCCGCCTCACCCGTTCCACGAACGACACCGGCTCGATACGACAACGGCTGAGGACATCTTTCCCGGAGTCCGGCCGCGTGGGTGATCCGTGACGCCGCCGACATGCTGCTCGGCCACCCGGTGCGGCGAGGGGTGAGACCGAAGACGTGATGGGCATGGGCGTCCGCAGCCACACCGAGAGCAGTGCTCTTGCCTTGGCCGGGCGCGGAGGCTACCGTGACGGTCTCGGCGAGAGCACTGCTCTCCTTTTCGTCCCGAGAGGACCGATCGGCATGCACGACCACCTCGTCTCCCACCGCGACCTCGATCCCCGCCGTCTCGTCGCGCCCGCGATCGGCGCGGGGGTCTTCATGGCGGCCTACCTGCTGACTCGTCCTTACGGCGACAAGACCGTCGGCGCGACACCCGCCGAGACGGCGGCGGCATTCGCCTCGCCGTGGTGGGTGGCCGCCCACGTCTTCGGGATGCTCGCGCTGGCGTCCTTCGCGCGCCTGGCCCTCCGGGCGAGCCCGATGGGTCGACGGACGGCGGCGGCCGTCGGACGCACGACGGGCCTGGTCGGCGTGGTAATCGTGCTGCCGTACTTCGGCGCGGAGACCTTCGCCCTCCACGCGGTGGGTCAACGCGCCGTCGCCGGCGATCCGGGCGTCCTCGAGCTCGTCACCCCGATCCGCGAGCAGCCGGTGGCGATGGCGATGTTCGGCCTGGGGCTGGTCCTCCTCGGGGTCAGCGGGATCGCGGTGGCGCGAGTCCTCATCCCCGTCCTCGGACGGGCCGCCTGGCCGCTGGGGGTGCTCATGGCGCTGTTGCTCCCGCAGTTCTTCCTCCCCCCGACGGCCCGCATGCTGTTCGGCCTGGCCGTCCTCGCGGCGGCGATGGTCGTGGCACGGGCGGCCTGGTCGGCCTCCGGCGCTCGGCGCGATCACCAGCCGGCCGCGTGAGGCCTCGGTGGCGATTCAGGCCGAATGTGCGGGAGAGGAGTGTGTTCTTCCAGAAGGAGTCGATCTGTTCGATGGGGTCGTCGGGGGTGTTCGCCTCGACGACGCCCCTCCGGCCGTCCCTGGCTGCCGCCGTCCGCGCGGCGTCGGCACCGTCGCCACCCGCCGGGTGAACGGGGCGGACTCGGACCGTCTGCCCGGCGAAGCACGGGGTGCCGAGAGGTCATGCCCGTGCCGGATCCCTACGATCGGGTGAGGTCCGTCCCGATGATCGGAGCTGGTGATGCCCCCTGTCGACCTCGGAGTCGCCCTTCAGGGTGGTGGATCGCACGGCGCCTTCACGTGGGGTGTCCTCGACCGCCTCCTCGACGAGGACGACATCCGACTCCACGCCGTGAGCGGCACGAACGCCGGCGCGGTCAACGCCGCGGCTCTGGCCTGTGGCCTCGCCGAGGGAGGGCAGCCTGGCGCACAGCGGCGTCTGTCGCAGGTGTGGCGGGCGGTCGGTCGCGCCGGCACGTGGGTGTCGTCCCCGAGCCAGGCGTTGTGGGCCGGCCCTCCGCTGGAGTCTGGGCGCAACTCGTCGACGAGTGGCGGCGGCGGAGGCTCGGACCCTTCGCGTCGGCGAGCGACCGCATGATGCGCAGCTGGGGTGCGGCCGTGACGTCGGCGGTGTCCCCCTACGAGAGCAATCCGTGGGACGTGCACCCGCTGCGCCGCATCCTGGAGCTGGAGATCGACTTCGACGCGGTCCGCGCCTGCCGCGACCTCGACGGGTACGTGTCGGCGACGGCCGTGCGCAGCGGCCGGTTGCGCGTGTTCGACACCTCCGAACTCAGCGTGGACGCCGTCCTCGCGTCGGCGTGCCTGCCCACCCTGTTCCAGGCGGTGGCGATCGACGGGGAGGAGTACTGGGACGGTGGATACGCGGGCAACCCCTCGCTGCTGCCCCTCGTCGACCATTCCGGGGCACGGGATCTCCTCATCGTGCAGATCAACCCCATCAGCCGCGCCGAGTCGCCCCGCGCCGCAGGGGACATCCTCGACCGCATGAACGAGGTGACGTTCAACTCGTCACTGCTCAAGGAGCTGCGCATGCTCGGCCTGCTCCAGATCGTCGCCCCCGACGCTGCGGACGCGTGCGCGATCCACCCCTTCCTCGCGCGGATCCGCGACCTGCGCGCCCACCGCATCGACGCCGGCGACGACCTCGCCGCCCTGGGCTCGTCGACCAAGACCGACGCCAGCACCTCGTTGATCCTCACCCTGCACGACATCGGGTGGCGTCGCACCGACGAATGGCTCGCCGCCCACCGCGATGACCTCGGACACCGACAGACCCTCGACCTCGCCTCCTACGCCGTCTGACACGCACTCGCCGACCTCGGGACCGGCGCGAGTGAGGTCGCGCCGAGCTCAGCCGGCCGACCGTCAGCGCCGCGTCCGTCCGAACCTGTTCAGGGCACGAGCAGCCTCCGCCCGGGCGCGGTCTTCTCTCTCGAACACCTCGGCGGTCTTGGTGAGGACGAGCACGTGCGGGCGGCCCACGCGGCGCGTCGTGTGCGTGACCGGAAGCTCAGCCCCGTCGATGACGTGGTGGATGTGCTGCCGCTTGTCCTTGGCCATCGGCCACTCCAGCACGCGCTCTCCGCAATCGGTGAGAAACCCGCCGAGCGTGTCGCACAGGTCGCAGTCACAGTCGGCAGGGGGCGCGATCGACCAGTCATCCGGCTCGCGAACGGGCGCCTCGATTCTCGCCGTGAGGATGGCCGTCGCGATGGGAGTGAGGTCACGCAGCCCCGAGCGCGCGGCATGGACCGCGTCCCACGACTCGGCGATCTCGAGTGCGGGCAGGAGGAGGTCGGCGATCACTGGCGTGGTGGCGTTCTGACACCACGTGGTGACCTCCGCGCAGATGGCCTTGTCGTCGACCTCGGCCACCCCGCCGAGGAGCGCGGCCAGCAGGACGCCCAGGTCGGCGACCTTGTGACGCACGGTGGAGGTCGGGGCAGCGGCGAAGCACGCCTCGATACGGGTGCGCAGCCATGCCCAGGCCGGGGCGAGGACGTGGTGCGCCAGGTCGGGTCGCTCGGCGAGGGCGTGGCACAGCTCGGGGAGGTCCTCGACCCAGGACTCACTCAGCGTGTGGTGACCCCACCGCGTATCAGACGTGAACCAGGTGGCGAACCGTGCTGCCGCCCATGCCGTGCCGCGGACGTCGCTGGCACCGATGAGGTTGGTGGCCGTCTCCGGACGGAGATCGTCGAGCAGGAACGGCTCGAGGAGGGTGTCGACGAGTGTCTCGTCGTCAAGGAAGCGGGCGAGAGCCAGGGCCAGGTCGAACAGGTCGGCGGCTTCGGAGTCTCGGGCGCCGGCGGTGCGGTGAAAGGTCTGGCGTGGTCGACCGTTGCGGACGATCGCCGGCCACGTCGGGAGCAGACCGCGCAGGTCCCGCGCCGCTCCCGTCTCGTCCCGGTCGGCGAGGCGGAGCAGCAGGTGTCGCAGCTCGCGTGTGGGCGCAGTCTCGGCGCGGTTGGCGAAGGCGAGATGCGTCGGCCAGATCACGAGGGCGCCGCGGTGATACCAGCGGTCGACGGTGTTGCCGTAGTTGCCCATGAACCCCTCGTGCTCACTGGCGTAGGCGCGCAGCGACCGCGACGGGGTGGTGGCGGTGATGTCGTCGTCGAGTCCGAGGCCGACTTCGACCACGTCGCCCTCGGGCGTGAGCCAGTGCGTGAGGGTGGCGTCGGAGGCGATGAGGTACTCGTCGTCGCTGACGTCGTCCCGTACCTCGTGCACGTCGGCGAGGCCGAACGTCACGTCGCATCCCGCGCGTTTCGCCGCAGCAGTGAGGACGGCGGCCCGTTCGGCGTCGACACCTTTGAGCCGGCCGAGCCCCTGAGCGAGGGCCCGTGGCGTGTAGCTGTGATCGAGCAGGTAGGCGAGCCGGATGGGCGTGGCCGGCTCTCCTCCGTACAGCGGGGCCTCGGGCGTCTCGAAGTGGCGGGTGAGCAGCGTCGCCGCCTCGGCGACGGCGTCGCGCTCGACCTCTTGAAGCGAGGTGTCACCCTCCAACAGGAGGTTGTAAGTCAGCACGACTCGGTGCCCGGTGCGAACCGGGAGCACCTCGTGGACGGCGTCGGCGTAGAAGGCGACGATCGTCGTCTCGTCGCGCGATCCGCGGTAGGTGTGCATCCCGTCCGGCCCATGGACGACGAGCTCCCCGCCGGAGAACGGACAGGGCAGGACGACGACGAGTGAACCCACCATCGCGTCGTCCTTCTCCGAGTCCTGGTGCGGGGCGAAGAACTGACCGCGCTCGTAGACCAGCAGTGAGTGGAAATCCGCCCTCAGCCGGCAGGTCGCTGGCAGCCCGAGCGCACTCCGTGCCTCCTCCAGGACATCGTCGAGGAGGCCGTGCCAGTCGACTTCGACCGGGGTGTCGCGGAAGTGCCACGTGTGCCGGACCGCCGTGTCGACGAGGGTGTCCTCGCCCTTACCGAACGGCGCAGGCTGCCCGAACGAGATGAGCTTCTTGGCGCGGGCGGCGGTGAGCGGAAGCCGGAGTTCACCGAACCCCGCGACAGTCACCATCGGGTGCTCGTGCAGGCTCGTAAGCTGCGCGCTGGATCGCGTCGAGGCCTGTCCGCCCAGGAGACGGGCCAGCTCATCGAGATGTGTGCGGGTCATCGGTGCTCCAGGAGGTCGTTGCTCGGGACGCCGGGGTCGTCTGCGCCGACCTTAGTCTCGCCCAGCCCGTGGGGTCCTGCGCCGGCCCATCCACAGCCTGACCTGAGACCGGAGGGTGGCGTTCGCACCGGAGCCCAAGGCGTCCGGTCTCAGAGCCCGCGTCCGGTCTGAGGTGCGGTGTCGAGCGGGCGGACCAGCTCGCCCGGGTGCTCCGGCATCCAACTACCAGTTCAGTAGAAAATGGTAGTTCGCTGGTACTTTGGGACAGCAACGCCCTTAATGACGAGAGTGGGTGAGCTCGATGCGTCCCCCGATGCCGCCCCCGGAGGTCGACCATCTGGAACGGCCAGAGCATGCCGCACGGGCCGCGGAGGTGCGACGCCTCGTTGGGGCGACCGCGGGGACGCGTGACTACCTGCCATGGGACAGGATGCGGTTCAAGACACCCCCGAGCGGCTTGGACCACGCCGAGTGGTGGTGGGCTGTTCGCAGCGCACGAGACGCGCAGATGCGCCCGCTCCCCCTCCTCGTCGACGTCGAGGGTCACCCGTTCGGCTTTACCCTCCCGGATCCTCTGCTGCGCGACGTCGACCGGATCAACCGCGATGCCAGCGGCTACATCACGACGGCCGAACCCGTCACCAACCCGGCAACCCGAGACCGCTACCTGGTGAGCTCGCTCATCGAAGAGGCCATCCGCTCCTCTCAACTCGAGGGCGCAGCGACAACCCGCGTCGTCGCCAAGGAGATGATCCGCTCCGGTCGTGAGCCGAGGGACACCGGCGAACGCATGATCCTCAACAACTTCCGGGCCATGCAGCACATCGGCGAGCTGCGACACGAACGCCTCACACCGGAACTGGTGCGGGAGATCCATCGCATCGTCACCGACGGCACCCTGCGCGATCCCGAGCGGGCCGGGCGACTCCAGGACGATGACGGTGACCGTATTCGGGTGGTGTCGGACTCCGGTGACGTCCTGCACGCGCCGCCACCCGTGGCGCAGCTGCCGGAGCGGCTGGAACGGCTGTGCCGTTTCGCGAACGACGATGGCGGCACCACCTACATGCCGCCCGTCCTGCGAGCCGCGGCCACGCACTTCATGATGGGCTACGACCACTATTTCGTCGATGGCAACGGACGCACGGCTCGTGCCGTCTTCTACTGGTCGATGCTGCGCCAGGACTTCTGGCTGACCGAGTTCCTCACCATCTCGGCGGTGCTGAAGGCGGCACCTGTGCAGTATGCCCGAGCCTTCCTCCTCACGGAGCAGGATGGCGGCGACCTCACCCATTTCTTCCTGCACCAGACCAAGGTCATCATCCGAGCCATCGAGGAGCTCCACGCCTATCTCGGCCGGAAAGCGGAAGAACTCCAGGACGTCCGCCGCGCGACGGCCGCCCCGGGATTGGCCTTGAATCACCGACAACTCGAGCTCCTCGAACACGCGGTCCGCACCCCGGGCGCCCAGTACAGCGTCGAGTCCCACAGAACCAGCCACCGCGTCGCGCTCGAGACCGCACGTAAAGACCTGTCGGACCTGTCCGACAAGGGGCTGCTCCACAAGGGGAAGGTGGGCCGGCGCTACACCTGGTCCCCCGTCCCCGACCTGGCAGCGCGGCTGAACGAGCCGAAGCACGATGCCGCGCCGGCATCGTGAATCGCACTCAGCAGGCCCTGGGACGACACGTCCTCGCCGGTACGACCGGCTGAGCCCTGATCCACCGTCCTGGGGCGGGTATTCCGGCGCGTCTTGATA
The DNA here is from genome assembly GCF_032060985.1 of Mobilicoccus sp. Taxonomy (NCBI): domain Bacteria; kingdom Bacillati; phylum Actinomycetota; class Actinomycetes; order Micrococcales; family Dermatophilaceae; genus Mobilicoccus; species Mobilicoccus sp. The sequence goes on from NZ_DAMBGD010000008.1 coordinate 153,087, forward strand.
GACGAAGTGCCCCTTGAGCTGGGAAGATAGTGATTACCACACCAATATCTGACCAACCCGAAAGGGGCACCTCGTAGATGCAACTCTCTCACAGTGCCCGCGCGGTTTTCGATGAGGCGAATCTCGTGTCGTGCGCGGGTCTGGTGCCCGCGTTGGCGTTGGCCGAACAGGCCGGGTGGAGTGAGCATCTGGAAGGCCTGTCGGTGCCCTCACCGAACGCCGCGGCCAAAGCCACATGCGTGGTGGCGGGGATGTTGGCCGGCGCGGACAGCATCGATGACCTGGATTTGCTGCGTCACGGCGGCATGACGCGCTTGTTCAAAGGGGTGCGGGCGCCCTCCACGTTGGGCACGTTCTTGCGGTCTTTCACGCACGGGCACGTGCAGCAGCTCGACGCCGCCGCAGCCGCTCTGCTGGCCGGATTGGCCCGCACTGTTCCGGCCCTGCTGGCCGGTGGCGGGCCGCGGGGCATGGTGTTCCTGGATGTGGACGACACGATCCGGGAGGTCCACGGGTACGCCAAACAGGGCGCCTCTTACGGCTACAGCCGGGTGCGCGGGTTGAACCTGCAACTGGCCACCCTGTCCACCCCGGCCGCGGCGCCGGTCATCGCCCGGGCGCGGCTGCGGCGCGGGAGTGTGGCCAGCGCGACCGGCGCGGGCCGCATGCTGGCCCAAGCCATCACGACCGCGAAGGCTGCGGGTGCCTCCGGGCAGCTGTTGTGTCGGGCCGATTCGGCCTACTACGGGTGGGCGTTCGTGGGAACCGCGCTCCGGCACGGCGCGTGGTTCTCCGTCACCGCGCGCGCGAATGCCTCGATCAACCGGGCCATCACCAGCATCCAGGAGTCCGCGTGGACCCCGATCAGATACCCGCACGCGGTCTGGGACAAAGAGGCTCTTCGGACCTGCGCGTGGGTTGAACATGGCGGCGTGCGCGGTGTAGGGGTA
>NZ_DAMBGD010000009.1:0-150995 GCF_032060985.1 Mobilicoccus sp.
CCCGGCACCGGCGATCCACCCCGCCGCGCCGACGCCGACGCCGCCGCGTCCGCCCGCCTCACCGACCCCGCCGCGGGGCGGGATCTCCGTCGACGTCGACGGCGGGACGCAGGGCCGGGACTCGGTCGTCAAGATCATCGTGCTCATGACGGTGCTGTCGATCGCGCCGTCGATCCTGCTGATGATGACGTCGTTCACCAAGATCGTCATCGTGCTCGGCCTCACCCGGCAGGCCATCGGGACGCCGACGATCCCGCCGAACCAGGTCCTCGCCGGCATCGCGCTGTTCCTCAGCCTCTTCGTCATGGGCCCGGTGGTGAGTCAGGTCTACGAGCAGGCCGTGACCCCGTACACGAACGGCACGATCGAGATGAACGAGGCCCTCGAGCGCGCTCAGGCGCCGCTACGCACGTTCATGCTCCGCCAGACCGGCAACCAGGAACTGCAGACGATGGTCGCGGCGAGCGGCCAGGAGCAGCCCGCGAACTACGAGGACGTCGAGTTCACGACCCTCGTCCCGGCGTTCGTGCTCTCCGAGCTCAAGACCGCGTTCATCATCGGGTTCGTCATCTTCGTGCCGTTCCTCGTCATCGACCTCGTCGTCGCGTCGGTCCTCATGGCGATGGGAATGATGATGCTCCCGCCCGTGATGATCTCGATGCCGTTCAAGATCCTGCTCTTCATCATGGTCGACGGCTGGACCCTCATCACCACGGCTCTCGTCTCCGGCTACATGCAGACCTAGCACCCACCACCACCGACACCGATCGCGACGTCACCCCGACCGACCGTTCGACCCCAGGAACCGACCCACCCGAGCGAACCGATCCACCGACCGAACCGAACCACCCAAGACCGAGAGGGGGCCCGATGAGCGACAACGACGTGATGCACCTGGCCGTGCAGGCGATGATGCTGGCTGCGAAGCTCGCCGGCCCGATCCTCGTCGTCACCCTCGTCATCGGCTTCCTCATCTCGCTGCTGCAGGCGGTGACCCAGGTGCAGGAGGCGACGCTCACGTTCGTCCCCAAGGTCATCGTCGTCGCCCTCGTGCTGCTGTTCATGGGGCCGTGGATGATGCACGAGAGCGTCGTGTTCACCCAGAACCTCCTCCATGACCTCCCACGCATGATCCAGAACGGCAGGTGAGGGGCGTGGAGGTGTCGTTCGCCCTCGACGGCCTCCTCGCGTTGCTGTTCGTCCACCTGCGGGTCGTCTCGTTCCTCATCATCGCGCCGCCGTTCAACAGCAGTTCGATCCCCATGCGGGTCCGCGGGATGATCGCGTTCGCCGTGGCGCTGCCGATCTTCCCGCGGTACATCGGCCAGGCCCAGATCGCGGGCACGGGCGAACTCGTGTCGGCGGTGGTCTGGCAGATCTTCGCCGGACTCGCGCTGGGGTTCGTCGTCCACGTGCTCTTCGCCGCCGTGCAGGCCGCGGGCAACCTCATCGACCTGTTCAGCATGTTCGCGATGGCGAGCATCCTCGATCCCATGTCGAACACGCAGTCCGCCGTGTTCGGCCGCATCTACAGCCTCATCGCGACGACCCTGCTGTTCGCCACGGGCGGGCATCTGCTGCTGGTCCGGGGCCTGCTGCAGACGTTCGACGTCGTGCCCGCCGGGCCGGTCGATCTCGGCGCGCTCGGCAAGATCTTCTCCGGTGACCTCGACGTGCTGCTGACCTCGGCACTGCAGATCGGCGGCCCCATCCTCGCCGTGCTCTTCCTCACCGACCTCGCCCTCGGCCTCGTGAGCCGCGCCGTTCCGAGCCTCAACATCTTCCAGCTCGCCTTCCCGGTGAAGACGATCCTCGTCGTCTCCCTCGCGGCACTCGCCGTCGCGATGATGCCCGGATCCCTCGAGGCGGTCGTCGAGGCCATCCTGCGGCAGTTCGCCGACGTCTCCCGAGCGGTCGGGGGGTGAGCCGTGGCCGACAAGTCCGACAAGACCGAGAAGGCGACACCGCAGAAGCAACGCGAGGCGCGCGAAGAGGGCAACATCCCGAAGACGCAGGACCTCTCGATGTGGCTCACCGTGCTCATGTTCGTCGTCATCGGGCCCACGACCATCCGGCACACCCACGAGGCGTTCGGGGAGATGATGCACGGCGTCACCGGCGTGATCCTCGCGCCCGACCTCGGCCGCGCGACCCTGCTGTTCCGCACCTCGATGCTCGGCATCCTCACGCTCATCGGCCCACTCGTCGTCGCGTGCATGATCGCCGGCGTGCTCGGCCACGTCGTCCAGGGCGGGCTGAAACCCAGCGCCAAGCGGTTCAAGCCCAAGTGGAAGAAGCTCAACCCCGTCGCGGGCCTGAAGAACATGTTCGGGATGCACGGCATGTGGACGCTCGTGAAGACACTCATCAAGTTCGTCGTGTTCGGGCTCATCGCCTACAGCGTCGTGGTCGCGGCGATCACCGCGATCACCGCCTCGGGCACATGGTCGGTGGGCGCGGTCCTCGAGGTCGTCATGTCCTCCTCGATGACGGTCATCCGCACGATCGCCGTCGTCGGCCTCGTCATCGCGGCCGCGGACTACGCGATGGAGCGACACCGCGTCACCAAGTCGCTGCGGATGAGCAAGGACGAGGTCAAACGGGAGTCCAAGCAGCAGGAGGGCGACCCGCACGTCAAGGGTCATCGCCGCGCCCGGCAGCGTGAGATGGGCCAACGGCGCATGATGGCGGCCGTCGGTGAGGCGAGCGTCGTCATGACGAACCCCACCCACGTCTCCGTCGCTCTCAAGTACGAGAAGGGTTCGGGCGCGCCGCAGGTCGTCGCCAAGGGATCCGGCTACCTCGCGCTGCGCATCCGCGAGGAGGCGGCGGCGCACGAGATCCCCGTCGTCGAGGACGTCATCGTCGCCCGCATGCTGTTCAAGCTGTGCGAGGTCGACGAGTACATTCCGTTCGAGCTCTACGACGCGATCGCGCAGGTGCTCGCGTTCGTCATGCACCTGTCCACCCGCGGCGCCGCCGCCGGGACCCACGAGAGCCCCCTCGCCCACCCTGGTTTCGACGGCACCCTCCCCGACGACCTCACCGACGCCGCACTCGGCATCCGCACCCCGGCCTCGTCGCCGGAGACCGCACAGGCGTCGGCCGACGTGGACCGCGCGTCGTCATCGGTGCGGTGACGACGACACCGGCCACCCCGCACCGACGACCCTGGTGGCGAGCTCGTCCGGGTCCCCGTTCGCACCCCCGTCTCGGGGCGGGTGAGCCTCGCGGGCGACCCGTCCCCAACCCCTGCGCGCACCTCACCCCCGTTGCGCCCCGCTCAGATCGGTGCAGGCAGGGCCGATGGGAGGGGCGTCGGACGCGACGCCACCCCGGCTGTCGCGGGCGGGCGTCGACGAAGGCGCGCCCGGCCGTCCCCCGCCCACGACAGCAGTGAAGAGGTGACCGTGAAGTCGAGCAAGATCGGGCTCATCGGCATCCCGGCCGCCATCATCGGCATCATCGTCATGATGGTCGTGCCGATGCCGCCGTTCCTGCTCGACATGCTCCTCGCCTTCAACCTGCTGCTCTCGGTGCTCATCATGCTCGTGGCGTTGCGGGTGACCCGGCCGCTGGACTTCTCGATCTTCCCCGCGCTGCTGCTCATCGCGACCCTGTTCCGGCTCTCTCTCAACATCAGCTCGACCCGCCTCGTCCTCGGCCAGGGCTACGCCGGCAAGGTCATCGAGGCGTTCGGCGACTTCGTCATCGGCGGCTCGCTCGTCGTCGGACTCGTCATCTTCGTCATCCTCATGGTCATCCAGTTCGTCGTCATCACGAACGGTGCCGGACGTGTCGCCGAGGTCGCCGCCCGCTTCACCCTCGACGCCCTGCCCGGTAAGCAGATGGCCGTCGACGCCGACCTCAACTCGGGCCTCATCGACGAGGCCGAGGCCCGCAAGCGCCGCAAGGAGGTCGCCGCCGAGGCCGACTTCTACGGTGCGATGGACGGTGCGAGCAAGTTCGTCAAGGGCGACGCGATCGCCTCGGTCGTCATCGCGATCGTCAACCTCGTCGGCGGCTTCGCCATCGGCATGTTGCAGCAGGGCATGTCGGCCGGCGAGTCGATGCAGCGGTACAGCCAGATGACGGTCGGCGACGGCCTCGTCTCCCAGATCGCCGCGCTCCTGCTGTCGGTCGCGACCGGCCTCATCGTCACCCGCGCCACCACCGAGCAGGACATGGGCTCGGAGATCATGTCGCAGTTCGGCAAGCAGAAGCAGGCGATGCAGATCGCCGGCGGTGCGATCCTCACCCTCGGTCTCATCCCCGGCCTGCCCAAGCTGCCGTTCATCGCACTCGGCGTCGCGGCCCTGTTCGTCGCGACCCGGATGCAGGCGCCCGGCGACGTCGACGCCGCCCCCGAGCCCGACGTCGAGGACCGCCCGACCACACCTCAGAAGGACTCCCCGCTCGCGATCGCCCAGGACATGCGGGTCGAGCCGCTCGAGCTGGAGCTCGCCTACGACCTCATCGACCTCGTCGACGCGGCCTCCGGCGGCGACCTGCTCGACCGCGTCCGAGCCCTGAGGCGAAAGCTCGCGCAGGAGATCGGCATCGTCGTGCCCCTCGTCCGCACCCGCGACAACCTCGACCTCCCGCCGCGCCACTACGCGATCCGCGTCCACGGGGTCGAGGTCGCCCGCGGTCAGGCGCCCGCGGGCATGGTCCTCGCGATCGGCGACGACCTCGACGCGCTGCCCGGCGTCCCCACCCAGGAGCCCGTCTTCGGGCTCGACGCCAAGTGGGTGCCCGCCGAACTCCGCGAGCACGTCGCGCTCGCCAACAGCACCGTCGTCGACCGGAGCTCCGTCGTCACGACGCACATGGCCGAGGTCGTCCGCGTCCACGCCGCCGACCTGCTCGGCCGCGAGGACGTCAAGATGCTCGTCGACATGGTCAAGCAGTCCAACCCCGTCGTCATCGAGGAGCTGACCCCGCAACCGCTGTCCCTCGGCGAGGTGCAGCGCACCCTGCAGGCGCTGCTCGCCGAACGGGTCTGCATCCGCGACCTCGTCCGCATCTTCGAGGCGATGTCGATGCGGGCCAAGGTCAGCCCCGACGCCGAGGGGCTCGTCGAGGCCGCCCGCACGGCCCTCGGCCCGGCGATCGCCGCCAGCCATGCCGTCGAGGGCCGCCTCTCGGTCATCACGTTCGACCCCTTGCTCGAGCAGCGCATGCTCGAGACGCTTCGTCAGGGCGAGTCCGGCAGCTTCCTCGTCCTCGACCCGATGCTCGCCGAACGCATCGCCATGGAGACCGGTCGCGTCGCCCAGGCCGCCGAGGCCGCGGGCGACCCGCCCGTCCTCGTCTGCGCCCAGCCGCTGCGACTCGCCGTACGACGCCTCCTCGAGACGTCCGCGCCGCGCACCCCCGTGCTCTCCTACGCCGAGCTCGGCGGTCAACTCACCCTCGTCACCTCCGGAGTCGTGAATGTCGCGGAAGTCACGGCAGCCTGACGCCGGCGGCACGGGCCGTGGCAGGAAGGGCAAGAAGGGAGCCTCGACCGAGGCGATCTACACGGAGGTCGTGGTCGAGGAACCCGGCGTGCCCTTCGGTCTCGTCGTCCTCATCGCGCTGGTGCTCTCCCTGCCCGCCCTCGTCAGGTTCATGGATGGCACCGTCGACTTCCGCCCCGCGATCATGCGGGTCCTCGGTTCGCTCATGGTGTCCTGGCTCATGTGCCAACTCGTCCACTCCGTCATCACGTCGTTCGCGACCAAGGAGGAGACGACGGTCCTGGACACCCGCGCCGAGGGTCGAGACGTCGGTGACGTCGGCGACGACCCCTACCGGCAGGACCGCGCCGCCTCCTGAGGTCCGGGGCTGCGACGGGGATTGCTCGCTCGCGGCGGGGGGTCACCTACCGGCGCCACCCGCGGCCGGGTGCCGCCACGGGACGGGGGCATCATCGCGGGCCACGGAGGCGACACGAGGCACGTCCGGCGCCGGGTCGGCGCTGTCGGGGTCGGCCCGTGGCGGTGTGAGTGTCCATGTCCGTGTCCGCATCCGTGTCGGCGTCGGCCGGTGCCGGTGCCGGTGCCGGTGCCGGTGTCGGTGGCGGCACTCGCGCCGCCACCGTCGCGCCGGACTGGGGTCAGCGCTGCTGACGCGATGGACTGGGGTCGGCGCTGCCGACGCGATGGACTGGGGTCAGCGCTGCTGGAGGAGGGCCTGACGGGACTTGCGGAGGTGGGCGCGGAGAGCGGCGAGGGAGTCGTCCAGATCGCCCCCGGCGATGGTCTCGACGAGGGCGACGTGCTCGCGGTAGGCGATCTCCATGCGGTCCTGCGTGGCCGCGCGGGAGACCCGGGAGGAGAGGCGGCGCTGTCGGTCCCGCAGGCTGCGCAGGAGGTCGACGAGGAACGCGTTCTGGCACGCCTCGACCATGACGAGGTGGAACTGCGTGTCGGCCTCGTGGAACTCGGTGATCGAGCCCGAGTGCAGGTGACGCTGCTGCTCGCCGACGAGCTCCCACATGCGCTCCACGAGGGCGCGGGGCGGCTCGGCGAACTCGGTGAGCACCTTGGTGGCGGCGAACGCCTCGATGAGCTCACGGGCCTCCATGACGGAGGTGACCTCGTCGTCCGACAACGGCACGACGACGGCGCCGCGCTTGGGGTACAGCTCGAGCAGCCCCTCGGACTGCAGACGCAGGAACGCCTCGCGGACGGGGGTGCGGCTGATCCCGAGCGCAGTGGAGACCTGCCCCTCGGTGATGACCTCACCACCCGCATGATGACCGTCGAGAATCTTCTCCCGCGTGTCCGTGTAGGCCCGTTCGGTGGCCGACATTGCCCTCATCGTGTGTCCCTCCCAGTCAGTCCAGACTGCCCGCACACGTCAGATACAGCCGTGCGCTGCGGATCCCCCCCGAGACTGACGCCATACTGACGGTAGGCCATGCAAGGCCCCCTTGCAACTGCATCGTCGCAGGTGAGAGGTGGTTTCGAGCGGACGAGCGTCCGTCTTGGACGGGTCGTCGGAAGGGCTTTCGCGCCCTCGGCGCTGGGTGCCGGTCGGGCGTGCGGCGTGAGGTGATGTCGACATCTGCGGGTGCCGGGGGAGGCCCCTGCCGGCCCCTCGTGTCAGGGCGTCGGCGCCTCCACCTCCCGCGCGGCATGTGGCAACGCTCACCCGTTCGGGCCCGGATCGGTGCGGCGCATGTCGCGGAGCCATGATGCCTCGTGGAACAGCGGCCGGCGCGGACCACCATGACGTCGAGAACCCCACGACATCGCGAACCCCCGCGACATCGCGAACTCCCGCGACATCACGAACCCCCGCCACGCCGCGAACCCACGACGCCGCGAACGACCACGGCGTCCGCCGCGCGGACGGAGAGCATCGGGTGGGGTGGCACTCGCCGGGGCGGGCAGAGCGCGCCGGCCCGGCAGGGGGAGGCCGGGTCCTCGGCGGCCGGGGACGCACGAAGCCGCAGATCAGGTGTGCTGATCTGCGGCTTCCATGGTGGCCAGGGGCGGGGTCGAACCGCCGACCTTCCGATTTTCAGTCGGACGCTCGTACCAACTGAGCTACCTGGCCCTGTGATGAGAGCGACCCCGACCGGGCTCGAACCGGCGACCTCCGCCGTGACAGGGCGGCGCGCTAACCAACTGCGCTACGGGGCCTCGTGATGAGGGTGGTGCGTGTTACTGCGTATCCCCAACGGGATTCGAACCCGTGCTACCGCCGTGAAAGGGCGGGGTCCTAGGCCGCTAGACGATGGGGACCTGGTTGTCGCTCCAGGTCCTCGCCGCCACACTGACCAGTGCTCACGAGCAGCTCGGATCCGTCGAGGACGTGTTGAAGCATAGGGGACGAGCGGCCGGAGTGCCAAAACGGGCCGTTCATCCGCTCATCGCCGGGAGGTCCAGGCGAGGAGATCCTCCCGTGACCAGGTGGTGACGATGCGCTCCGTCGGCACCTCCAGGGCGGCGGCCCGTTCGGCGCCGTAGGCGAGGAAGTCCAGCTGGCCGGGGGCGTGGGCGTCGGTGTCGATCGAGAAGAGGCACCCGGCGTCGAGGGCGAGGCGGATGAGGTCGTCGGGCGGATCGCGGCGCTCGGGGCGGGAGTTGATCTCGACGGCGACGCCGTGCTCGGCGCACGCGGCGAACACGGCCTCCGCGTCGAACTCGCTCGGCGGTCGGGTGCCGCGGCCACCGGTGACGAGACGGCCCGTGCAGTGCCCGAGGACGTCGACGTGCCGGTTCTCGACCGCGGCGATCATGCGCCGCGTCATCGGCGCCTTGGCCATCCGCAGCTTGGAGTGCACCGAGGCGACGACGACGTCGAGCCGCTCCAGCATCTCCTCGGTCTGGTCGAGGGAGCCGTCGTCGAGGATGTCGACCTCGATGCCCGACAGCAGGGTGAACGCCCCGCCGAGGTGGGCGTTGACGCCGTCGACGACGGCAAGCTGCCGTTCGAGCCGCTCGGCCGACAGCCCGTTCGCGACGGTGAGTCGGGGGGAGTGGTCGGTGAGCGCCTGGTACTCGCGGCCGAGCTCGAGGCACGTGCCGACCATCTCCTCGATGGGGGACCCGCCGTCGGACCAGTCCGAGTGGGAGTGCAGATCGCCGCGCAGCGAACCGAGCATGGCGAGGGTCTCCGGCGTCTGGTCCACGAGTGGACCCGCGTCGAGCTTGGCGAGGTAGTCCGGCACCCGTCCCGCGAGCGTCTGGGTGATGACCTTCGCCGTGCTCGCCCCGATCGACGGGAGATCGGTGAGCGTGCCGGCCTCCGCGCGGGCGGCGATCTCGTCCTCCCCGGTCGTGAGGACGACCGCGGCAGCCTTGCGGAACGCCTCGACCTTGCGGGTCTCACCACGGCGGCGCTCGAGGAGGAATGCGATGCGGCGCAGGGCGTCGATCGGCTCGAGGTGGGGGCTGTTCGCGGAGGCCATGACTGGATTCTGGATCAGCGGCACGTCCCCGGCCTCTTCTCTGCGAGACTGCGCGCATGAACCTGCTGAACCAACCGCTGAAGGACGTGGACCCCGACATCGCCAAGGCCCTCGACGACGAGCGCCTGCGCCAGGAGCACACGCTGGAGATGATCGCGTCGGAGAACTTCGCGCCGGTCGCGGTGATGGAGGCGCAGGGTTCCGTCGCGACGAACAAGTACGCCGAGGGGTATCCCGGCCGTCGGTACTACGGCGGCTGCGAGTACGTCGACGTGATCGAGGATCTCGCGCGGGACCGCCTCAAGGCCCTGTTCGGAGCCAAGTTCGCCAACGTGCAGCCCCACTCCGGCGCGCAGGCGAACACCGCCGTGTTCTTCGCGCTGCTCCAGCCGGGTGACACGATCCTCGGCCTGGACCTCGCCCACGGTGGGCACCTCACCCACGGCATGAAGATCAACTACAGCGGCAAGATGTTCGACGTCGTGCCCTACCACGTCGACGACCAGGGGCTCGTCGACATGGAGGAGGTCGCCCGCCTCGCCCGCGAGCACAAGCCGCGGATGATCATCGCCGGTTGGTCGGCCTACCCGCGGCAGCTCGACTTCGCGCGGTTCCGCGAGATCGCCGACGAGGTCGGCGCCTACCTCATGGTCGACATGGCCCACTTCGCCGGGCTCGTCGCGGCCGGCTTGCACCCCAACCCGGTGCCGCACGCGCACGTGACGACGTCGACGACCCACAAGACGCTCCGTGGACCCCGCGGCGGCGTCATCCTCACCGACGACCCCGAGCTCAGCAAGAAGATCAACTCGGCGGTGTTCCCCGGCATGCAGGGTGGTCCGCTCGAGCACGTCATCGCCGCCAAGGCCGTCGCGTTCAAGCTCGCCGGTGAGCCCGACTTCGTCGACCAGCAGAAGCGCACCCTCGAGGGCGCCCGTCTCCTCGCCGAGCGCCTCACGCGCCCCGAGATGGAGAAGCTCGGCGTCAAGGTGCTCTCCGGCGGCACCGACGTGCACCTCGTGCTCGTCGACCTGCGCGACTCCGCCCTCGACGGCCGCCAGGCGGAGGACCTGCTCCACCGCATCGGCATCACGGTCAACCGCAACGCCGTCCCCAACGACCCGCGTCCGCCGATGGTGACCTCCGGTCTGCGCATCGGCACCCCCGCGCTGTCGACCCGCGGATTCGGTGCGGAGGAGTTCACCGAGGTCGCCGACATCATCGGCGAGGCCCTCGACCCCGCCCTCGACGAGGCCGGCATCGATCGCCTCGCGGCCCGCGTCCGCGCCCTCACCGAGAAGTTCCCGCTCTACCCAGCCCTAGGCTGACCCGCCCCCCACCCCCAAAACCCGAGATGGCAGATGGGATGGCAGCGGAGGTACTGCTCAGGCGATACCTCGGCTTCCACCCCATCTGCCATCTCGGGTGTTCCGGGGGCGCGGCGGGTAGTCTGCTCGATCCGGGTCCGCGACGGATCCCGAGCCCGACGGAGGAGCCATGGCGCTCAGCGTGTTCGACCTGTTCTCGGTGGGCATCGGTCCCTCGAGTTCCCATACCGTGGGTCCGATGCGGGCGGCCGCGAGGTTCGGTGACGCCCTCCACGCCGAAGGGCTGCTCGACCGGACGACGCGGGTGCGCGCGGAGTTGTTCGGATCCCTCGGTGCCACGGGACACGGACACGGCAGCGGGACGGCGGTCGTCCTCGGGTTGTGCGGGGAACGCCCCGAGCTCGTCGACCCCCGTGCGGTGGCCGGCGACGTCGCCGCCGTGCGGGAGACCGAGTTGCTACGCCTGCACGGCACCCACGAGATCAGGTTCGTCGAGGACGACGACATCGTCCTCTACCGCAACAAGAGCCTGCCGCTGCACCCCAACGGCATGACCTTCACGGCCTTCGGCGAGGGCGACGAGCCACTGCATGCGGTGACGTCGTACTCGATCGGCGGCGGGTTCGTCGTCGGTGAGGGGGCCGACGGGGAGAGCCATGTCGTCGAGGACACGACGCCCGTGGCCCACCCCTTCCGCACCGGGGACGACTTGCTCGAGGTCTGCGGACGCACCGGCCTGTCCATCGCCGAGGTGATGATGGAGAACGAGACGGCTTGGCGGCCGGCGCCGGAGGTCCGGGCGGGGCTGCTGCACCTGTGGTCGGTGATGAACGAGTGCATCGAGGCGGGGATGAGCACCGAGGGCGTGCTGCCGGGCGGTCTGCAGGTGCCGCGACGTGCGGCCGGGCTGCGGCGCGCACTCGAGGCCGTCGCGCCCGAGGCCGCGGTGGCCGACCCGCTGCGGGGGATGGACTGGCTCACCCTCTACGCGCTCGCCGTCAACGAGGAGAACGCCTCCGGCGGCCGCATCGTCACCGCGCCGACGAACGGCGCCGCGGGCATCATCCCGGCCGTGCTGCGCTACTACGTCGACGTCGTGCCGGGCGCGGACGACGACGGCATCGTCGAGTTCCTCCTCACCGCGGGCGCGATCGGGGTCATCTACAAGGAGAACGCGTCGATCTCGGGTGCGGAGGTCGGCTGTCAGGGCGAGGTCGGGTCGGCCTGTTCGATGGCGGCGGGAGCGATGGCCGCCGTGTGCGGCGGCACCCCCCTCCAGTGCGAGAACGCCGCCGAGATCGGCATGGAGCACAACCTCGGGCTCACCTGCGACCCCGTCGGGGGGCTCGTGCAGATCCCGTGCATCGAGCGCAACGCGATCGCCGCCGTCAAGGCGGTCACGGCCGCGCGCACCGCGCTGCACGGGGACGGCAGTCACGTCGTGTCCCTCGACAAGGTCGTCAAGACGATGCGTGACACTGGGCGTGACATGAAGGACAAGTACAAGGAGACTGCGCGCGGCGGACTCGCCGTCAACGTCATCGAGTGCTGACGCCCGCACACCGGCCCATCCCCGAGGAGGACGTCGATGGCGAACGCCGTCGTCCGGCAGGTCCTACGCCGCCCCGTCCGCCTCGTGCCGCTCGCGTTCCTCGCCGTCATCCTCGTCGGCACCGCCCTGTTGTCGCTGCCGCTGATGCACCACGACGGCCAGGTGCGTCCGCTCGTCGCCGCGTTCACCGCCGTCTCGGCGACGTGCATCACGGGCCTCACCGTCGTCGACACCGCGACGTACTGGACGCCGATGGGGCAGGGCGTCATCCTCCTGCTCACGCAGATGGGCGGGTTCGGCATCATGTCGATCGCCACCCTGCTCGCGATCCTCGTCAAGGGCTACATCGAACTCTCCGACACCCTCACCGTGCAGACGGAGACCCAGGCGCAGGACCTCGGTCAGGCCCGACGCATCGTCGTCCGGATCGCCACGAGCATGTTCGCCGCCGAGGTCGTCGCGGCACTCCTCCTCGTGCCGCGCTTCCACTACTCCCACGGACTGCCGTGGCCGCAGGCCCTGTGGCACGGCGTCTGGTACGCGTGCATGTCGTTCACGAACGCGGGGTTCTCTCTGCACAGCGACAGCATCATGTCGTTCGTCCTCGACCCGGTCGTCGTCGTGCTCATGACCTTCTCGGTGTGGGCGGGCAGCCTCGGCTACCCCGTGTTCTGGGAGCTGCTGAAGAAGTGGCGCCGTCCGGGCCAGTGGACGGTGCACACGCGCCTCACCTTCTACGGCTTCATGGCGCTGTTCCTCGTCACGTTCACGGCGTTCCTCGTGTTCGAGTGGGACAACCCCGACACCGTCGGCCCGATGGCCGTGGGGCAGAAGGTCACCGCCGCGCTCGCCGGTGGGGTGATGCCGCGCTCGTGCGGGTTCAACATCGTCGACTACGCCGGGATCAAGGACGAGACGATCATCACGACGATCGTCATGATGTTCATCGGCGGCGGCAGCGCGGGCACCTCCGGCGGCATCAAGGTCTCGACGTTCTTCCTCCTGTTCTTCCTCATCGTCGCGACTGCGCGCGGTGAGGCCGACGTCACCGTCGCCCACCGCCGCATCGGTGACGAGACCATCCGTCAGGCCGTCACCATCGCGCTCATCGCCGTCGCCTGCGTCGTCGGCGGGACGATGATCCTCGCGCTCCTCACCGACCTCCCCCTCACCCACGTCCTGTTCGACGTGACCTCCGCCTTCGGCACGGTCGGGCTGTCGATGGGCGTCACCCCGGAGCTGCCGGCCGGTGGGCAGCTCACCCTCATGCTGCTCATGTTCCTCGGCCGTGTCGGCACCTTCACCGCCGCCTCGGCGCTGGCGCTGCGGACCGCGGCGCGGCACTACCATCTTCCCGAGGAGCGCCCGATCGTCGGGTGAGTGAGGTCGACGTGGTCACCCGTTCGCGCAAGCGCAGCAACCCGGCGCAGATCGTGCCGTTGTCCTTCCTGCTCGTCATCGCCGTCGGTACCGCTCTGCTCTCGCTGCCCTTCGCCCACGCCTCCGGGCAGACCGACCACCTCGCCGCGGCCTTCACGACCGTCTCGGCCGTCTGCGTCACCGGGCTCGTCACGGTCGACACCGCGACCTATTGGACCCCCTTCGGGCAGGCCGTGATCCTCCTGCTCATCCAGGTCGGCGGCCTCGGCACGATGACACTCGCGACGCTGCTCGCGCTCCTCGTCCGCGGCAAGATCACGCTCGCGGCGTCGATACGGGCACAGACGGAGACCAAGACCTCGGGGCTCGGTGACGTCCGCGGCGTCCTCGTCCGCATCGTCCGTGCCACCCTGCTCGCCGAGGGCGTCATCGCGGTCTTCCTCACGATGCGCTTCCGCTCCACCTACGACGACGACCTGGCCACCGCGGCGTGGCACGGCCTGTTCCACGCCGTCTCCTCGTTCAACAACGCCGGCTTCGCGCTCTACTCCGACAACCTCATCGGGTTCGTCGCCGACGGCTGGATCATCGGGCCGATCTGCCTCGCGATCATCGCCGGCGGCATCGGCTACCCGGCCTACTTCGAGCTCACCCGGGAACGGTTCCGCGTCTCGATGTGGTCGATCTACCTTCGGCTCACCGTCGTCGGTTACGCCACGCTCCTCGTCGTCGGGTTCGTCGCGTTCCTGCTCTCCGAGTGGGGCAACCCGGGGACCATCGGCACGCTCGACGTCCAGGGCAAGCTCTGGGGCAGCCTGGCCGGGTCGGTGTTCCCGCGCACCGCGGGCTTCAACAGCATCGACTACGGCAACATCCGGCCCGAGACCCTCGTCGTCCACCTCGTCCTCATGTTCATCGGTGGCGGCAGCGCCGGAACGGCCGGTGGCATCAAGGTCACGACGTTCTTCCTCCTCGGGTACGTCATCTGGTCCGAGACGCGAGGCTGGTCGGAGGTCCGCCTCGGCAACCGACGCGTCTCCGGTGCATCCCAACGCCAGGCCCTCACGGTCGCCCTGCTCGGCGTCGGCCTGGTGACGGCCGGAACCATCGCGCTCGTCGTCCTCACCGACCACCCCCTCGACCGGGTCGTCTTCGAGGTCGTCTCCGCCTTCGGCACCGTCGGCCTCTCGATGAACCTCACGCCCCAGCTCCCCCCTGTGGCGCAACTCGTCATCATGGGGGTGATGTTCTGCGGTCGCGTCGGCACGGTCACGGTGGCCTCGGCTCTCGCCCTCAGCAGCACCCGCACCGTCCGCTACCACCTGCCCGAGGAGCACACCGTTGTTGGATAGGAAGAGGAACCGTGGAGTCGCCGAGTCCGTCCTCGTGGTCGGGCTCGGCAGGTTCGGGTCGTCGGTGGCACTGTCCCTCGTCCAGATGGACAAGGAGGTCCTCGCGATCGACACCGACCCGGTGCTGGTGCAGCGGTGGGCCAACGACCTCACCCACGTGGTCCAGGCCGACACGACCGACGAGGAGGCGCTGCGCCAACTCGGTGTCGCCTCGTTCGACCGCGCCGTCGTCGCCATCGGCAGCGACATCGAGGCGAGCGTCCTCACCGTCCTCGCCCTGTCCGAGGCCGGCGTCGAGGAGATCTGGGCCAAGGCCATCACCGCCAAGCACGGCAAGATCCTCGAACGGGTCGGCGCCCACCACGTCGTCTATCCCGAACGCGCGATGGGGTTGCGCGTCGCCCACCAGATCGTCGGCACCATGGAGGACTTCATGGAGCTCGAGGGCGGGTACGGACTCGCGCGCATCCTCGCGCCGACGATCACGTGGGGCATCCCCCTCGGCAAGTCCGACCTGCGATCGCGGCACCGCATCACGGTCGTCGGCATCAAGAAGGCCGGCTCCGGGTTCACCTATGCCGACCGCGAGACCATCCCGCGCCAGGGCGACGAGATCATCATCTCCGGCTCGGTGCGGGCGTTGGAGAAGTTCAGCTCCCTGCCCCACACGGACTGAACCACCGGGCGGCCCGCGCCACCCCGCTGAGCGCCGACGTCCGGGATCGGCGGTGTCCCGCGCATCGCCACGAACCCGGCGCCCGATCCTGCCCCGGCGGGACATCGTCACCCGACGTCGATGCAGGTGGGGGTGCCGCCGCGGGCGTGGGGAGTCGTCACCCAGAGTTCAGCGGTCCTCCGCGGAACCGCGCGGGGCGCGGGCCCCACCATGCGCGATAGTGGGAGACATGCGACTGCTCCTCGTGCGACACGGCCAGACCACCTCCAACGTGGGACATCACCTCGACACGGCGGAGCCGGGCGCAGACCTCACCGATCTCGGACGGGCGCAGGCCGCCGCGATCCCCGCGGCCCTCGCGGAGGAGTCGATCGACCTCATGGTGGTGTCGAACCTCGTGCGCACCCAGCAGACCGCCGCGCCGCTCGCCGCGTCCCTGGGACTGTCCCCGTGGGTGCGGCCGGGCATCCGGGAGATCTCGGCCGGCGACTACGAGATGCGCAACGACCACGAGGCCATCGAGGCCTACGTCGAGGGCGTGTTCGGGTGGGCGCGCGACCTCGACCTGCGGTTGGCCGGCGGGGAGACCGGTCGGGAGGTCGTCGAGCGGTTCGACGAGGTCGTCGACGAGGTCGCGGCTCATCTCGGTGAGGACGGGACGGCGGTCCTCGTGTCGCACGGCGCGATCATCCGCGTGTGGGCGGGCGTGCGCACCAGCGAGATCGACCTGCGCTACGCCGCCGACCACTGGGTGCCCAACACCGCGATGCTCACCGTGACGGGGCGGCCGGGCGATTGGCACCTCGAGTCCTGGCTCGAGGACCCGCTCGGTGGCCGCGATCTCGGCGACCGCGAACACACCGGTCCCGGTGGGGAGACCGAGGCGGCCGCCGAGGCCGAGTGACGAGCGGGGCGCCGGACGTGCCGAGTCCTCATCGAGCCGGTGTCCCCCTTGGCGCGAGACCTCGGACCTGAACCCGGATTCGGCTAGCCTGACGGGATGGACGCGAGCGACGCGCAGGGAGGCCACGATCCCCTCGGCCCGCCCGTGCCCACCGACGTGGAGGCCCTCGTTCCGACGCCCGACGACGCCGCCCACGGCGCGACTCCTGACGCGATCGACGGTGAGGTCGCCGTCGTCCCCGATCCGTCGTGCGAGAGCGCGGCGGACCTCCCGCTCGACGCCGCGACGGACTCGACGCCGGGAACGGCTCCCGACACCACGCCCGATCTCGTCGATCGCGGGATGGCGGGGGCGGTTCCGCAGACCGATCGCGGGCGGCGCACTCGCGCCGCGATCGTCGCCGCCGCCCGCCGGGTCTTCGAACGCGACGGTTACCTCGACTCCCGACTCGTCGACATCGCCGCGGAGGCGCAGTGCTCCGTCGGCAGTCTCTACACGTGGTTCGAGGGCAAGGACGAGGTGCTCGCCGCCGTGCTTCTCGAGGCGCAGAACGAGATGCTCCACCCCGGCACCGGCCGGATCGCCTCGTCCGACGATCCGGTCGCCCTCATCCGCGAGGCCAACCGCGCCTACCTCGAGGCCTATGCCCGCAACGCCGCCCTCAACCGGCTGCTCGACCAGGTCGCCGTCGTCGACGACCGCTTTCGCCGGATGCGGCGGCTGCGGGCCGACGCGTTCGTCTCCCGCAATGCCCGCGCGATCAGTGACCTGCAGGAACGCGGGCTCGCCGACCGTGCCCTCGACCCGCAGATCGCCTCCCTCGCGCTCTCGAGCATGGTGAGTCGACTCGCGCAGTCGATCTACGTCCACGGCCTCGACGCGCCCGTCGACGAGGTCGTCGAGGTCGCCACCCGTCTCTGGACGAACGCCCTCGGACTCACGACGCCGGAGCTCCGGCCGGCGGGGACGAACGACCCGACCGCGTAGCCCGGAACCGACCCTCAGACGGTGTCCCCGGCGTCGGCTGGGCGAGGCGTGTGAGCGGACTCACGCGAACCTGAATCCGGATTCGACTATGGTCGGAGGACAGAGAATCGCAAAGGAGCGAGCCCATGTTCGAGACCACGAAGCGCGGCGAGGACTACCGGACGCGGTTGCTCGCCTTCATGGACGAGTTCGTCTACCCCGCCGAGTCGGTGTACGCCGAGCAGATGGCGCAGCAGAGCGACCCGCACGCCCAGCCGCAGATCATCGACGACCTCAAGGCGGAGGCCAAGGGCCAGGGTCTGTGGAACCTGTTCCACCCCCACCCCGAATGGGGGCCGGGACTCACGAACGCCGAGTACGCACCGCTCGCCGAGATCACCGGCCGCAGCCCCTACCTCGCGCCGGAGGCGATCAACTGCAACGCCCCCGACACGGGCAACATGGAGATCCTCACGCTGTTCGGCACCGAGGAGCACAAGGAGAAGTGGCTCAAGCCGCTGCTCGCCGGTGAGATGGCGTCGGCCTTCGCGATGACCGAGCCGGACGTGGCGAGCTCGGATGCCACCAACATCGAGACGAGCATCGTCGCCGACGGCGACGACTACGTCATCAACGGGCGCAAGTGGTGGTCCTCCAACGCGATGCGGCCCGACTGCAAGGTCCTCATCGTCATGGGCAAGACCGACCCCAATGCCGAGACCCACCGGCAGCAGTCGATGCTCGTCGTGCCGATGGACACCCCCGGCGTCACGATCGTGCGCAACCTGCCGGTCTACGGCTATGTCGACCGCGAGGGCCACGCCGAGATCACGTTCGAGGACGTGCGCGTGCCCAAGACCGCGGTGCTTGCGGGTGAGGGCGACGGGTTCATGATCGCCCAGGCCCGCCTCGGTCCCGGCCGGATCCACCACTGCATGCGGGCCATCGGCATGGCCGAACGGGCGCTCGACCTCATGGTCGACCGGGGCGCGACGCGCATCGCGTTCGGCAAGCCCATCGCCGCGCACGCCAACATCCAGGACTGGATCGCCGAATCCCGCATCGAGATCGAGATGGCGCGACTGCTCACCCTCAAGGCCGCGTACCTCATGGACACGGTCGGCAACAAGGCGGCCCGCACCGAGATCGCCGCGATCAAGGTCGCCGCCCCCAACGTCGCGCTCAAGGTCATCGATCGCGCGATCCAGGTGTTCGGCGGCGCCGGCGTCACCGACGACGTGCCGCTCGCCGAGTTCTACGCCCACATGCGCACGCTGCGTATCGCCGACGGGCCCGATGAGGTGCACAAGCGCACGATCGCCCGCTATGAGCTGCGTCGTCGCGAGAAGGAGCGCGCTGCCGCGGGGGAGGCGACGATCTGATGACCGAGGCACCCGAGCACCAGGCGCCGAAGGGACTCGAGGTCGGTCTCGACGTCGTCGCCGGGTGGATCCGTGAGTCCGACGAGATCACCGAGCCGCTCACCGCACAGCGCATCGGCAACGGTCAGTCGAACCTCACCTACCTGCTCACCGACGCCGCCGACCGGCGGTGGGTGCTGCGGCGTCCGCCGTTGGGGCACCTGCTGCAGTCGGCGCACGACGTCGCCCGCGAGTACCGCATCATGAGCGCGCTGCAGGGCACGGGCGTGCCCGTGCCCCGGGTCCTCGGGCTGTGGACCCCGAACGACGTCGCCCACATGGTCATGGGGTTCCTCGACGGGTACGTCATCGACAGCGCGGCCAAGGGCGAGGCCGCGTCGCCGGAGCTGCGGGCGGCCATCGGCCCGTCGATCGCACGGACCCTCGCGCGCATCCACGCCGTGCCCCTCGAGGAGGTCGGACTCCTCGACCTCGCGAGCCACAAGCCGTATGCGCAGCGGCAGCTCTCGCGGTGGGTCCGTCAGCTGGAGGCGAGTCGCACCACCGAGAGCGCCGACCTCGACCGCGTGATTGAGATCCTCCAGGCCTCGGTGGTGCCGCAGAGCGATCTCACCCTCGTGCACGGCGATCTGCACCTCGCCAACGCGATCTCCGACCCGGAGACCGGCGAGGTCATCGGCGCCCTCGACTGGGAGCTCTCGACCCTCGGCGATCCGCTCGCCGACCTCGGCACGCTGCTCGCCTACTGGCCGGAGCCCTCCGACGGGCTGGCACCGGGGATCTTCGGCGCGTCCGCGCTGCCCGGATTCTCCAGTCGTGCCGAACTCGTCGACGCCTACGCGCAGGCGAGCGGACGCGATGTCGCCGACGTGGGCTTCTGGCACGTGCTCGGGGTGTGGAAGGTCGTCGCGATCATCGAGGGCGTCCGCCGTCGGGTGCTCGACGAGCCCGGCAACGCCTCCCTCGGCGGCGTGCCCACCGAGGAGATGGTGCACGGACTCTCCGGTCGGGCCCTCACTCTCGCCAAGGAGTACGGACTCCCCGGCGCCTGACTCCGGCGCCGCGACCCCGGCCGTCGAGGCGGCTCACGCCGTCGGCGCTCGCGCGTCCGGTGCGACCGTGTGCGTCTGCGTGCGCGTGGGGTCGGTGGCGCGAGCGATGGCTGGCGTGCTTGGGCGTGCCACCGGTGTGGCGCAGGCGTGACGCCGGTGCGGCGCAGGCGCGTCCGGGGTGCGTCGGGGGCGTGTCGGCGGGGTGAAATCTCACCGCCGCTCCCGGGGCTTCGGCGGTTCGGAGCGGACACACGCATCAGGTTGAGGACATGTCCAGCATCCTCGGCGACACTGGGACGGGCGGTGAGCCTTTCCCGCTGCCGACCGAAGACCGAGAGTGTGCGACAACGAGGTCGTCGCTTCACCTCACCCTGCGGAGAATCCGAGATGACCGACATCCTTCACAATCGGCCCGTCACGCTCGCGACCTGGAAGGACGCGACCGGCGGACGCCGAGACACCAACCCCTTCGACTTCATCGAGACCCTGCTGCGTCCGCACTGCGAGCGCGTGGGCATCTACGACGTCGTCCGGCGCTACTCCGACGAGGTCGCCGACGCGCTTCCGGAGCACATCGACTTCGTCGACAACCGTTTCGTCACCGAGCAGCCGCGTGACGCCGCGGCGGACTTCGAGGCCGTCGTCACCGCCATCCGAGAGGCCGACCAGCGCCACCGCCGCCTCGTCGAGGAGTGGATTCGCTGACGTCCAGAGACTCGGGGGACGGACACGAGGGCGGGGCGCGGGAGACACCTCCCACGCCCCGCCCTCGTCGTCCCTGCTCCCCACCCCCCGATCCCTCTGCGCCCCTGCGCCCTCCCACAGAACGGATGACGTCACCGATGACGTCATCCGTTCCAGGGCGATGAGCCCCGATTCGATGACCTCGTCGATGACGTCATCGAGGCTGGGCCGGGGTGACGGGGATCAGGCTGGGGAGGGTCGGGCCGAGGGCTTGTCGCCGGCGGGGAGGCCGGGCCACCAGACCTTGGGTCCGACGACGGTGAAGAGCGCCGGGATGACGATGGTCCGGACGACGAACGTGTCGAGCAGGATGCCGATGCCGACGGTGATGCCGATCTGGGTCAGCGTGATGAGCGGCAGCACCCCGAGGACGACGAACACCGCCGCAAGGACGACACCGGCGCTCGTGATGACGCCGCCGGTGAGGGCGACCGCGCGCTTGATGCCCTCGGGGGTGCCGTGCTCCTCGGCCTCCTCACGGGCACGGGTGACGAGGAAGATCGTGTAGTCCACACCGAGGGCGACGAGGAAGAGGAACGAGAACAGGAGCACCGAGGTCTCCAGGCCGGGGAACCCGAAGATGTGCGTCCCGGCCCACGCGCCCGCGCCGATCGCTGCGATGGCCGACAGGGTCGTCGCGGCGATGAGGAGCAGCGGCCCCCACAGCGCCCGGAGCAGGGCGAACAGCACGATGAGGACGACGCCGAGGATGAGCGGCACGATCTTCATGAGGTCCTGGTCGGCGGCGTCACGGGAGTCGAGCTCGCTCGCGTCGCTCCCACCGACCATCGCCTGCGCGTCGGGGACGGCGTGGACCCTGTCGCGCAGCGCACGCACGGTGTCGAACGCCTCGGGGGAGGAGGGGTCGGCGTCGAGGATGACCTGCCAACGACTCCAGCCGGAGTCGGACGAGCCGGTCGGACGCGCCGCCTCGACACCGGGGGAGTCCGTGAGCACGGCCTCGACCTCGTCCGCGCGGTCGGTGCGGGCAACGACGGTGGCCGGGTCGGCCTGACCGGCCGGGTAGTGCTCGCGGAGCGTCTCGAACCCGTCGATCGACTGGGCCTGCACGCGGAACTGTTCGGTCTGCTCGAGGCCGATGCGCACGCCGGAGAGACCGAGGGCGCAGACCGCGAGGAGCGGGACGGTCACGGCGAGGACGGTCCACGGGCGGCGGGCGACACCCTGGGCGAGGCCGTACCAGCGACCGGAGGCGCCGCGGTCGGGGTCGCCGACCTTGGGGACGAACGGCCAGAACAGGCCGCGGCCGCACAGGGCGAGCACGGCGGGCAGAACGAACACGGCCGCGACGAGCGCGCACAGGAGTCCGGTCGCGGCGGCGACGCCGAGGATGCGGGTGCTCGGGATGGCGGCGACGAGCAGGGTGAGGAGGGCGAGCACGACGGTGACGTTCGAGGCGAGCACCGCGGGTCCCGTGTGCCGGAGTGCGCGACGCAGAGCGAGGCGGTGGTGCGGCGTGCGGCGCAGCTCCTCCCGGTAGCGGGAGACGAGGAGCAGCGCGTAGTTCGTGCCGGCACCGAACACGAGGACGCTCGTGATGCCGGTCGTCGAGCCGTCCAGCGGCAGGCCGACGGCCTCGTTGAGGTGTGCGGAGGCGATCTGCGCCACGCGGTCGGCGAGGCCGACGACGATGAGCGGCACGAGCCACAGGATCGGCGATCGGTAGGTGATGAGCAGAAGCACCGCGACGACGGCCGAGGTGACGAGCAGGAGGCGCAGGTCGGCGCCGGCGAAGGCGCCCGCGGTGTCGGCGCCGAACGCCGGGCCGCCGGTGAGCTGCACGGACAGGCCCTCGGGGAGGTCGGTGCCGGAGGCGTCGCGGACCTCGTCGATCGTCGTCGCCAGCTCGGAGCCGGTGCGGTCGTTCGAGATCGGGACGACCGCCGTCGTCGCCTTGCCGTCGGGCGAGGGGACGAGGGGGACCCGGGTGGCGGTGGTGTCGGCCGTGGTGCCGCTGCCGGTCTCCGGCCCGCGCTCGACGGAGAGCATCCGGTCGCGCGTGTCGGCCGCGGCGGCGAGGTCCTCACGGGTGAGCGCGCCACCGTCGGTGCGGGTGAACACGGCGATCGCGGGAGTCGTGGCACCGTCCTCGAACTCGGCGGCGATCTCCTGCACGCGCGTCGACTCGGCGCCGGCCGGGCGGCCGTTCGGACCGGCGCTGCTGTCGGGTGCGCCGATCGAGAACAGCCCGCCTGCCAACGCGAGGCCGACGAGCAGGGTGAGGACGGCGCTCCACTTGCCCGTGACGAGTCCGCCGAGCGCCCACCACAGGCCGCGATCGTCGGGGTCGGGAGTGTCGAGTCGTGCGGAGTCGGGCCCCGGGGCGTCGGGGCGTCGTGACGAGGCGTCGGAGACGGCAGACGAAGGCATGGAGGAATCCTCTCAGTCGCTGAGAGAACTGTCGACTCGGGAGTACCATCGAGCCTGTGAGCGACCATCCCGCCGACCGCCGACCCGGCCCGACCGCGCCCGCGGGGCGCCGGGCCCGCGGGCCGGCGGCGGGGGATCCCGCACAGCGGGGAACCGGCCGAGCCGTCGGACGTCGGGACATCGCGACGTCCACCTCCGGTGTCGGCGAGGACCGCGACGCAGGCTCGGCGACGCCCTCCGGGGCGGCCGGGGTGCCGGAGGCCGAGACGAGGCCCGCGTCAGGCGCGACGGCGCTTCGCGAGCCGCACTCGACGACACCGGTCGACGCGGCGACCGTGGTCGTGTCCGACGGGCGCGGGGCTGACCGACGTGAGGTCGTCGGGCGGGAGGTCGTCGGGCGGGACGTCGACGGGCGGGACGTCGACGGGCAGGAGCTCGACGAGGACGCGGTCGGCGGGCACGAGACGGACTCGGCGCCGCGGGCTCCGCGGCCGTCGACGTCGGCGCCCTCCACGGCGAGGAGCGTGACCGAACGGGCGTTGTCGGAGGAGGTGGAGGCGCTGTCCGAGGCGACCGCTCGTCTCGGCCGGACCTTCGCCCACGCCCACGAGTTGCACGACACCGACTTCCGCGCGCTCAGCCTCATCCACGTCGGGGAGCTGCACGGCCACTCCGTCACCCCGGCGATGCTCGGGGCGCAACTCGGCCTCAGCAGTGGCGCCGTGACCTACCTGCTCGATCGCCTCGAGCGTGGAGGACACGTCGTGCGCTCGAAGGACCCCCGTGACGGACGACGCGTTCTCCTCCACTACGCCGACCACGGTCGGGAGGTCGCCGGCGAGTTCTTCGGCCCCCTCGGGTTCCACCAGCATGCCGCGCTCGCGGCGTTCGACGACGAGGAGATCGAGACCGCTCGTCGGGTCCTGCGGGCCGTGACCGAATCCGTGCGGGCCTACCACGACGACCTCGAATGCCCGGCCGGCACGTCGCCTCCCAAAGGTTCCGACCCCACCCGTCGCCGCTGACCGAAGTCCGGGGCGAGGGGGGCGCCCACCAGAACGCCGACCCCCACCCCGAGCCCGCCACCCCGCCGCCCGCCCCACCCCCGAGACGGCAGATGGGATGGCCGCCGACAGATCGCTGCAGCAGTAGCTGGGCTTCCCTCCCGTCTGTCTGCCGTCTCGGGGGTGGGGGGCGGGTCGTGGGTGAGAGTTCCCACGGTGTGTCCACAGCGGGATCCGGCGCACGACTCCGACGCCGGTCGCTGCGTAGGCTGACCGCGATGTCTGCCGTCGATCACTCCCCACTCACCGCCGCCCGCGAGACGCTGCGCCGTGTCTGGGGCTACGACGACTTCCGTGGCGACCAGGCCGCGATCATCGAGGAGGTCGTCGCGGGACGGGACGCGCTCGTCCTCATGCCGACCGGTGGCGGCAAATCGCTCTGCTACCAAGTGCCTTCGCTCGTGCGTGAGGGAACGGGCGTCGTGATCTCCCCGCTCATCGCGCTCATGGCCGATCAGGTCGACGCCCTCTCGGCGCTCGGGGTGCGGGCGGGGTTCCTCAACTCGACGCAACTGCCGCACGAGCGGGCCGCCACCGAACAGGCGCTTCTCGCGGGCGAACTCGACCTGCTCTACCTGGCTCCGGAGCGCCTGCGCGTGCCCGACACCCTCGCGCTCCTCGACCGCGTCACCTTCGGCGGTGGCCTCGCGCTGTTCGCCATCGACGAGGCGCACTGCGTGAGCCAGTGGGGCCACGACTTCCGGCCCGACTATCTCGGCCTGTCGATCCTTCACGAACGGTGGCCGGAGGTCCCGCGTATCGCCCTCACGGCGACGGCGACGCAGGCCACGCGGCGCGAGGTCGCGATCCGGCTGCACCTGGAGGACGCGCGTCACTTCATCGCCGACTTCGACCGCCCCAACATCCGCTACCGCATCGTCGCCAAGGACTCCCCGCAGCAGCAGCTCCTCGCGTTCCTGCGTGCCGAGCACGAGAGTGACGCGGGCATCGTCTACTGCCTGTCCCGCGCGTCGGTGGAGCGGGTCGCGACGTTCCTCACCCGGCAGGGGATCCCGGCGCTGCCGTATCACGCGGGGCTCGACCGGGAGGTGCGCCGAGCACCAGTCGCGGTTCCTCCGTGAGGACGGCCTCGTCATGGTCGCGACCATCGCGTTCGGCATGGGCATCGACAAGCCCGACGTGCGCTTCGTCGCCCACCTCGACCTGCCGAAGTCGGTCGAGGGGTACTACCAGGAGACCGGTCGCGCGGGCCGAGACGGACTGCCTTCGACGGCGTGGCTCGCGTACGGGCTCGCCGACGTCGTGCAGCACCGCAAGATGATCGCCGCGAGCGAGGGCGACGCCGCGCACCGGCGCAACCTGGGCCGGCATCTCGACGCGATCCTCGCGCTGTGCGAGACGGTGACGTGCCGCCGTGAGCAGCTCCTCGCCTACTTCGGCCAGCCCGGCACCGGACCGTGCGGCAACTGCGACACGTGCCTCGAACCGCCGACGACGTGGGACGGCACGATCCCGGCGCAGAAGCTCCTTTCGACGATCGTCCGGCTCGACCGCCGCGGGCAGCGTTACGGTGCCGGGCATCTCGTCGACATCCTCCTCGGCCGTGAGACCGACCGGGTGCGCTCGCTCGGGCACGCCGACCTCACGACGTTCGGCATCGGCACCGAGCTCGACGAGCGCGGGTGGCGGGGTGTCGCGCGGCAGCTTCTCGCCGCGGGGCTCGTCGGGGTCGAGGACGACTACGGCACTCTCGGGCTCACCGAGGAGTCGGGTGCGGTGTTGCGCGGCGAGCGGTCGGTGCCGCTGCGCCAGGAGCCCGAGCGGGAGCGTCGCCGGTCGAGCCGGTCGTCCGGTGGCAGGGCCCGCGCCGACGTCACGGCCGACCTCACCCCGGAGGAGACCGCGCTGTTCGAACGCCTCCGGGCGTGGCGCGCGGCGACGGCGAAGGAGGCGGGGGTTCCCGCCTACGTCGTCTTCCACGACGCCACCCTGCGCGCCATCGCCACCGCGGCCCCCACGACGACGGCCGAACTCGGCGCGATCAGCGGCATCGGCGCCGCCAAGCTCGACCGCTACGGCCCCGGAGTCCTCGCCACCGTCGCCGGGAAGTGAGCCGCCCGAGGCGCCTGCCGAAGACAGTTGCTCCACCCGTCGGTGTGTTCGACGGGGGGTGACGAACCCCGCCTCCTCGTCAAGGCATCCAGTGCTGGCGGAACACCTCTGGTCTCGGGTCAAGGGGGACGCCGACGCGGCCGTGGGCGCGTGGCGGCGTGTGTGACACGGCGGCGCACGTGGGTGGCCGCCGATGTGGACGTGGAAACACGGTGCGGGCGATCTCCGTGGTCGGGTTCACTGAGGCGGTGACCCTCGTGTGCCTGATCCCGGATCCGGAACGGCTGACCGCCGTCGCCGAGCGGCTGAGCCTGTGGCAGTCCGATCCGTGGGTGGGGCACCTTCATCCAGGTGATCTGGGGTGGCACTCCTCCGTCGGCGCCGAGCAGATGGCCGCGGATCTTCGCGTCTGGGAGCGCGACGGGCAGCCCCTGGCCATCGGAATGGTGGACGGGCCTGCGGTCCTGCGGATGGCGGTGGATCCGGAGGCCGCCGAGGACCGGGAGGTGGCCGAGCGGATCGCCGTCGACCTGGACCAGAGGGCCACGGGTCGTGAGGCCGTGATCGAGGCTCGAGGTGCCACCGCGCTACGCAAGGCGCTGAGGGGTGCGGGGTGGGTCGAGGACGAACCGTGGACACCGATGACGATGGAACTCACCACCCCCCTCGATCTCACGCGCCTGGACCAGGCGCGCCTGCGGATCGTGGACGCCGGCCCGGACACGGCTTCCGACTGGGCCGGCGTGCACTGGTCCTCGTTCAGAGGGACACCCTTCGACGACGATTCCCGATCCCGGTTCGTCGACCGCTGGGCACAGATCATCAACGGACCGTTCGCCGACCGTGCCCACAGCCTGATCGCCTACGACGCGGATGGCTCACCGGTCGCGGTGACGACGGTGTGGACGGCCGGCCCGGGGCGGCCGGGACTCGTCGAGCCCATGGGGGTCCACCGAGAGCGTCACGGCAAGGGATACGGGGTGGCGATCACTCTCGCGGGTGCACGCACCCTCCAGCGACACGGGGCCAGCTCCGTCGTCGTCGCCGCCGAGAACTCCAACCCCGCAGCCTTGGCCACGTACCGGGCCGGAGCAATGATCAGAACCTGTGGATGGCGCTCGGCGAGGTGACGTGAGGTGGACGTACCTCCCGAGCAAGATCGAAGTCCATGCTCAAGTTCGGATCGGGGTCGGCGTTGGCGCGCCGGCTCGGGAAGGTACATCCATGCTCAAGGTAGTTCACGACGCTTCGGCGTCCAACGAGTCGGCCGGTGGTTCGCTGTTGGATGAGATCGTCCGTGACGGCGCTCGGCAGATGCTTGCGGCAGCGTTGCAGGCCGAGGTCGCTGTCTACATCGAGGCGTTCGTCGACGAGGTCGACGAGGCGGGTCGGCGGCTGGTGGTGCGCAACGGTCATCACGGGTCGCGGGAGGTGACCACGGCGGCGGGCGCGATCCCGGTGCGTGCACCGCGGGTCAACGACAAGCGCGTCGACCCGATCACCGGGCAGCGGCAGCGGTTCGCCTCGGCGATCCTGCCGGCCTGGGCGAGGAAGTCGCCGAAGGTTGCCGAGGTGTTGCCGCTGCTGTACCTGCACGGCCTGTCCAGCGGCGACTTCGGCCCGGCGCTGACCCAGTTCCTCGGCTCCGGTGCGGGCCTGTCGGCGGCCACGATCACCCGGCTGACGAAGGACTGGCAAGACGAGGCGGCCGCGTTCAACAAGCGCTCGTTGGCCGAGACCGACTACGTGTACGTGTGGGTCGACGGGATCCACCTCAAGGTCCGTCTGGAGCAGGACAAGGTGTGCCTGCTGGTGATGATCGGCGTGCGTGCCGACGGTTCGAAGGAACTGATCGCGCTCGACGACGGGCACCGGGAGTCGACCGAGTCCTGGCTCGACCTGCTCCGGTGCTGCAAGCGACGTGGCATGCGCGCCCCGGTGCTCGCGGTCGGCGACGGTGCACTCGGGTTCTGGGCCGCGCTCGGGCAGGTGTTCCCCGAGGCTCGTGAGCAGCGCTGCTGGTTCCACAAGATCGTCAACGTCCTCAACGTGCTGCCGAAGTCGGCCCAGCCCGGCGCGAAGGCCGCGCTGGCGGAGATCTGGAACGCCGAGGACAAGGACCACGCGAAGGCCGCGGCGAAGGCGTTCGTAGCCGACTACGGTGCGAAGTGGCCCAAGGCGGCCGCGAAGATCACCGAGGACCTCGACGTGCTCTTGGCGTTCTACGACTACCCGGCCGAGCACTGGATCCACCTGCGCACGACCAACCCGATCGAGTCGACCTTCGCCACCGTCCGGCTTCGTCAGCGGGACTGCTGCACGGTTAGGGACATCCGAACTGGCTTGCTGTTCAGCGGGCCTGGAAGGATGAAGCATGCCCAAGCCGTACCCGCAGGAGTTCCGTGACGACGTCGTGCGCGTGGCCCGTAACCGCGAGCAGGGTGTGACCCTGGCGCAAGTGGCGAAGGACTTCGGGATCCACGAGATGACGTTGAACAAGTGGATGCGTAAGGCCGACATCGAGGACGGCACCCGCCCTGGTGCGACTGCCAGTGAGTCCGCCGAGCTGCGTGATTTGCGCCGCCGCAACCGCCTCCTGGAGCAGGAGAACGAGATCCTGCGCCGCGCAGCGGCGTATCTGTCGCAGGCGAATCTGCCGGGAAAATGATGTTCCCGCTGGTCCGTGACCTTGCTGCCGAAGGGATTCCCGTGGCGGTGACCTGCCGGGTGTTGAAACTCAGTCGTGGCCACTACTACCGGTGGGCCGCGCAGCCGATCACCGATGCCGAGCTCGAGGAGGCCTACCGGGCCCATGCGCTGTGGCGGGCCCACCTGGACGATCCCGAGTTCGGGTACCGCTTCCTGCACGACGAAGCCGGCGACGCCGGAGTCGTGATGGCGGCACGGACCGCGTGGCGGATCTGTCGGGATAACCGCTGGTGGAGCGCCTTCGGCAAAGGTCGGGGGAAGAGCGGCAAGAGGCCCGGGCCGCCGGTCCATGACGATCTGGTGCGGCGCGACTTCACTGCCGACAACGTTGACGAGCTGTGGCTCACGGATATCACCGAGCATCCCACGGCGGAAGGCAAGCTGTACCTGTGTGCGGTCAAGGACGTCTGTTCGGGGCGGATCGTGGGCTACTCGATGGACTCGCGGATGAAAGCCCGCCTGGCCGTCGCTGCGTTGGACAACGCGGTCGCGCGGCGCACGAACGCGGCGGGGTGTGTGGTGCATTCGGACCGGGGGTCGCAATTCCGAGCGCGCAAGTACGTGCACGCGTTGAACCGGCACGGCTTGGTCGGGTCGATGGGACGCGTAGGGGCTGCCGGTGACAACGCCGCGATGGAATCCTTCTTCGCCTTACTCCAGAAGAACGTCCTGGACCGGCAGAGGTGGTCCACACGTGAGGACCTGAGGATCGCAATCGTGACATGGATCGAAAGGACCTACCACCGACGCCGTCGGCAAGCCCGCCTGGGGCGACTCACCCCTATCGAGTTCGAGACGATCAGAACCTCACAGGCCGCTGCCGCGGCCTGACATCACCGATGTCCCGTCGCGTGCAGCAGTCCCGATCTCGCCGGTGCGCTGGCACCGCTTCGACCCGGCCACCTTCGAGGTCGGCCGGACCCAGCATCCGCTGCCCGGGGGCGGGTGCATCGGGCTGTACTCGCCGGAGCGCACGATCCTCGACGTCTTCCGGTTGCGCCACGACTGGGGTGCCGACCTCGCTCACGCGGCCCTCAGACGATGGCTGGCGCGTCAGTGCAGCAGCC
This sequence comes from Mobilicoccus sp., assembly GCF_032060985.1. Taxonomy (NCBI): domain Bacteria; kingdom Bacillati; phylum Actinomycetota; class Actinomycetes; order Micrococcales; family Dermatophilaceae; genus Mobilicoccus; species Mobilicoccus sp. The sequence goes on from NZ_DAMBGD010000009.1 coordinate 29,546, forward strand.
CAGCGACGTTGCTGTCGATGGCGGAGAACTTCCCCAAGGCCCGACCGGCCGTCCGGACCGCGCTGCAGGTCCTGCTGTAGCGCCCCGGTGGTCGGATCTGAGGGGGTCGGAGGTGGGGGATAGGGCATCCGTCCGATGTGGGGGCCTACCTCAGCAGCCCAGTGTGGAGGTGTCGGAAGGACCGGCGACACCACCCGAGAAGGGCACCGTCATGAGCGTCTACGGACACGAGTACATCCTCAACACCGAGGTGGAGTACCGCCTGGAGCGCGCTGGGGTCGGCCGGGGCAACCCCGGGCTGGGCGGGAGCGGCGCGTGGGCCGGCATCCGGTCAGGGTTCTAGGCCCGGCGCCGGGAGCACCAGACCGCTGCCGCGGCCGGCGCCGCACCAGCTGCTGCCCCCGCCTCGCCACTGGCCTCGGCAGATCTTCGTCACGGGCGCCGCCAACGAGGGGCCGCGCGCCTGGTCGCCACCCTGGTCGTGGGCCTGAGTCACGGCTGGTGGATGCGCAAGCACTCCCGCCACCACGCCAACCCCAACTAGGTCGGGGCGGACAAGGACATCCGGCCCGGCGTCCTGCTCTTCACCCCCGACGACGTCGCCCGGCGCAGGGGCCTGAGCGGCTGGCTCACCGCTCGCCAGGGGTGGCTGTTCTTTCCCCTGCTCACCCTCGAGGGCCTCAGCCTGCACGCCGACGCGGTCCGCACCGTCGTCCAGGACCGCGAGCTCAGCCACCGCGGTACCGAGGCCGTGCTCCTGACGATCCGGCTGGCCGTGCTCCCGGGCCTGGTCCTCACCCTGCTCGGGCCGGGCCTGGGTGCAGCCGTCCTCGCCGTGCAGCTCGCCGGCTTCGGCGTCTACATGGGCGCGACCTTCGCCCCCAACCACAAGGGGATGCCGCTGGTCCCGCGGGACACGAGGATCGACTTCCTCTCCCGCCAGGTCCTGACCTCGCGCAACATCCGCGGCGGCCGGCCGGTCGACTGGCTCATGGGCGGCCTCAACCTGCAGGTCGAGCACCACCTGTTCCCGAGCATGCCGAGCGGCAACCTGCGCCGGGCGCAGCCGTTCGTCCGCGCCCACTGCGCCGAGCACGGCGTCCCCTACACCGAGGCCGGGCTGCTCGAGTCCTATGGCATCGTCGTGCGGCACCTCAACCGGGTGGGGCTGGGTGACCGGGACCCGTTCGCCTGCCCGTTCGTGACGGCGCACCGGCAGGGCTGACCGCCGCGGCGAAGGCCGCCAGCGTCCAGTCCCGGACCAGCTCCGCCGCCGCGCGACGCCGGGCGGGCTGGACGATCTCGTGGCCCTCGTCGGGCACGATCTCGCAGCGCGCGGTCCCGCCCGCCGCCTGCACCGCCTCGGCGAGCTGCTGCGACTCGCTCGGCGGGACGTTGGTGTCGTGGGCGCCGTGCACCAGCAGCACGGGCGCGTCGATCCGGTCGGCCAGCCGCAGCGGCGAGATGGTCCGCAGCAGCTCGGCGTCGTGGACGGGGTGGCCGTACTTCGGCAGGGCGGCCCGCGCGATCCACGGCTCGGTGGTGGCGTAGAACGTGCCGAGGTCGCTCATCCCCGCGATGCTCGCCCCGGCTGCGAAGAGCCCGGGTCGTGCCGCCAGGCACGAGAGGGTCAGGTAGCCGCCATACGACCAGCCCACGCACGCCACCCGGTCCGGGTCGGCGAGGCCGCGCGCGACGAGGTCCCCCACGACGTCCTCGACGTCGTCGACGCCCCGCCACCGCAGACCGACGTCGTCGGCGTGGGAGTAGGCCCGCCCGAAGCCTCCCGACCCGCGGACGTTGGGCGCGCAGACCGAGATGCCGGCCCGCAGGAGCACGGGATACAGGTGCGACCAGCCGGGACGTTCCTGGCCCTCGGGCCCGCCGTGCAGGTGTATGACGACCGGCCCGCCCCCGTCGACCGGGCGGTCCCGCGCCGGGTGCCACCAGGACGACACCTCCGTGCCGTCACGCGTCGTGGTGCGCAGCAGCTCCGGCAGGACGGCCTGCGGGTCGCGGGTGGCGCCGTCGACGTCGACCCACGCCTGCGAGACCCAGCTGCGGGTGCGCAGGTCGAGGATCTCGACGCACCGGTCCCGGTCGGGGCTCTCGACCGTCAGGGCCAGGATCGAGCCGTCGGCGCTGAGGCTCGGCTCGGTGGCGACCCACCCGGGCAGGGGGATGGCCTCGTGGACGGTGCCGTCGACCAGCTCGACGAGGGCGAGCTCGCTGCGGCCGCCGTCGACGTTCCACAGGACCGCGGCCCGGGTGCCGTCCTCGCTGACGCAGAACTCCTCGACGTCCGCGTCCGGACGAGCCATCAGGACCCGCTCCGAGACGCCGCGGCCGGTCACCGTGAGCAGCGCCAGCCGCTGCCGGTCGCCCCCGACGTCGGTGCGGACCACGACGCGCAGATAGCCCTCGCGGCTCTCCGACGGGCACGACGTGTGCGGGGGCAGCCGCTCCGACCAGCCCGATCGTGACGGCAGGCGCCGGGGACGGTGGTCGTCGAGGATCGCGGCGGCGTCCGTGACCGAGCCGGGGTCCGGGCGCAGCAGCGCCGTGTCCTCGCCGCCCCACAGCAGGCGCAGCGACCGGTCGCCGCGACCGCCCACCCGCACCAACGACGCGCCGCCCCACGAGTCGACGAACCGGCCCTCGGGACGCCGGTCGACGACCTCGACGCCGAGCGTCTGCGGGTCGACCAGCCGAGACTCGCCGGAGCCGTCCTCCAGCTCGGCGGTGACCTGGATCCGCGTGCCGTCCCAGCCGACGAGCTCCGCCGACCCGTCGCGGTCGTCGTCGGCGCGCCACGCCTGCGGGTCGCCGGGGTCGGTCGTGACGACCCACACCTGGGAGCGGTCCCCGCCATACGGCGCGACCTGGCAGGCCAGCCACAGACCGTCGGGAGAGTGACGCACCCGGGTGACCGGGCCGTCGACCGGCAGGCGGACGGGGCGCCAGGTGCCGGCGCGCGCCCCCTCGAGGAAGCGCTGCACCGCTCGGGGATAGCCGTCGACGTCGACGACGTGCGCCAGGGCACGGCCGTCGGGGGCGACGGACGCCCCGTGGGTGGGGCGGCCGGAGAGCTCCATCACGGTCAGAAGGTCTGGAGCCACAGCTCCAGGGTCACGAGCTGCCACAGCTCGTTGGAGCCGAGGGTCGTGCGGGTCGTGTTGGGATCGGCGAGCAGCCGATCGAGCACGTCGGCGTCGAAGACGTGGCGGTCGAGCGCCGCCGACGAGCCGAGGGTGTCGCGGACCAGCTCGAGCACCTCGCCCTCGAGGTGGCGGATGCCGGGGACGGGGAAGTAGCCCTTGGTGCGGTCGATGACCTCGACCGGCAGGATCGACCGGGCGGCGTCCTTGAGGACCCCCTTGCCGCCCCCGGCGAGCTTGAGCTCGGGCGGGCAGGAGCCGGCCAGCTCGACGAAGTCGTGGTCCAGGAAGGGCACCCGGCCCTCCAGGCCCCAGGCCATCGTCATCGTGTCCACCCGCTTGACCGGGTCGTCGACCAGCATGACCTGCGTGTCCAGGCGCAGGGCGGCGTCGACGGAGGTGTCCGCGCCGGGAGCGGACTGGTGGGCGGCGGCGAAGGCCCAGCTCGGGTCGTGGTCGAGGCGGTAGTCCGGGTGCAGCAGGGCACCCACGGCGTCGTGGCTGCGGTCGAAGAAGACCCGGCGGTAGGCCTCGGTCGTCCGGTCGCGGGGGACATCGAGCAGCGGGGGGTACCAGTCGTAGCCACCGAGCACCTCGTCCGCGCCCTGGCCCGACTGCACGACCTTGACGTGCCGCGAGACCTCTTGGGAGAGCAGGTAGAACGCGATGCAGTCGTGGCTGACCATCGGCTCGCTCATCGCCGCGAGGGTGCCGGGGACGGCCGGCAGCAGGCGGCTGGTGTCGACGTGGATCTTGTGGTGGTCGGTGCCGTAGCGGGCGGCGATCAGGTCGGAGTAGGAGTACTCGTCGCCCGACTCGCCCCCGGCCGAGTCGAAGCCGATGCTGAAGGTCTGCAGGTCCTGCTGACCCTGCTCGGCGAGCAGCGCGACGACCAGGCTCGAGTCGAAGCCGCCGGACAGCAGGACGCCCACGGGCACGTCGGCGACCATGCGTCGCTCGACGGCGGTGCGCAAGGAGTCCAGCAGCGCGTCGCCCCAGTCGCGGGCGTCCCAGTCGGCGCGGTCCTCGCGGCGGGTGAACGACGGCTCCCAGTAGACGCGGTCCGTGTAGCGGCCGTCGGGCTGGTAGGTCCGGACGGTGGCCGGCGGGAGCTTCTGGATGCCGGCGAACATCGTGCGGGGCGCGGGCACGACGGAGTGGAAGGACAGGTAGTGGTGCAGCGCGACCCGGTCCAGCGACACGTCCACGTCGCCGGCGTCGACGATCGCGCGCAGCGACGAGGCGAAGCGCAGCCGGTCGCCGCGGCGCGAGAGGTAGAGCGGCTTGATCCCGAGCCGGTCCCGGGCCAGGGTGAGCACGCCGGTGTCGACGTCGGTGATCGCGAAGGCGAACATGCCGGTCAGGTGCTCGACGCAGTCCGGCCCCCAGCGGTGGTAGGCCTTGATGATCACCTCGCTGTCGGCGTGCGAGAAAAAGCGGTAGCCGTGACCCTCGAGCTCGGCGCGCAGCTCCTGGTAGTTGTAGATGCAGCCGTTGAACACCATCGACAGGCCGAGCTCGGCGTCGACCATCGGCTGGGAGCCGCGGGGCGACAGGTCGATGATCGACAGCCGCCGGTGCCCGAGGGCGACCCGCCCCTGGGCCCAGAACCCGCCGTTGTCGGGACCGCGGGCGACCATCGCCTCGGTCATCGTCTCGACCGCCGCGACGTCCGCGGGCCGAGCACCTCGCTCGCCGAACCTGACCTCACCGCAGATGCCGCACATCAGCGCTCCTCCCCGTCCGTCATGATCCACGTGTCCTTGCTGCCGCCACCCGCCGAGGAGTTGACGATCTTGCTGCCCTCGGCCCCGGACCGGCTCAGCGCGGCCGGCATCGTGATCGCCTCCGTCTCGCGGGTGCCGCTGCGCCGCCGCAGGTGCACGAACACCCGCAGGTCCACGTGCCGCGGCCGCAGGGCGTTGCCATCGAAGGTCGGATGCGTGGACAGGTCGACCAGCTCCTGCCCGATGTAGCGCTCGGGGTTGGCGAGGATCTCGCGCCGCCGCTCGGCGACCTGGGCGGACGTGGCGTCCGGCCCGATGAGCACCCCGCGCCCGCCGTGCCCGTCGATCGGCTTGGTGACGAGGTCGCCCAGGTGGTCCAGGACGTGCTCGCGGGAGTCCGCGTCGGCGCACAGCCAGGAGGGGACCTGGTCCAGGATCGGCTCCTCCCCCAGGTAGTAGCGGACCATGTGCGGCACGAAGGTGTAGACGGCCTTGTCGTCGCCCACCCCGTTGCCGAGGGCGTTGGCCAGCGTCAGGGTGCCCCGGTGCAGCGCCTCGATGACCCCGGCGCGCAGGGGCTGGCCGTCGCGGCCTCCCGCCGACAGCAGCAGGTCCTCGTCCATCCGCAGGTAGGCCACGCGCACCTGGGCCGGTCGTCCGGCACGCTGCCGCATGAGTCGCCCGTCCTCGAACCACACCTGGCTCGGGGTGAGCACGTCGACGCCCATGGCCTCGGCCAGCCCGGTGTGCTCGGGCCACGCGGAGTCGGTGGGGCCCGAGGAGAGGATGGCGATCTCGCCGGGCTCGGCGGCGCCCCCCTGCGCGGCGGCGGACAGCGTGTCGCGCAGCAGCTCGGGGACGGGACGGACGGGCCGTATGCCGCGGGGGAACACCTCGGGCACGAACCGGCGCATCAGGGCGCGCGCCGCGATGGCGTAGCCGACCCCGGAGGGCACGCGCAGGTTGTCCTCGAGCACCCGCCAGCGTCCGGGTCCGTCGCTGACCAGGTCCAGGCCGCTGACGTGGTTGCGGACGCCCGGCCCGCCGAGGCGCCCGCTGGAGCGGTAGCCCGGCGCCCGGTCCAGCAGCTCGCGGGGCATCACGCCGTCGGCGAAGATCGCGCCCTCGCCGTAGCAGTCGCGCAGGAAGGCGTCGAGCGCCCGCGCCCGCTGCTCGCCGCCGGCGCTGATGTGCTCCCAGTCGGACGCGGACACGATCCGGGGGATCAGGTCGACGGGGAAGACCTGGGGCTGCGGCTGGTCGCGCAGGCGGAAGGTCAGGCCGTCGGCGCGCTGCAGGTCGACGATCGCGTAGTCGCGCTGGCGCAGCCCCCGGGTCCCCAGCCGCTGGAAGGCGGCGACCACGTCGGCATACGGCGGGCGCGGTGCACCGGACTCGTCGACGGCCTCGTCGTAGGCCGCGGGGGCCGCCCCCTCGCGGGGCCGGTAGGACTCGAGCAGGTCCTCGGTGCCGTCGACCGGGGCCGCGACGCCACGGGCGGTCTCGGCGATGAGCTGGTCGACGACGTCCGTGAGCCGGCCCCGGCGGCGGCGTGCCCGGCGCTGGCGGGCGGCGGAGCTGCCGCGCAGCAGGGCGGCGGTGGTCAGCCCGTCGACGAGCTCCCAGTCGCCGTTGGCGCGCAGCCACGGCTCCAGCGAGGCGACGAGGTCTCGGATGATCTCGGGGGCCGGGGCGGTGCGGCCCGAGCGCAGGTCGACGAGGTCGCCCTCGAGCCCCGAGCGCGCCGCCCGCCAGGACGCGGCGCGGCCGACGACGGGGGCCAGGTCGAGCGGGGGGACGCCCGCGGCGATCGTCTCGACGGCCCGGTCCACCATGGCCCGGAACAGGCCGGCGACCAGCACGATCGTGTCAGTGGAGGGGCAGCTGTCGCAGATCCGCAGCTCGATCGTGCTGATGCGCGCGGCCGGCCGGACGTCGAAGTAGATCATCCCCGGGTCGCTGATCACGCCCGTGTCGACGAGGTTGGCCACCAGCCGGTCGAACTCGGCGGCGGAGCGGGCCCCGCTCGACAGGCCCGTCGTGGGCCAGCGGCTCCACACCAGGCTCCGCACGCTGGCATAGCCCGTGTCGTCCCCGTCCGACCAGTAGGGGGAGGACGCGGACAGCGCCAGCAGCGGGGGCAGGTCGGGGGCCACGTGCTCGGCGACCAGGCAGGCCTCGTCGAGGTCGGCCACGTCGACGTGCACCTGCGAGCCGCAGATCAGCTGCTCGCGCGTGAGGAGCTGGTAGTCCGCCAGCATGCGCCGGTAGCGCGGGGTCTCGGTCACGTCGATCTCGTCGGGTGCCGACAGCGGCAGGGAGCCGGCCGCCACGATCCCGAGCCCCAGCGGCGTCGCCGCCTGCACCAGGCCCTCCCGGCAGCGGAGCAGCTCGTCGCGCAGCTCGTCCAGGTCGGTGACGACGGCCGAGTTGACCTCGACGACGCACTGCTGGAGCTCGGCGACGTACTCCGTGCGGTCGGCCAGCGCCTCGAGCAGCTCGGGGGCCTTGGCGGCGAGCCGGCGCGTGGTCAGGTCGACGACGTGGAACTCCTCCTCGACCCCGAGCCTGCGGATCGGCCGGGTCCGCGGCTGCGACGTCTGCGTCGTCTGGGGGGACTGCCGGGTCTGGGCCTGCCCGCTGGATCGTGCGCTGTCCATGGCGTGACGTTTCCACGCGTATGTTGCGGGCGCGTTGCGAAATCGTGTCGGCCTGCGTCCCGCGGGCGCGGGTCCGCTCAGGCCGGCCGGTCGAGGGCACCGAGCTTGACCGGGTTGCCGTGGAGCTGGACGGTGCGGACGAGTCCGTCGCGCACCTCCAGGACCAGGCAGCGCAGCGACCCGTCGGGGGCGCTGAAGACCAGGGCCGGACCACCGTTGACCGACACGAGACGGGGCGGCTCGAGCCCGGCCGCCCCCGTGACGCCGACGCCGAACCGGACGATCCTGCCGGGCCCGAGGATCGGTCGCAGCGCCGCCTTCACGACCCCTCCGCCGTCCGTCCACAGCACCGCGTCCTCCGAGAGCAGCGCCACGGCGCCCGCGACGTCGCCGGTCGAGATCGCCGCGACGAGCCCCTGCAGCACGGCGGCGTCGGCGGGGGAGGGCACGTCCACCGCGGCCAGACGGGCCGAGGCCCGGCGCACCACCTGGCGGCACGCGGCCTCGCTGCGCGCGACGACGGCGGCGATCTCGGCATACGGGACGTCGAAGGCGTGGCGCAGCACGTAGATCGCGCGGTCCTCCGGGCTCAGGGCGTCCATCAGGCGAAGCAGCGCCAGGGACAAGGACTCTCGTCGCTCGACCGACTCCTCGGGGAGGAGCTCGGTCGCGACGGGCTCGGGCAGCCAGGGGCCGACGTAGTCCTCCCGGCGGGCCTGAAGCTGGCGCCCGCGGTCGATCGCGAGCCGGGTGGTGACGGTGGTCAACCAGGCCTCGGGGCGGTCGACGTGGCCCTCCGGCTGCGCCGACAGCCGCAGCCAGGCCTGCGAGACCACGTCCTCGGCGTCGTGCCAGCTGCCGAGGACGCGATAGGCGAGGCCCAGCAGCCGGGGTCGCTCGGCCAGCCAGACAGCGCTCACGCGTCCATGCGGGTCGAGATCGCGAGACGGTTCCACACGTTGATGGTCGCAATGGCGAGGACCAGGTCGCCCAGAGCAATGATCAGAACCTGTGGATGGCGCTCGGCGAGGTGACGTGAGGTGGACGTACCTCCCGAGCAAGATCGAAGTCCATGCTCAAGTTCGGATCGGGGTCGGCGTTGGCGCGCCGGCTCGGGAAGGTACATCCATGCTCAAGGTAGTTCACGACGCTTCGGCGTCCAACGAGTCGGCCGGTGGTTCGCTGTTGGATGAGATCGTCCGTGACGGCGCTCGGCAGATGCTTGCGGCAGCGTTGCAGGCCGAGGTCGCTGTCTACATCGAGGCGTTCGTCGACGAGGTCGACGAGGCGGGTCGGCGGCTGGTGGTGCGCAACGGTCATCACGGGTCGCGGGAGGTGACCACGGCGGCGGGCGCGATCCCGGTGCGTGCACCGCGGGTCAACGACAAGCGCGTCGACCCGATCACCGGGCAGCGGCAGCGGTTCGCCTCGGCGATCCTGCCGGCCTGGGCGAGGAAGTCGCCGAAGGTTGCCGAGGTGTTGCCGCTGCTGTACCTGCACGGCCTGTCCAGCGGCGACTTCGGCCCGGCGCTGACCCAGTTCCTCGGCTCCGGTGCGGGCCTGTCGGCGGCCACGATCACCCGGCTGACGAAGGACTGGCAAGACGAGGCGGCCGCGTTCAACAAGCGCTCGTTGGCCGAGACCGACTACGTGTACGTGTGGGTCGACGGGATCCACCTCAAGGTCCGTCTGGAGCAGGACAAGGTGTGCCTGCTGGTGATGATCGGCGTGCGTGCCGACGGTTCGAAGGAACTGATCGCGCTCGACGACGGGCACCGGGAGTCGACCGAGTCCTGGCTCGACCTGCTCCGGTGCTGCAAGCGACGTGGCATGCGCGCCCCGGTGCTCGCGGTCGGCGACGGTGCACTCGGGTTCTGGGCCGCGCTCGGGCAGGTGTTCCCCGAGGCTCGTGAGCAGCGCTGCTGGTTCCACAAGATCGTCAACGTCCTCAACGTGCTGCCGAAGTCGGCCCAGCCCGGCGCGAAGGCCGCGCTGGCGGAGATCTGGAACGCCGAGGACAAGGACCACGCGAAGGCCGCGGCGAAGGCGTTCGTAGCCGACTACGGTGCGAAGTGGCCCAAGGCGGCCGCGAAGATCACCGAGGACCTCGACGTGCTCTTGGCGTTCTACGACTACCCGGCCGAGCACTGGATCCACCTGCGCACGACCAACCCGATCGAGTCGACCTTCGCCACCGTCCGGCTTCGTCAGCGGGTCACCAAGGGCCCCGGCTCCCGGGCTGCCGGGGTGGCCATGGCGTTCAAGCTCATCGAGTCCGCGCAAGCACGCTGGCGCGCGGTCAATGCACCGCACCTGGTCGCGTTGGTCCGCGCGGGTGCGACCTTCAAGAACGGCCAACTCGTCGAACGCGACGACGACGAGACGGGAGCGGCCGCGTGAGCTCGGCACCGATCGGGACCATCCACCACGTCGAGCTATGGGTCCCCGACATCGACCGCGCCGCCGCGCAGTGGGGATGGCTGCTCACCGAGCTGGGCTACCAGCCGTTTCAGGAATGGACCGGTGGATGCAGTTGGCGCCTGGCGGACACCTACATCGTGATCGAACAGTCGCCCGACATGCTCGCCGAACCTCACGACAGGAAACGCCCCGGGCTCAACCACCTAGCCTTCCACGCCGGCGATCAGGCCCAGGTCGACGCCCTCACCGCCGCTGCCGCCGAGAACGGTTGGGCACTCATGTTCGCCGACAAACACCCCCACGCCGGCGGCCCGCAGACCTACGCCGCCTACCTATCGAACACCGACGGCCACGAAGTCGAGCTCACCGCGAGCAACCCCGTAGAACTCACCCATCCACAGGTCTTGACGATTCCTCACCGGGCCGCCGGCTTCACCGCCCATGAGCAGGCCACGGACCTCACGCGACCCTGATCGACGACCTCGCATCGACAAGACGGAGTGCTCACGATCGCCGGTGGCGATGCGGTCGCAGCGACGCCGTGCGTCTTCGGCCGGTGGAGGACGAGCCTCGGCCTGGCAGGGGACGTGCGTCACTCCGAGGCATCGGTATCGCGCTCACACACTGTTCGGTCTCGTGCGTGAAATCGGCCTCTGTGGAGGGGGCCGTCATGGGCCCGCTCGGACACACCCCTCGAAGGGCGCTCGGCAGTGCGGGGCCTGCGCGTGAACCTGTGGGCCCCGTCGGGCTCGAACCGACGACCGGCGGATTAAAAGTCCGATGCTCTGCCAACTGAGCTAGAGGCCCGGGGTCGCCGCTCGCATCTGCGGATGAGCCGGCGCCGATGGCGCAGGCTCCGGCGAACCTCCGATCCAGTATGCCGTACACGCCGGGGCCGCCGTCGCGACCCCCGCGGGGCGGACCGGAGCCCGAATGCCCTCGGGTGCGAGGTCCCGAGACCCTTGACGCCCACGTGCCGCGTGTTAGTGTATTAAGTACTTAGTACAGCGATACGCGGGGAGGTGGGGCCATGGAGTTCGACCCGTCCCGGCCCATCTGGCATCAGCTGGCCCACGAGTTCTCCCGGCGCATCGTCGTGGCGCAATGGCCACCGGGGAGTCGCATCGGCGGCGTCCGCGAGCTGGCCGGGGAACTCGGGGTCAACCCGAACACGGTCCAGCGGGCCCTCGCCGAACTCGAACGCGAAGGGTTGTGCCGCTCCGAGCGGACGACCGGCCGCTTCGTCACCGACGACGAGGACCGCATCCGGCGTCTGCGGCGCACGCTCGCCGCCGACGCCGCCGACGACTACATCGCCCAGGCCCGGGGATTCGGCATCCCCCTGGCCGACGCGACCGCACTCATCACCGAAAGGTGGCCCAGCGATGACCACGACACTGCACGATCGGAGGGGCGCTGACATGGACGCCACGTCGTCACCCGTCCTCGACATCCGGGACCTCACCAAGTCCTACGGTCCCGTCCGCGCCCTCGACGGCGTCGACCTCACCCTCGAGCCCGGCCGGTTCGTCGGCCTCCTCGGCGAGAACGGCTGCGGCAAGACGACGCTGCTCAAGATCCTCGCCGGCGTGATGTACGACTACGACGGCGACGTCCGCATCGCCGGGTACCGACCCGGGCCGGAGTCCAAGGCGCGGGTGAGCTTCCTGCCCGACCTCGCCGTCCTCCCGATGCGGTGGCGGGTCACCGACGCCCTGCGCTACCACCGCGACTTCTTCGACGACTTCGACGAGGCCAAGGCCATCGACCTCATCGGGTCGTTCGGCCTGGCCACCTCGATGCGGATCAAGGAGGCCTCCAAGGGGATGCGGGAGAAGGTCCAGGTCGCGCTCGCGATGTCGCGCCGTGCCTCGGTGTACCTGCTCGACGAGCCGATCTCCGGCGTCGACCCGGCCGCCCGCGAGGTGCTCCTCGACGCCATCGTCAAGGACCTCCCCGAGGACGCACTCGTCCTCGTCTCCACCCACCTGGTCCACGACCTTGAACCCGTCCTCGACTCCGCGGTCATCATGCGCGGCGGCCGCGTCGTGCTGCAGGGCGACCTCGACGACCTCCGCGCCGAGCGCGGTGCGGGTCTCGAGCAGATCTTCAAGGAGATGCACCGATGACCACCACCCTGCTCCGGCACGAATTCCGTCGCACCCGCGGCCCGCTCGGTCTCCTCACGGCGATCGCGGCGGCGTTCACCCTCGCGGGGACCCTCGTGATGCTCCCGAACTGGCCGTTGGCCCCGCTCGGAGCCCCGTTGGCGTCGATCGCCGTCTTCGGCCTCCTGCCGGTGGCGCTCCTCGCCCTCGCGGTCGACTACTGGCGCTCGGCCTACGGCCGCGGTGGCTATCTCACCCAGACGCTGCCGATCCGAGGCTCTCGGATCTACGGGGTGCGCCTCGTCTATGGATTCCTCGTCGTCCTCGCCGGGCTCGTCGTCTCCCTCCTGCTCGCGGCGCCGCCCGCCCTCGTGGTGGCTCGGCGGCAGGCGCCCGAGGGGGTGGGTGCGCTCGAGTACCTCCGCACCGCCGCGAGCGAGGTCACCGGCCTGCTCTCGCCGGCCGGATGGGTGCTGCTCGTGCTCGCCCTCACGTTCGGGACGTGGATGTACCTCGTCCAGTACTACTTCGCCGCGACCGCCGGCAGCAGCGGCCGGTTGGCCTCCCTCGGAGCCGCCGGGCCGTTCGTCGTCTGGTTCGCGCTGTACGTCGTGTTCCAGGTGTTGGTGTTCGTCGCAGTGGTCGCCGTCCCGCTCGGCATCGATGTGCGCGCGGGCGACCCGCAGTTCGTGTCCGTCGACTACTGGGCGGCGATGACCAGCGGTGCGCAGAATGCGCCGATGCCCGCCGGGTTCATCCCCGTCCTCCTCGTCCTCACCCTCGTGCTGGCGTGGTGGACGGGTCGAGCCTGGAACCGTCGCCTCTCCCTGCGGTAGCCATGACATGACCCGGGACAGATCGCCCGCCCGGTCGCCTCGCCGCGACCGGGCGGGCGCGTGTGTGAGCGGGCGTGGAGCCGGGAGGGTGCCGAGTGAACCGTTGTGGCGGTGATCGGGATGGGCAGGCCGGCATGAGGGTGCCGAGTGAACCGTTGTGGTTGCGGCCGGCGTGCTGCTGCGCGGACCGTCGTCATCACCGTCGTCATCACCGGCGCACACGGGTGCCGCGACCGGGATCCGGACGTGTTGTCCACCCCTCGGGACTCTGGGTGCACGATAGAGGGGTGACACGCACGCAGACCCTTCCCACCGCCCTGGACGTCGAAGCCGCTTTCGTGAGACTGCGGTCCGTCATCCGGGAGACGCCGCTGATTCCCAGCGCGCGGCTGTCGGCGGCGACGGGCGCGAACGTGTGGGTCAAGCGCGAGGATCTCCAGCCCGTGCGCTCCTACAAGGTGCGCGGCGCGTACAACCTCATCGCCCAGCTCGACGAGGAGGAACGCGCCCGCGGTGTCGTCACCGCGAGCGCCGGCAACCACGCGCAGGGGTTCGCGTTCGCCTGCGCCCAGCTGGGCCTCAAGGGACGGATCTACGTCCCGAGCACGACCCCCCGCCAGAAGCGCGACCGGATCGCCTCCCTCGGCGCGGGTCACGTCGACCTCATCGTCGACGGCGAGACCTACGACGACGCGGCCGGCGCGGCGCGGGACGACGGTGAGCGCACCGGTGCGGTCCTCGTGCCCGCGTTCGACCACGCCGACACGATCGCCGGTCAGGGAACGACGGCGATCGAGATCGTCGAGCAGCTCGGACGCGCACCCGACGTGCTCGTCGTGCCCGTCGGCGGGGCCGGGATGCTCGCCGGGTGCACGACGTGGCTGCGCTCGCGCCACCCCGGGACCCGGATCGTCGGCGCGGAACCCTCCGGCGCCGCCTGCCTCGCCGCAGCCGTGGAGGCGGGGGAGCCGGTGACGCTCCCGACCATCGACACCTTCGTCGACGGGGCCGCCGTACGCCGCGCCGGCGACCTCACCCACGCCGTCGTCGCGCGGGGTGACGTCGACCTCGTCACCGTCGACGAGGGCCGCGTCTGCACCGAGATGCTCGACCTCTACCAGGTGGACGGCATCATCGCCGAGCCCGCGGGCGCCCTCGCCTCGGCGGCGCTCCTGCAGACGATCGACGTGCAGCCCGGGCAGGACGTCGTCGTCATCCTCTCCGGCGGCAACAACGACGTATCCCGCTACGCCGAGATCGTCGAACGCTCCCTCGTCGACCTCGGCCGCAAGCATTACTTCCTCGTCACCTTCCCCCAGGAGCCCGGTGCGCTGCGCCGGTTCGTCGAGGACGTCCTCGGCCCCGACGACGACATCGCGCTCTTCGAATACGTCAAGCGCAGCAACCGCGAGTCCGGCCCCGCGCTCGTCGGGATCGAACTCGCCCACCGCGAGGACCTCGACGGACTCCTGCTGCGCATGGAGGACAGCCCGATGACCATCGAGCGGATCCCCGCCGACAGCCCGTTCTACCGTTTCCTCGTCTGACCCACACCTCAGTGAGTTCGTGATGCGCGCCGAATCCCCCGAGCAGGACCGTCCCTACGTGCTGCAGTTCTCGTGCGAGAACAAGCCGGGCATCGTCGCGTCGGTGACGACGACCCTGGCCCAGCTCGGCTGCGACATCACCGACGGCCAGCAGTTCGACGACCGGCTCTCGGGGCGGTTCTTCGCGCGGCTGTCGTTCAAGCCCGTGCGCACCGACCTCGGGGAGGACGGGTACGACACCGGTCTCGCCCCCGTCCTGCGCAGCCTGGACGCGGAGTGGTCGGTGCGCTCGGCGAGTCGGCTGCGGCGGGTGCTCGTGCTCGCGAGCAAGTCCGACCACTGCCTCGTCGACCTGCTCTACCGTCACCGGATCGGGGAACTGCCCATGGAGCTCGCAGGCGTGGTCTCCAACCATCCGCGGGAGTCGTTCGCGGAGCTGGGGGACGTCCCCTTCCACCACCTTCCGGTCACGGCGCAGACCAAGCCCGAGCAGGAGCGGGCGATCCTCGACCTCGTCGACCGCGAACGCATCGACCTCGTCGTCCTCGCCCGCTACATGCAGATCCTCTCCGACGAGCTCGCGACCGCTCTCGAAGGGCGGTGCATCAACATCCACCACAGCTTCCTGCCGGGGTTCAAGGGCGCCAAGCCCTACCACCAGGCCTACGAGCGGGGGGTGAAGCTCATCGGCGCGACCGCGCACTACGTGACGGCCGACCTCGACGAGGGGCCGATCATCGCCCAGGACGTCGAGCCGGTCAGCCACCGCGACACCCCGGACGACCTCGTCGCCAAGGGCCGCGACATCGAACGACGCGTGCTCGCCGAGGCCGTCCTCGCCCACCTCGAGGACCGGGTCATGCTCCGCGGATCCACCACCGTCGTCTTCACCCGCTGAGGTCCCGCCCGGGTCCACCGGCGTCAGTCGTGAATGGCGACCGGCGCGGCCGACGCACCCGGTGCCCGCTCCGGCTCCTCGACGGACGTCGCGGCACGCACCGGGGTCGGTCGGACTCCTGATCGCCCCCCCTCACCCCGGCACCCGAGGGCGGACGACGCCCACGTCACCACAGTCGCAGCGAGCGTTCGAAGATGCTGGCGAGGTCGTCCTCGGTGACCTCGCGGGGTGAGGAGGCGAGGACCCGCTGCTGCTTCATCGTGCCGGTGACGAGGTCGGGGATGTCCGACTCGTCGTAGCCGACGGCTTCGATCCCACCCGGGATCCCGATGTCACGCATGAGGTCGGTGAGGACGGCGGGGAGGAGGTCGCGGGGGTCGTTCGTCATCTCCGCGTCGGGGGCGAGCAGCCGTGCCGCCTCGATGTGACGCTCCGGGTCGGTGTCGAACGTGAACCGGAACGCCTCGGGAGCGGTGAGGGACACCGCCATGCCGTGCGGGACCATCGGCTCGGCGTCGGGGTAGTCGGCGGGGTGGAAGTCCTTGACGCGCCCCGCGATCGGGTAGGCGTTGGCGTGGGGGATGTGGACCCCGGCGTTGCCGAACCCCATGCCGGCGAACGTGGCGGCGAGGGACATGTCGGCCCGGGCCGCCTCGTCGTCACCGTGGTGCACCGACCGCCGGAACGACGTCGCGAGCAGCTGCATCGCCTTCGTCGCCCACATGTCGGCGACGGGGTTGCGACCGCAGTACGGCACCCGCTGCTCCGGCGTCTTGTGCTCGTAGGAGGTGTACGGTCGCGCGGTCCAGCTCTCGAGGGCATGGCTGAGGATGTCCATCCCGGCGCTCGCGGTGACGCCCGCCGGCTGGGTGAGGGTGAGACGCGGGTCGACGACGGCCATCGTCGGGCGGAGGCGGGCGTGGCTGATGCCGGTCTTCACGTGCTGCTCGAGGACGTCGAGGACACAGATCGTCGTGCTCTCCGCGCCGGTGCCCGTCGTCGTGGGGACGGCGATGAGCGGCCGGAGCGGGTGCTCGGGTGCCCGGCCTTCGCCGACGGGGGCGTTGACGTAGTCCATGAGGTCGCCGGGGTTGGTCATGAGCAGGTCGACGGCCTTGGCGGTGTCGATGCTCGACCCTCCGCCGACGGCGACGTAGGCGTCGAACGGCCCCTGCTCGCGGGCGAACTCGATGGCCTCGCGGAGGCTCGCGTCGGTCGGCTCGACGTGGACCGCGTCGTAGACGAGCGCGTGGATGCCGAAGCGGGACATCTGATCGGCGACGCGCTGCGGCGTCCCGGTGGCCGCGATGCCGGGGTCGGTGACGACGAGGACGCGCGACGCGCCGGTGAGGGACAGGTCGTACCCGATCTCCTCCGACGCGCCGGGGCCGAACTTGAGGTAGGGGGCGCCGTAGGTGAAGACGCTCTCGGGGTTCGCGGGGGTGGAGGTCATGCTCGCTCCTCGGCGTGATGGCGGGTCGGTGTGGGGTGGCTGTCGGGGGAGGGGTTCGGGTTCTGCGATGGGGTGTGTCGCGCGGTGCCCCGACGCCGTCGGTGAGGGGCTGGTGCCGTGGGCGTGAGGGCGGTGAGCGGGGCGTCAGCCGACGTACGGAGGCGTGCGCCTCAGCTCGCGGCGGGCGATGGTGCGTCGATGGACGGCGTCGGGACCGTCGACGATGCGCAGGACGCGAGCCCACGCGGCGAAGTACGCGAGCGGGGTGTCGTCGGAGACCCCCGCGCCACCGTGCACCTCGATCGCCTTGTCGATGACGGTGCACGCGGCGGCGGGGGCGGCGACCTTGATCTCGGAGATCTGCGTGATCGCGTCCTTGACCGGCCCGGTGTCGAGCTTCCACGCGCACTGCTGGACGAGGAGGCGGGCCTGGTCGATGGCGATGCGGGAGTCGGCGATGTGGGCCTGGATCACGCCCTGGTCGATGAGCGGGCCCCCGAAGGCGGTGCGTGAGCGGGCTCGGGCGACCATGAGTGCGAGGGCGCGCTCGGCCATGCCGATCGCCCGCATCGCGTGGTGCACCCGGCCCGGCCCGAGGCGCGCCTGCGCGATCGTGAACCCGTCGCCCTCCGCCCCGAGCAGCGCGGAGGCGGGGACTCGGCAGTTCTCGAAGCGCAGTTCGGAGTGACCGTGCTGGTCCTGGTACCCGAAGATCGGCAGGTGCCGCACGATCTTCATCCCGGGGTTGTCGCGCTCGACGAGCACCATCGAATGCCGTCGCTGCGGGGGCGCCGAGGGGTCGGTGCGGCCCATGACGATGAAGAGCGCGCACCGCTCGTCGGCGGCTCCCGTGATCCACCATTTCCTGCCGTCGAGGACGTACTCCTCGTCCTCGCGACGGATCTCGAGCTCGATGTTCGTCGCGTCCGAGCTCGCGACGTCGGGTTCGGTCATCGCGTACGCCGACCGGATCGAGCCCTCAAGCAAGGGCTCCAACCAGGTGCGACGTTGCTCCGGCGTCGCGAAGAGCAGGAGGGTCTCCATGTTCCCGGTGTCGGGAGCCTGGCAGTTGATCGCCTCGGGGGCGATGACCGGCGACCAGCCGGTGATCTCGGCGACCGCCGCGTACTCGGTGTGCGTGAGGCCGCCGACCTCCGGGTGGAACAGGTTCCACAGGCCCCGTGACCGGGCGACGGCCTTGAGATCCTCCATGACCGGCGGATAGGCGTGCTCGCCGTGGATGCGCAGGTGATCGGCCCACACCGGCTCGGCCGGGAAGACCTCCTCCCGCATGAAGTCCCACATGCGGGAGGCGTACTCCTCCCCGCGCGCGCTGAGGGCGAAGTCCATTCAGGTCCCCTCTCGAAGGATGTCGAGACCGGCCTCGGCGGTGCGGGCGACCTCGTCCGCGAGGTCGCCGAAGTCCTGACCGGCCATGGCGCCCGCGGCGACCCGGGCGGCGATGCCCTGGGTGATCGCGGCGAACTTGAAGTGGGCGAGGGCCTCGTGGAAGGCGAGGTCGCCGAGGTCGCGACCGGCCGTGGCCGCGTACCGCTCGCGCACGTGCCGCCGGTCCGGGAAGCCCGCGTCGGCGGTGAGGTGCGGGATGAGCGACATGCGGCGGTCGCCCGGTTCGCGCCAGTAGAAGAGCAGCAACCCGAGGTCGGTGAGCGGGTCCCCGAGCGTCGACAGCTCCCAGTCGAGGACGGCGGCGACGCGTCCGGGGTCGCCGGTGTCCATGACGACGTTGTCGAGGCGGTAGTCGCCGTGGACGATCGAGGCACCCCCGTCCTCGGGGACACGGCGCGCGAGCGACGCACCGAGTTCGTCGACGACCGGGACGTCGGTCGTCCTCGCCTGTTCCCACTGCCGGGTCCACAGCCGCACCTGACGACCGGCGAAGCCCTCCGGACGCCCGTAGTCGGTGAGCCCGACCGCGGCCGGGTCGACCGCGTGCAGCCGGGCGAGGGTGTCGACGAGGGCGTTCGTGAGGGAGCGCCGGGAGTCCTCGTCGTCGGCGAACCCGGTCGGCAGCTCGTCGCGGACGACGTGACCCTCGACCTGCGCCATCACGTAGAACGGGAACCCCGTGGCCCCGTCGTCGTGGGCGAGGAGGACCGGGGCGACCGGCACGTCGGTGTCGGAGAGGGCTTGTTGGACGCGGGCCTCCCGACCCATGTCGTGGGCCTTGGGCAGGATCGAGCCCGTGGGCGGGCGCCGCAGCACGACCGTCCCAGCCGCCGAGGTGAGGCGGAAGGTGAGGTTGGACTTGCCCCCGGCGATGAGTTCGGCCCTCGCCTCCCGCCATGCCGGCTCCCCGAGGCGATCGGCGAGGAGGCCCCCGACGACGTCGAGTCGGGCGAGTTCCGCGGGGTCGGTGCTCACCGTTCCCTCAGCTCGCGGCGCAGGATCTTGCCCGTCGTCGTCTTGGGGAGCTCGTCGATGATCTCGACCGACCGGGGGTACTTGTAGGCGGCCATGCGTTCCCGACTCCACGCGATGAGCTCCTCGGGCGTGAGCGACCGGCCCGGGGTGAGGGACACGAAGGCCTTGACCGTCTCACCGCGGTACTCGTCGGGCACCCCGACGACGGCGACCTCGCGGACGGCGTCGTGGCTGACGAGCACGTCCTCGACCTCGCGCGGCCACACCTTGTACCCGGCGGCGTTGATCATGTCCTTCTTGCGGTCGACGAGGAAGAACCAGCCCTCGGGGGACATGAACCCGACGTCGCCGGTCCGGAGGACGCCCCCGGGGATGTTCTCGGCGGTCTCCTCGGGCTTGTTCCAGTAGCCCGGGACGACCTGGGGGCCGTCGACGACGATCTCGCCGACCTCCCCGAACGGCAGGTCCCGGCCCTGGTCGTCGGTGATGCGCACGACGGTGTCGAAGACGGGCACTCCCACGGAGAGTGCGCCGCTGTCGGGATCGACGGGCGCCTTCGCCCCGAGGGGCACGGCGAGGCAGGGGGAGGTGGTCTCGGTGAGTCCGTAGACGTTGTGCAGGTAGCGGCCGGTCGCCGCGTCGAACCGCTCGGTCATGACCGGCGCGATCGGGGCCCCGCCGGAGTACACGACCCGGAAGCTCGACCAGTCCTGCGGACCGGAGCCCGGGACGCCGGTGAGCGCGGTGAACGCGGTCACGGCGCCGATGGAGAACGTCGGTCGGTGCTCACGGACGGCGTCCATCATCACCTCGGGCACGAACCGATGGGTGAGGACGAGCGTGGCGCCGGTGACGAACGCGACGCCGATGTGGCCGACGATCCCGGTGATGTGGAACAGGGGCGCGATGCCGAGGACGACATCGTCCTCGTCGAGATCGACCCAGTCCCGGTAGGTCTTGGCGGCGAAGGCGATGTTGCCGTGGGTGTTCATCGCCCCCTTCGGAACGCCCGTCGTGCCGGAGGTGTAGGTGAGAACGGCAACGTCATCGGCGCCCGCCGACACCGGCGGGAGGGGTGGGGAGTCGCCCCGCGCGTCCTGCGCAAGGACGTCTCGCAGCGCGGTCGTGCCCTCCGGTGTCGCCCCCTGCGACATCGTCACCCGCAGCACCCGCTCGTCGTCGCGGCTCTGGTCGTCGGTGCCGGAGGCCGTGAGGACGATCCGCACGTCGGTCCCGCCGCCCTCGACGACGCTGCGCGCGACGTCCTCCCAGAGCTCGTCGAGGCACAGCAGCGCGACGGCGCCGGAGTCGGTGAGCAGGTAGGTGAGCTCCCGGGTCTTGTTCATGGGGTTGATCGCCACGGCGGTGCCCCCCGCCTTCCACGTGCCGAGCAGGCCGACGAGGAAGGCGGGGTCGTTCTGGGTGTAGAGCGCGAGCCGGTCACCCGGCGCGAACCCCTGCTCGAGCAGGTGGCGGGCGAGGGTGTCGCTGCGCACGTCGAGGTCGTCGAAGGTGAGGGTGCCGTCGAAGTACCGCACCGCCGGTCGCCCACCGTGGCGGGCGACCGTGGCTGCGAAGACGTCCAACATCGAGCCGTGGTCGAGACTCAGGCCGGTCGAGGTCCCCTCCCGGTACCGGCCCAGCCAGGGCCGGTCGGCGTAGGAGGTCACTTGATCGCGAGGGGATTGACGGGGGTTCCCGCCGCCTTGGCGACCTTGAGGGGAGCGGCGGCGTACATGAAGGCGTACTGACCGTCCTCCGCGCAGTCGGCGGCGATCGCCTCGAGGTCGCAGATCTCGGTGAGGGTGACGCCGAGATTGCGCATGAGGGCGCAGTGCAGCGGCAGCGCGACGCCGGTCGTGGGGTCGAACGTGACCTCGTTGGCGATCGTGTCGGTGACGAGGTTGGGGATCTCCATCTCCTGGAACCACCGGACGAGCTCGGGGGAGTAGGCGAGGCCGGGCTCGCAGAAGTTCTCGTAGAACGCGTCGCCCATCTCGAAGAAGCGGGCGAGGAAGTTCGTACGGATGAGGAGGATGTCGCGCTTCTCGATCTCGACGCCCTGATCCTTCGCGCACGCGAGGAGGTCCTCGTGGGTGAACGTCTCGGCCGGGTCGAGGGAGTCCTTGCCGCGCCAGCGGGCGATGTCGAGCAGGATGCCGCGCCCGACGACGCCGCGCTCGGCGATGGGCATGATCGAGGCCTTCTCGAGGCCGCCGCGCGTCGTGTCGGCGTCGAAGCCGTTGTAGATCTTGCCGTCGTACCAGACGTGCCCGAGGGCGTCGTACTGGGTGGAGCCCTGGAGGAACGCCTCGATCTTGTCGTCGGCGTAGTGCAGGCCGCCGGGGAACTCCGGGGCCGACCCGCCCTCGTCCCAGTCGGACTCGTCGAGGACCTGGATGCGGACGGCCGGGGATCGGCCGGGCCAGACCGGGTCGCCCTTGGGGTCACCGATCATGCGCTGGAGGGTGAACACCCGTCCGCTGCGGACGCTCCGGATGCCGCGCATGACCTCGTCGGAGGTCAGGTAGTTGAGGGCTCCCACCTCGTCGTCGGCGCCCCATTTTCCCCAGTTGCTCGGCGCGTCCTTCAGGATCTCGGTCATCGGCTTGATCTCAGACATCGTCGTCCTCTCCTCACACGTGACCGAACGATCGATCGGTCGACCGTTCGTGGTGCCCCATCCTCGTGATGGGGGTTTGAGGGGGTCAAGAGAATGCTTGTTCAACTATTCTGAACGCCATGGGGAGGCGGGAGGACGCGGAGAGACAACTGCTCGGTGCCGCCGTCCGGCAGGCGCGGACGTCCCGAGGGCTGTCAATCCGCGCGCTCGCGGCAGCCGTCGAGGTCAGTGCCGCGACGATCTGCGCGGTCGAGCAGGGGCGTACCCGTGTCGACGCCGACCGCCTCCATGCGCTCGCCAAGGCGCTCGAGGTGCGCACGCAGGACCTGCTCGCCGGGCCCAGCCCGGAGCGGGGCGAGGCGGGGCACGCGATCCCCGTCCCCGTCCGGGCGGGTGCCCGCTGGCGGCGGTTCGCCCCCCTGGGCATGGACCCGGCGCTCAGCGGCGCCCTCACCGCGTTCGTCGCCTACGGCTATCACGGTGCCGGCATCCGGGTCATCGCCCAGCACGCGGGTCTGTCGGTGACGGGCGTCTACCACCACTACCCGAGCAAGGAGATGCTCCTCGTCCGACTCCTCGACGTGACGATGTCCGACCTCGTGTGGCGTCTCGACGCTGCCGCCCGCGAGGCCCGGGAGAAGCAGCTCGACCCCGTCCGACGCTTCGCCCTCCTCGTCGAGGCCATCGCGCTGTTCCACGCCTGCCGCCGCGACCTCGCGTTCATCGGGGCGAGCGAGATGCGCAGCCTGCCGCCGACGGAGCGGATCCGCATCGCCCGCATCCGCGTCGACGTGCAGCGCCGCCTCGAGGCCGAGATCACGACGTGCGTCAACCGCGGGTTGGCCCCCGCCCAGGACGTCGCGGCCGCCGCGCGCGCGATCTCGACGATGTGCACCTCGATCTGTCAGTGGTTCCGCCCGACCGGTCCGCTCAGCCCCGAGGCCGTCGCCCTCGACTACGCCCGCTACGGAGTCCGTCTCATCGGCGCCCGCACCGACTGATGCAGTCCCACCACCCAGACACCCCCACCCGCTGAACCCGAGACGGCAGATGGGATGGCGGCCCACGTATCGCTGGAGCAGTAGCTGCGCTTCCATCCCATCTGCCATCTCGGATTGAGCTGGGGGTCGGGACCGCTCGCGGTTCGGGACCGCTCGCTCGGGAGCGCTGGGGCTGGGAGTGAGCTCGGGCTCTGGTGGGCGGGTGGGTGGGCTCCTCGCGGAGGGCTGGTCACGCTCGGGGGTGGGGGCTGGGAGAATGGAGGCCTCATGACGACGACCTCCGCGCCCACGCTCACCGCCGTGCTCGACACCCTCCGCCCCGAGGCGACGACGGGGGAGGCGCCGGACCCCGACACGCTGTTCGGGGCGTTCGTCGACTGGGTGATCGCGAGCAAGGGCGTCGAGCCCTACCCCCACCAGGAGGAGGCGCTGCTCGAACTCGTCACCGGCAGCAACGTCATCCTCGCGACACCGACCGGCTCGGGGAAGTCGCTCGTGGCGGCCGGTGCCCACTTCTTCGCGTTCGCCGACTACGAGCGAACCGGTGACCGCACGTACTACACGGCGCCGATCAAGGCCCTCGTCAGCGAGAAGTTCTTCGACCTCTGCGCGATGTTCGGCGCGGAGAACGTCGGGATGCTCACCGGCGACGCCGCCGTCAATGCGGGGGCGCCGATCGTGTGCTGCACGGCCGAGGTCCTCGCCAACATCGCGCTGCGCGAGGGGGCCGCCGCGCCCATCGGTCAGGTCGTCATGGACGAGTTCCACTTCTACTCCGAACCCGATCGCGGGTGGGCCTGGCAGGTGCCGATCCTCGAGTTGCCGCAGGCGCAGTTCCTCCTCATGAGCGCGACGCTCGGCGACGTGTCGATGTTCGAGGACGACCTCACGAGACGGACCGGGCGGGACACCGCCGTCGTCGCCGGCGCCGAGCGACCCGTGCCGCTCTCGTTCTCCTACGCGATGACCCCGCTGCACGAGACGCTCGAGGAACTGCTCACGACCCACCAGGCACCCGTCTACGTCGTCCACTTCACGCAGGCGGCGGCCCTGGAGCAGGCGCAGGCGCTCATGAGCATCAACGTGTGCACGAAGGCCGAGAAGGCCCAGATCCTCGAGGAACTGCGCGGATTCCGGTTCGCCAAGGGCTTCGGCGCCACCCTGCAACGGCTCGTCAAGCACGGCATCGGCGTCCACCACGCGGGGATGCTGCCCAAGTACCGCCGCCTCGTCGAGACCCTCGCGCAGAAGGGTCTGCTCAAGGTCATCTGCGGCACGGACACCCTCGGGGTCGGCATCAACGTGCCGATCCGCACCGTCGTCCTCACCGGGCTCACGAAGTTCGACGGCACCCGCCAACGCCTCCTGCGCACCCGGGAGTTCCACCAGATCGCCGGACGCGCGGGACGGGCGGGCTTCGACACGAGCGGATCGGTCGTCGTCCAGGCCCCCGACCACGTCATCGAGAACCACAAGGCGCTGCTCAAGGCCGGTGACGACGAGAAGAAGCGGCGCAAGGTCCAGCGCAAGAAACCCCCGGAGGGGTTCGTCAACTGGAGCGAGGACACCTACGACCGCATCCGCGACGCCGACCCCGAGGCGATGGTGAGCCGCATGCGGGTGAGTCACGCGATGGTCCTCAACATGATCCAGCGCGAGGGCGACGCCGTCGCCGCGGTGCGCCGCCTGCTCACCGACAACCACGAGCCCCAACGCCAGAAGACCCGGCTCCAGAAGCAGGCCATCGAGATTCTCCGCACCCTGCTCGACACCGGCGTCGTCGAACGCCTCCCGCAGCCCGACGCGACCGGCCGCCGGTTGCGTGTCGTCGAGGACCTCCAGCGGGGGTTCGCCCTCAACCAGCCGCTGTCGCCGTTCGCGCTCGCCGCCCTCGACCTCCTCGACCCCGAGGACCCCCTCTACGCCCTCGACGTGCTCAGCGTCATCGAGGCGACCCTCGACGACCCGCGGCCCGTGCTCTACGCCCAGCAGTTCAAGGCGCGCGGCGAGGCCGTCGCCGAGATGAAGGCCGACGGCATCGAGTACGAGGAGCGGATGGAACTCCTCGAGGACGTCACGTGGCCCCGGCCGCTCGAGGAGCTGCTCACCGCCGCGTACGAGACCTACCGGCAGACCCACCCCTGGCTCGACCCCGACGCATTGTCGCCCAAGTCCGTCGTCCGTGACCTGTACGAACGGGCGATGACCTTCGGGGAGTTCGTCGCGTTCTACGAGCTCGCCCGCGCCGAGGGCATCGTCCTGCGCTACCTCTCCGACGCCTACAAGGCGATGCGGCAGACCGTGCCGGACGCGATGAAGACCGAGGAGGTCGACGACCTCGTCGAGTGGCTCGGTGAGGTCGTGCGGCAGACGGACTCCTCACTCCTCGACGAGTGGGAGGTCCTCACCGACCCCGACCTCGCGACCCAGGACATCGAGGAGGTGCGGGCCCGCTCCGCGCAGGCGCGACCGTTCACGGCGAACATGCGCGCGCTGCGGGTCCTCGTCCGCAACGCCCTCTGGCAGCGGGTCGACCTCGCGGCCCGCGGGAACGTCGACGCACTCGGGGCGCTCGACGCCCCCGCCACCCCCGGAGCGCCCGGCATGGACGCCGACGACTGGGACGCCGCGCTCGCCGAGTACGCCGAGGAGCACGACGAGATCGGCACCGGGCCCGATGCCCGCGGCCCGGCGATGTTCCTCGTCGACGACCGCAGCGAGCCCGGGTACTGGATCGTCCAGCAGATCATCGCCGACCCCGCGGGGGACCACGACTGGCGCATCTGGGCCGAGGTCGACCTCGACGCCTCCGACGAGGCAGGCGAACTCGTCATCCGCGCCACCGACATGGGTCGCCTCGACTGACCCTCGCCTCCACCGCCCGCGAGGCGGTGGACGGCCGTAGGGTCCCGCCATGACCACCCGAGCCGCCGTCGTCGCCCTTCTCGCCGCACCCGTGCTCGTGACGCCCTGCGCCGCACACGCGTCCCCGTCCGCCGCCGCCCCGGCCGTCGCCGCCCCGTCCGCCGCCATCTCCGCCACGCCCGACGCCACCTCGACTGCCTCCGCCGCTCCGTCCGCCCCGGCCGGCGCCGCCGAGCTGCGGTCCCGTGAGTCTCGCCCCGGTGGGACGACGCCTCGCGATCACGACCGCGGCCCCGTAGGCCACCGCCTGCCCAAGGTCGCGACGATGACCGGCTCCGGCGGCGCCGTCGCCACGGTCGACCCCGTCGCGAGTCAGGTGGCGATCGACGTCCTCGCCAAGGGAGGGACGGCGGCCGACGCCGCCGTCGCCGCCACCGCGGCCCTCAACGTCGTCGAGCCCTATGCGACGGGTCTCGGTGGCGGCGGGTTCTTCGTCCACGCCGACGCCCGCGGCCGCGTGTCGACCCTCGACGGTCGCGAGACCGCGCCCGGCGCGATGACGCCGACCTCGTTCCTCGAGCCGGACGGCACGCCGATGGCGTTCGACAAGGCGGTGAACTCGGGCCTGTCCGTCGGGGTCCCGGGCAACCCCGCGTTGTGGCAGACCATCCTCGACCGGTGGGGTCACCGCTCCTACGCGGAGATGCTCGCCCCCGCCGAGCGCATCGCCCGCCGCGGGTTCGTCGTCGACGAGGCGTTCACCGAGGCGACCGAGCGCAACGCCGAACGGTTCGCCCGCTTCCCCGCCACGGCGGCGGTGTTCCTCCCCGGCGGCAAGCCCGTCCAGCCCGGCACCGTGCTCCGCCAACCCGACCTCGCCAGGACCTTCGGGCTCCTCCGGGCACACGGGCCGGCGTCGCTCTACGCGGGCCCGATCGGCAAGGCCGTCGTCGACACCGTCCGCCACCCCCGCACCGCGCCCGGGGTCGACGTCCCCAGTGGCGGCATGACCACCGCCGATCTCCGTGCCTACCGGGTGCGGTCGAAGGCGCCGGTCGTCAGCAGCTACCACGGACTCGACGTCTACGGCATGCCCACGCCGAGCGCCGGGGGTATCGCCGTCGCCGAGACCCTCAACCTCATGGAGGCGTACGAGAAGCGCACGAAGACCGACCTGTCCCGCGTCGACGACGTCGCGTACCTGCACCGCTTCGCCGAGGCCACCTCGACGGCGTTCGCCGACCGCAACCGGTGGGTCGCGGACGTGCCCGACGTGCCGAGCGGTGCCCTCGTCTCCCCGGAGTTCGCCACGACCCGGGCGTGCGCGTTCGACCCGGGCAAGGCCGCGCCGCGGCCGATCCCGTTCGGCGACCCCCACGCCGCGCCGACGCCGTGCGCCCCGCTCGCCGCGGCCGCGTCCGGTGCGGTCCACGACGGCGCCTCGACGACCCACGTGAGCGTGGCCGACAGGTGGGGCAACGTCGCCTCCTACACCTCGACGATCGAGCAGTTCGGTGGCTCGGGGATGGTCGTCCCGGGGTACGGGTTCCTCCTCAACAACCAGCTCACCGACTTCGAGTTCGCCCCGCCGGTCAAGGGCGTCCCCCACCCCAACCTGCCGGGGCCGGGCAAGCGTCCCCGCAGCTCGATGGCACCGACGATCCTCATGAAGGACCGCCGCCCGGTGCTCGTCGTGGGCGCGGCGGGCGGCTCGACGATCATCACGACGACGGCCCAGATCATCCTCGGCGTCACCGACCGCGACCTCACGCTCGTCGGCGCGGTGGGGGCTCCCCGGCTCTCCTCGCGCAACACCGCTGCCGAGGCCGAGGCGCGCATCCTCGACTCCCGCACCGGCGCCGCGCTCAAGGCCTTGGGGCAGCCGATGGCGGCCCCCAGTGCGGGCACGATCGGGCGCGCCACCGCCATCGCGATGCCGACCCGCCGTACGTTCGTCGCCGCCGCGGAGCCGACCCGCGGTGGCGGGGGCTCGGCGATGGTGGTCCGCCCCCGACGCTGACCGGCGGTCACGGTGCGAGATCCGCGCCCACGTTCTGAGCACGCCTCGATACGACCTCCCCTGCGGCGCGGTGTCGATCGACGCCGTGGGCGGGGGCCTGCGCTCCCGCACGACCGCCCAGGTCAGGCGCGAATTGTGCTGTGCCCCTTGAGATGATCGCCACACGAGCGCCGCTGCCTCTTTACAGATTCGATGCGTTGCGTTACCTGTTCCTACCCGTGTACTTGCCCTATCGTGCATGGATGGTGACCTCTTCGGACCGGATCGACGCACCGACCGTGCGGGACTGGCCGACACTGCGCGACCTGGTCGTCCGAGCGTCGGCGACCCGTCAATGCCGGGAGATCGCGGCCGCGATCGCCGAATCCCCGAACGCTGCGGTGGCCTGGCGCCAGCGCATGTCGGACCTGTGCGGCCGGGGCCGCCTCGTGTTGTTCGCCGTCGATGCCGAGGGCGTGGCGCACGCGTTGATCGCGGCCTACGTCGACGGTGACCGCGCCGAGCGTCACGTCGTCGTCCGTCACCTCCTCGTGCTGCCCTCCCCGGAGGAGGATCCGGCGACCGCGCAGCGGTTGATCGCGCGAGTCGAGGCGTGGGCGACGGAGCACCACGCCGGCGAGGTGCTCCTGGAGGTCGAGGAGTCGGGGCTCGAGTGCGTTCTTCGCGAACTCGACTACAGCCCCACCGGTGCGCGCCGGCCCGCGTTCGAGAGTCCCACGGCGGTCACGCATCCCGACGCGTCGCCGTGGGCCGTCGAATGGCACCGGTTCCTGCGCAACCCCCGCAGCGTCGCCGCCTCACCGCTGTTCGCCGTCGCCTCCTGAGCGCGCGCGCCGGGAGGAGTCCCCTCGGGTGCCGACTCGGGCCTCGTGGAGCATCGTCACGACGACGCCGAGCGACTCGCCCGTGACGAGTTCGGCGAACTCGATGCCCGTCAGAAGCGCCATGAGCTGCGGCGTCGTCAACGGGATGTCGTCATCGCGCCCGGCCTCGACGAGCGCCCGCATGCGTGCGCGCAGCGGGGCGACGGCGTCGGCGATCCACGGTTCGCGGCGGGAGGCGATGAGCACCTCGCACCAGGCGAGGGCGAGCCGGTCGTCGTGTGGGCCTGCACCCTCGGCGAGGCGTCGGTCGGTCACCTCCTCGCACACCGCCTGCACGAGGGCCGCCCGGGTGCGGAAGTGATTGCTCGTCGTGCCGCGCGGCAGTGACCCGGCCGCATCGACGCGGCCGTGCGTCAGTCCGTGGAGTCCGTCGCGCCCGAAGACGTCGACGGCGGCGGCGAGGGCCAGGGCACGGCGTGAGGCCGGGGCGGTGGTCGGGCCGGTGCCTTCTCGCGCCGAACTCATGCGGCGGCCGTGGGGGAGGCCTGCTCCTGCCGGGTGACCCAGTCCCGCACGTGCGCCGTGAAGACCTCGGGGCGACACAGGTTCGACGGGTCGAAGGAGTCCGCGATGATCGCGAACTCGGTGTTCGCGAGGACCTCCTCGACCCGCCGCATCATCCCCACGGCCACGGCGGAGTGGTCGCCCACCAGGCACAGCGTCGGCACGTCGCAGCCGCGAAGGTCGTCCGCGAGGCGGACCGCGTTGACGACGCGGCGCTGCTTGATCATGTCGTCCTGACGGGTGGTGGCGAGCGAGCGCACCATGAGTTCCCCAGCCTCCGGCCAGCGCCTGCGGTAGACGAGCCGGATGAGCGCGGCGCTCCACCGCGACGGCAGGAGCCGCAGCGTCGCGGGTTGGGCGGCCGCACCGATCATCACGAGGTGTCCTGCGAGCGTGCGCGGTGGTCGGTCGCACAGGCTGTCGCAGATGACGGCCGAGGCGATGAGGTCACGGTGGCGCAGCATGAACGTCTCGACGACGGGCCCTCCGTAGGAGATGCCGACGAGGTGGGCCCGGGGGATCCCACGGCTCCGCAGGGCGTCGGCGATGTCGTCGGCCTGCACGGCGAGGACGTCGGCGTCGGCGATGCCGTCCAGCGACGGCGACCGACCGGTTCCACGCAGGTCCAGGGCCAGGCGACGGAACTCGGTCAACGCCGCGACCTGGGGGGCGTACATCTGATGGTCGGCCCCGAGGCCGGGGACGAAGACGAGTGCCGGCCCGCGGCCGACGTCCTCAACGAACATGACCCCTCCTACTATGATCGTAGTGATGCGGTCAGCGTAGCCCTCGCGGAGCGTGCGGGGAAGTGCCCGGAGGCGCGGGAACCGGCCGCCGGAGCGGGTCGCCGGTCGCGCCGCCCACCGGCCCACCGCGCGGTCGCCTCGGGTGACGGTCCCCGCCGGAGACGGTCGGGGAGTCGAGGGGGGAGTCGCCGTGAGCGGCAAGTACCGTGGTGCGCGCACGCCGCGCGCGCATGCATCCCACGTCACCACGAGGAGCCGCACTCCCATGAACGTCACCGGTACCTACCGCCTGCAGATGCACGAGGCTTTCGGTTTCGATGACGCCCGGGCTCAGCTGCCCTACCTCGCCTCCCTCGGCGTGTCGCACCTGTATCTCTCCCCGATCCTCCAGGCGGCGGAGGGCTCGATGCACGGCTACGACGTCGTCGATCACGAGCGCATCAGCGACGCCCTCGGCGGACGCGAGGGGTTCGAACGGCTCGCTGCGACGGCGAAGGACTTCGACATGGGGATCGTCGTCGACGTCGTCCCCAACCACATGGCGTTCGTCGCGCCCGAGTACGTCAACCGCCCGCTGTGGCAGGTCCTCAAGGACGGACGCGACGCGCCCACGGCGGACTGGTTCGACATCGACTGGAGGGCCGGGGGTGGGCGACTCGGCCTGCCGATCCTCGGCGGCGACCTCGACACGGTGATCGAGGCCGGCGAGATCACCCGCGAGGAGCAGGAGATCCACGGTGTCCGCCAGCCCGTCCTGCGCTACTACGAGCACGTCCTCCCCGTCGCGCTCGGCACCGAGGGGGACGAGGACAGCAGTGTTCGCGACATCCTCGACCGGCAGCACTACCGGCTCGCGTCGTGGCGCGACAAGGAGAGCACCCTCAACTACCGCCGCTTCTTCGAGGTCGACGAGCTCATCGCCGTGCGGGTCGAGATCCCCGAGGTCTTCGAGGCCACGCACGCGTTGCTGCTCGACCTCAACCGCGACGGGCTCATCGACGGCTTCCGCATCGACCACCCCGACGGCCTCGCCGACCCCGAGGGATACCTCGACCAGCTGCGTCGGGCGGCGCGACGGGGCACGCCGGTGTGGGTCGAGAAGATCCTCGAGGGCACCGAGCAGCTGCCGACCTCGTGGCCGTGTGCCGGCACGACCGGCTACGACGGCATGCGCGCGATCACCGCGGCGCTCGTCGACACCGACCCGAGCGTCGCCACGACGATCACGCGGTGCTGGGACGAGGCGGGTGGGGAGCACACCGTCGCCGAGGCCGTCGACGCCGCCAAGCGCCAGGTCGTCGCCGACTCACTCGGTCCGGAGGTCGAGCGCCTCACCCGCCGCGCCCGCGAGGCCGTCCCCGAGGCCGACCCCGACCGGCTGCGCGAGGCCATCGTCGAACTGCTCGTCGCCGGGGAGGTCTACCGCGCCTACGTCCGGCCCGACGAACGGCTGAGCCCACAGGCTCGAGAGCGCCTCGCCACGGCGTTCGGCGCCGCGCTACAGGCCCGGCCCGACCTCGTCCCCGAGCTGCGCGCGCTCGCGCCCATCACCGTCCCGGAGGACGACGACGAAGCCGCCGCGGCCGACTTCGCCGTACGCCTGCAGCAGACGTGGGGTCCGGTGATGGCGAAGGGCATCGAGGACACGACGTTCTACCGGTGGCACCGCCTCGTCGCCCTCAACGAGGTCGGCGGCGACCCCGAACTCCTCGACCACGGCTCACCGGCGGAGCTGCACGCCTGGGCCCGTCACCAGGCCGCGGACTGGCCGATCGGGATGGTCGCGCTCTCCACGCACGACACCAAGCGCAGCGAGGACGTACGTGCCCGCATCCTCGCGGTGGCGGGTGACCCGGAATCGTGGGCCGAGTGCTCCCGCGTCTGTCTCGAACGGGCGGCCGAGGTCGACATCGACAGCCCGACCGTCCACCTGCTGTGGCAGACGATCCTCGGCGTGGGCCGCATCCCGTTCGAGCGCCTCGAGGCCTACCTCCTCAAGGCGTTGCGCGAGGCCAAGCGCCACACCGCATGGGTCGACGGGGACGAGGAGTACGAACGCCGCGTCCTCGACTTCGCCCAGCGCATCACCCGCGAGGGACGCCTCCACGACGCGATCGACGCCGCGCTCGCGAAGAACGCGGACGCGATGCGGGCGATGGTCCTCGCGCAGAAGGTCCTCCAGCTCACCCTCCCCGGCGTGCCCGACACCTACCAGGGCTGCGAGGTCGTGGAGCTCTCCCTCGTCGACCCGGACAACCGGCGCCCGGTCGACTACGACGGCCGCGTGGCGCTGCTCCGAGCGGTCGACGAGGCCGGTGTCGAGGGGCGCGAGCTGCCGACCGTCGGTGACCTGTCGGCCCTCGACGCCGAGAAGATGCTCGTCACCGCGACCCTGCTGCGGCTGCGACGGGAGTCCCCGGAGTTGTTCCTCGACGCCGGGTACACCCCGATCGAGCCCTCCTCGCCGTTGCTCGCGGACCACCTCGTCGGATTCACCCGCACACGCTCCGGAGGGTTCCTCGCCGAGGCGTTCGGACGCTCCCGCGGACGGGTCACCGTCCTCGTCACCCGGGCCCCGCAACGCCTCGCGGCCGCCGGCGGATGGGGAGAGGCGACCCTCCCCCTGGACGAGGGGGACTGGACCGACGTCCTCACCGGCAGCACGTACGAGGGCGGGGACGTGCGCGTCGCCGACCTCCTCACCGTTCGACCCGTCGCCGTCCTCGTGCAGCGATGACGACCACCCGCACCACGCCGACCCCCGACCTGCAGGGAGAGTCATGAGTCAGAAGCCCTCCATCGCCGCCGCCGGCACCCACACCGAGGGAGGCCGCGAGTTCACCCTCTGGGCCCCCCACGCGAAGGAACGGGTGGACCTCGAGCTCGACGGCACCCGCCACGCGATGGAGTCCCTGCCCGGTGGCTGGTGGACCCTGCGGATCCCCGCCGAGAACGGCGCCCGGTACGGGTACCGCCTCGACGGCGGCCCCGTCCTGCCCGACCCCGCCGCGCGGCGGCTGCCGGACGGGCCGCACGGGCTCGCGCAGGTCGTCGATCTCGACGAGTCGGCCTGGACCGACGACGAGTGGACCGGCGTCGAGCTGCAGGGATCCACGATCTACGAGCTCCACGTGGGCACGTTCACCCCCGAGGGCACCCTCGACGCCGCGATCGGTCGCCTCGACCACCTCGTCGAGCTGGGCGTCGACATCGTCGAGCTCATGCCCGTCACGAGCTTCCCCGGCGTGCACGGGTGGGGGTACGACGGCGTCGCGCCGTTCTCCGTCCACGAGCCCTACGGCGGCCCGCTCGCGCTGCAGCGGTTCGTCGACGCCGCCCACGGGCGGGGCCTCGCCGTCGCACTCGACGTCGTCCACAACCACCTCGGGCCCGACGGCAACTACCTGCTGTCCTACGGCCCTTACTTCACCGACCGCCACCACACGCCCTGGGGCGCGGCGGTCAACCTCGACGGTCCCCAGAGCGACGACGTGCGGGCCTACCTCGTCGACAACGTCATCTCCTGGCTGCGCGACTACCACCTCGACGCGTTGCGGCTCGACGCGGTGCACGAGCTCCACGACGACAGCGCGGTGCACATCCTCGAGGAGTTCACGACGGCGGTGGACGACCTCGCCGAGGAGAACGGTCGTCGGATGTACCTCATCGCCGAGAGCGACCGCAACGACCCCCGCACGGTGACGCCCCGCGACAGGGGTGGCCTCGGGCTCGACGCCCAATGGGCCGACGACGTCCACCACGGCCTCCACGTCGCCCTCACCGGCGAGACCCAGGGCTACTACGCCGACTTCGTCGCGCCACACGCCCTCGAGACCGTCCTCACCTCTCCGTTCTTCCACGCCGGCACCTACTCGACCTTCCGCGGACGCACCCACGGCCGGCCCGTCGACCCCGACCTCGTCGACGGCTCCGCGTTCGTGGCCTCGCTGCAGACCCACGACCAGGTCGGCAACCGCCGCGCCGGGGACCGGTTGGCCGCGACCGTCCCCTACCGCCGCCTCGCCGTCGGCGCGGCGCTCCTGCTCACGAGCCCGTACACGCCGATGCTGTTCATGGGGGAGGAGTGGGCCGCCTCGACCCCGTGGCAGTACTTCACCGACCACACCGACGTCGACCTCGCCGAGGCCGTGCGCGACGGACGCCGCGAGGAGTTCGCGACCCACGGGTGGACCGCCGACGACGTGCCGGACCCGCAGGACGTCGCCACGGTGAACGCCTCCGTCCTCGACTGGGACGAGATCGGCGAGGGTGAGCACGAGCGCATGTTCGGCTGGTACCGCGCGCTGCTCGCGTTGCGGCGATCGCGCCCGGACCTGCGCTCCGGTGACCTGGCCGACGTCCGCGTCGACCCCGGGCCGGTCGACGGGGCGTTCGTCGTCGTCCGGGGCGCTCACCGCGTCGCCGTCAATCTCTCCTCCCGCGAGGTCGACCTCGACCTCGACCTCCCGGACGGCGGCCACGGCTCGGTGGTGCTCCTCGCCCTCGACGTGACGACGACCATCGACGGGCAGCGCATCCATCTCGCCGGCGACTCCGTCGTCGTCGTGGGGCCGGCGGCGGAGTGACGACCCCGCGGCCGCGCCGGCCGGTGATGCTCGACGCCCGTGCTCTGGACTCCTTCGGGCAGGAACGTCTCGACCCGGCGGTCATCACCCAGATCGCGCACGAGAGTGCGGCGGTCGTCGTGCGCACCGGGCGCGCCCGCCGCGACCCCGACCTCACCCGCCGGCTCGTGGCGCTGGTCGACGAGATCGGACTCTCGACGGTCGCGGAGCTGTGGGCGGGGCGGCCGGCGCGCAGTCTGCCGGGCGCGCTCTGGCGCCTCTACGCCATCCGGGAATGGGTCCGACGGGACGGGGAGGGGGCGAGTCGCGACTACCGTGACGGCCTCGCGTACGCGCAGGTCTCCGGGGCGATCGCGGGGGTCGGCAGCCCGCCCGGGCCGCAGGAGGTCACCGAGCTCGCCGACGCCGTCCTCACCGGCGTCTTCGACGGCGACCTCTCCGGAGCCCTGGATCGCGCCGCGGCGTTCTGCCGTGTCGTCTCCGCCGGCCGGGCCTCGCGTGACGATGCGACCCCCGTCGAATCCCTCCATGTGCCCGGTCTCGCCGGTGGGGCGGGACAGGTCGCGACGATGGCGGACGACCTCGCCGCCTGCGCCCGGTTGTGGCGCCAGGAGTCGCTGGACTGAGGCCGGGCGCGGCCGGTGCCCGTCCCACGCCGCGGGGGCGTTTTGTGGCGTGCCTCACGCCGAACGGACGACCATCACACCCTCTCGGGCGGTCGTTCATGACGCCTGTCTCAGTAGCAGGGAGTGTACGGGCGGCGTTCACGCCCCGTTCACCCGCCGGGGGCGAGCGCGTCATGCCCGGCCGCCTAACTTGCGGGTGGAGGGGACCGGCACGACGCCCGACGAGCGCGCCCCGTGGCGCGGGTTCCCTCGGTTGACGACGAGAACACCCCACTGGAAAGGGCTCACTGACGTGAAGCGCAACACCCTCGGCCGGGTCGGCCTGCCGGCCACCCTCGCCCTCGCACTGACCCTGTCGGCCTGCGGTGCGGCCAACGAGGGCGCCTCCGGCGGTGGCGAGAACGCCCCGGCCACCTCCGCCGGCGTCTCGGGCACGATCGCCGGTGTCGGCGCGAGCTCCCAGGCCGCTGCTGTCGACGCCTGGAAGGCGAAGTTCGAAGGCGCCAACCCGCAGGCGACGGTCAACTACGACCCGCAGGGTTCCGGCGCCGGCCGCGAGCAGTTCCTCGCCGGTGGTGTGCAGTTCGCCGGGTCGGACGCCTACCTCGACGCCGACGAGGCCAAGAAGGTCCCGCAGAAGTGTGGTGACCTTCTCGAGTTCCCGGCGTACATCTCCCCGATCGCGGTCGCCTACAAGGTCCAGGGTGTCGACGAGCTCAAGCTGTCGGCTCCCACGATCGCCAAGATCTTCTCCGGCAAGATCACCACGTGGAACGACCCGGCGATCGCCGCCGAGAACGCGGGGGTCCAGCTCCCGGCCACGAAGATCACCCCGGTGCACCGCTCCGACAAGTCGGGCACGACCGAGAACTTCACCGACTACCTCAGCAAGGCCGCCCCGCAGGACTGGACCGAGAAGGCCTCCGGTGACTGGCCGATCTCCGGCGGCGAGGCCGCCAAGGGCACCAGCGGCGTCGTGCAGGCCATCAACGCCGGTGACGGCACGATCGGCTACGCCGACGCCAGCCAGATCGGTGACCTCAAGCACGCCAAGGTCAAGGTCGGCGAGGAGTTCGTGGAGTACAGCGCCGAGGCCGCGGCCAAGGTCGTCGACGCCTCCGAGCCCGCCAAGGACCGCACCTCCCCGTACGACTTCGCGATCGACCTCAAGCGGGACACGAAGGAGGGCGGGACCTACCCGATCGTCCTCGTGACCTACACCCTTGCGTGCAGCAAGTACGCCGACCAGAACACCGCCGACCTGGTCAAGGCCTGGCTGACCTACATCGTCAGCGAGGAGGGCCAGAAGGCCGCCGCCGAGTCCGCGGGCTCCGCGCCGATCTCCTCGACCGCGCGCGACAACGCCATGAAGGGCATCAACACCATCGCGGCGGGCTGACCGGACGCCGCCGTCTCCGCGGTCCGGCGCACCCGCCCCGGGTGTGCCGGACCGCGTCGCGGTCACCGGGCTCGATGCCCATCCCCTGATCCACCCGCACGCAGTTGACACGAGAGAGACCACCAGTGACGACGCAGACTGCCGGACCGCCCCGGGCGGTGACGCGCCCCGGAGACCGCATCTTCGCCGGTGCCGCGACCGGTTCGGGCATCCTCATCCTCGCCATCCTGGCCGGTGTCGCCGCCTTCCTCCTGTGGCAGGCATGGCCGGCGCTCGTCGCCGACCCGGAACAGATCCCCGGCGGCAAGGGCCTGACCTCCTACATCGCCCCTTTGCTGTTCGGCACGGTGCTGTCGGCGGTCATCGCCCTGCTCATCGCCACGCCGCTCGCCATCGGGATCGCGCTGTTCATCACCCACTACGCCCCGCGCCGGTTGGCGCAGGCGCTGGGTTACCTGGTGGATCTCCTCGCCGCCGTGCCCAGCCTGGTGTACGGCCTCTGGGGTGTGTTCGTGTTGGCCCCCAAGACCGTCCCCGTCACCACATGGCTGTCCGAGAAGCTCGGCTTCATCCCGCTGTTCGCCGGCCCGCCCAGCACGACCGGTCGCACGATGTTCGTCGTCGGCATCGTGCTCGCGGTGATGATCCTGCCCATCATGACGGCGGTGAACCGTGAGGTCTTCCTGCAGACCCCGCGCCTGCACGAGGAGGCCTCCCTCGCGCTGGGCGCGACCCGCTGGGAGATGATCCAGATGGCGGTCATCCCGTTCGGCAAGTCCGGTGTCATCTCCGGCATGATGCTCGGTCTCGGTCGGGCGCTGGGCGAGACGATGGCGATCGCCATCATCCTGTCGATGTCCGGCGGCATCTCGTTCAACCTCATCGGCAGCGCCAACCCCGGCACGATCGCGGGGAACATCGCGCTGCAGTTCCCCGAGTCCAGTGGTCTGGCCGTCAACACCCTCATCGCCTCGGGTCTGGTGCTCTTCGCGCTCACCCTGGCCGTCAACATGCTCGCCCGCTGGATCGTCTCCCGCCGGGCCGAGTTCTCGGGAGCGAACTGACATGAGAACCGACCAGAAGAACAGCACCCTCACCGCGCCGCCCCCGGCCGCACCCTCCACGAGCGCCGCGATGACCCAGGGCACGCTCACCACCCCGGTGCGCCGTGGCATCCTCGTCGTCGCGATCCTGCTCGGCCTCGGCCTCTCCCCGCTGCTGGGGTGGGGCCTGCACTCGGTCGGGATCATCGTGCTCGGGGCGCTGCTGTACTGCGTGACGATCTACGTCGCCTCGCGCCTCGTCGAGGGCCCGCGGCACGCCCTGGACCGCCTCGTCACCGGCATCGTCACGACGATGTTCGCCCTCGCCCTCGTGCCGCTGGTCTCGGTGGTCGTCGAGGTCGTCGGCAAGGGCTACCACCGCTTCGACGCCCAGTTCTTCAGCTACTCCATGCGCGGCGTCGTCGGCGCCGGCGGTGGGGCCTACCACGCGATCATGGGCACGGTCATCATCACCGGCATCGCGGCGTTGGTCTCGATCCCGATCGGCATCCTCGCGGCCATCTACCTCGTCGAGTACGGCCGCAAGAACCGGCTCTCCAAGGCGCTCACGTTCTTCGTCGACGTCATGACCGGGATCCCCTCGATCGTCGCGGGTCTGTTCGCCTACGCCCTGTTCGTGCTCGTCTTCGGCGAGGGCGCGCGGGCCGGAATCATCGGTGCCACCGCACTCACGGTGCTCATGATCCCGACGGTCGTGCGCAGCACCGAGGAGATGCTGCGGATCGTGCCCAACGAACTCCGCGAGGCCGCGTACGCGCTCGGCGTGCCCAAGTGGCTCA
Organism: Mobilicoccus sp.; assembly: GCF_032060985.1. NCBI lineage: Bacteria > Bacillati > Actinomycetota > Actinomycetes > Micrococcales > Dermatophilaceae > Mobilicoccus > Mobilicoccus sp. The sequence continues at coordinate 67,836 of NZ_DAMBGD010000009.1, forward strand.
CGATCGTCAAGGTCGTCCTGCCGACCGCACTGGCCGGCATCGCCACCGGCGTCACCCTCGCCATCGCCCGCGTCATCGGTGAGACGGCCCCGCTGCTCGTCACCGTCGGCATCACGACCAGCGTCAACCTCAACCCGTTCTCGGGCCGCATGGCGACCCTGCCCGTCTTCTCGTACTACCAGTACGCCACGCCGGGCGTGCCGCCCGCGCCGTTCATCGAGCGGGCCTGGACCGCGGCCCTCGCGCTCATCCTCATCGTCATGGCGCTCAACATCATCGCGCGCCTCATCTCCAAGTTCTTCGCCCCCAAGACCGGGCGCTGACCGGCGAGCACGCCCGGAAGGAAGATCACGCACATGTCGAAGAGCATCGACGTCAAGGACCTCAACATCTACTACGGCGATTTCCTGGCCGTGAAGGACGTGGACGTGTTCATCGAGCCCCGCTCGGTGACCGCCCTCATCGGTCCCTCCGGCTGTGGCAAGTCGACCTTCCTGCGGTCGTTGAACCGCATGCACGAGGTCATCCCGGGCGCCTACTGCGAGGGCAACGTCGTCATCGACGAGCAGAACATCTACGCCAAGGGTGTCGACCCGGTGCAGGTGCGCCGCAAGGTCGGCATGGTCTTCCAGAAGCCCAACCCCTTCCCCACGATGTCGATCTACGAGAACGTCATCGCGGGCGTCCGCCTCAACAACCAGCGCATCCGCAAGACCGAGGCCGACGAGCTGGTCGAGGGCTCGCTGCGCGGCGCCAACCTGTGGAACGAGGTCAAGGACCGGCTGGACAAGCCCGGCTCGGGACTCTCCGGCGGCCAGCAGCAGCGCCTGTGCATCGCCCGCACGATCGCGGTCAAGCCCGAGGTCGTCCTCATGGACGAGCCGTGCTCGGCGCTCGACCCCATCTCCACCCTCGCCGTGGAGGACCTCATCGGCGAGCTCAAGGAGAACTACACGATCGTCATCGTCACGCACAACATGCAGCAGGCCGCCCGCGTCTCCGACAAGACCGGCTTCTTCAACATCGAGGGCAGTGGCAAGCCCGGTCAGCTCGTGGAGTTCGACGAGACCAAGAAGGTCTTCAACAACCCCGCGAAGAAGGCCACCGAGGATTACATCTCCGGCCGGTTCGGCTGAGGCCGGTCCCGCGACTCCGTCGCCGTGGTCCCGGCTCCTATGAGGAGCCTCACGATGCGTCCCTGCGGCGCGGAGTTTCGGGTCCGGTCGTGCAACGATCTGAGCGGCCGTCCAGGACGGCCGCTCCGCCCATCTCCTCACGACGACGGGAGTTCGTCTCGATGTTCGGCATCGGCAAGCGCACCAGGACCCGACCGCAGATCGTCGACGTCCCCGACCGGGAGACCGTGGAGATCGGGTCCTTCGCACATGGAGTGTGCGACGACTGTGGGTGGCGTGGGCCGGGCCGCCGGTCCAGGTCCATGGCCGCCGACGACGCCCACGACCACACCTGCGCGCACGCGGGCGAGGAGCCTCTGTCGGCGTGACGGTGACGACCGCGACCGTCACGATGGCCTCACCACCGCGACGCTGATCGGCCGGCGCCGTGAGGGGTCGCGGCGCGGGTTCTCGACGAGGGTGAGGTGTGTGCCGGACCGGGAGCGCCTCTCGGCGCGAGGCCGCTCGTAGCGGCGAATGTTGGAGCCCGGGGCTGCCGCGGCCCGGCACACACGAGGACCCAACGTAGCAGAGGGTGGCTTCTGTTCCCACCCGGCGCGAGAACCGTGCACCACCTCTCCGGGCTGTCGGTGGTCCCGCGCCGCGCGGACCGGCTTCACCCCCGTGGGGCGCGACCGACCGCGTATCGAGCGACCGCGTATCGAGCGACCTCGGGGAGCGACGCCGCCGTCAGGACCGACTCCGCCCCTCGGGGCGGTGACGTTCCACGGCGAGGATCGACGGCGTGGACCCGGTGCCGATGTGCAGGACGACGAGTTCGCCCTTGGCGAGGTTGTCGCGGGCCAGGGCGTCGAGGACCCGCTTGGTCTCACGGCCGGGGGTACGGTGTCGTCGCCTGATCTCCTTGAGCAGCGGCCGCAGGACGGGGCCGTGGCTGCCGAACAGCACCGGGTCGGAGCCGGCGAGCGCCTCGTCGACGATCGACGACAGATCGCCGGGGCGGGCCTCGAAGCCCTCCTCGGACAGCTCGGGGCACCAGGCGACCTCGACGGTGTCGTCGGTCGTCTCGAGGTAGGGCTCGATCGTGCGGGCGCACCGCACCGACGGGGAACTGACGATGCGCGTGAACCCGTAGGCGTCGAGGAGCGGTGCGAGGTCGTGGGCGCGGGCCTCGCCGGGCGGGTCCAGCGGACGGAGGCGATCGTCGTCCCCGTCGTACCTCTTGCGGGAGACGGCGTGCGCGTGCCGCACGATGCCGACGCTCCGGGTGAGGACGGGGCTCGCGGTGAGGGTGCGCAGCTGTTCCAGGTCGCGCCGGTACGTGGCGAGCCGCTGTGCCCGGGAGGGCGTCACCCAGCGCACGTCGTCGATCTCGTTCTCGAGGCGGCCGTCGCCCCCGACGACCTCGGCGGCCCAGTAGCGGACCTCCTTGCGGCGGTGCGCGCCTCGCCGACCGCCGCTGCCACCGGTGTCGGGGGGCAGGGAGTGGACGCTCAGCGGGAGCGGACGGCCGAGGCGCACCTTGAGCCCGGTCTCCTCGAACGTCTCGCGCACGGCGGCGGCGGCCCACTCCTCGCCCGGATCGAGCTTGCCCTTGGGCCAGGACCAGTCGCGGTGATGGGGACGGTGGACGAGAAGGACCTCGAGGCGGTCCTTGCGGCGACGCCAGGGGAGGGTGCCGGCCGCGCGGACCCGCGCCTCAGCCACGCCGGGCGCTGCGCTTGGCAGCGTGTTCATCGATGAGAACGCTCTGCAGGTCCAGCAGCGGGGTGCCGTCCTCGGCGCGGTGATGGCGCGTCCAGCGCCCGTCACCGGCGAGGTGCCAACTCGAGAACTCGTCGCTCATTCCTCGGGTGAGGACGTTGACGAGCTCCTCGACGTGTCCGCGGTCGGTGATGCGCACGAGCGCCTCGACGCGACGGTCGAGGTTGCGGTGCATCATGTCCGCGCTGCCGATGTAGACCGCGTCCCGCCCGCCGGGGCCGAAGACGAAGATGCGGGAGTGCTCGAGGAACCGTCCGAGGATGGATCGCACGCGGAGGTTCTCCGACAGGCCGGGCACGCCGGGGCGCAGCGAGCAGATGCCGCGGACGAGGACGTCGACCCGCACGCCCGCCTGCGAGGCGCGGTAGAGGCTGTCGATGATGCGCTCGTCGACGATGGAGTTGACCTTGATGCCGACGTAGGCGTCCTGGCCCTTCTCGGCGCGGGCGATCTGCTCCTCGATCCGCTCGATGAGCCCGGAGCGGATCGAGGACGGCGCGACGAGCAGCCGGGAGAACTTGCTGCGGGGCGCCCATCCGGAGAGCTGGTTGAACAGCTTGGTGAGGTCCTCGCCCACGTGGGGGTCCGCCGTGAACAGGCCGAAGTCCTCGTAGAGTCGTGCGGTCTTGGGGTGGTAGTTGCCGGTGCCCACGTGGCAGTAGCGGCTCAGGCCACCGGACTCGGCGCGGATGACGAGCGAGAGCTTGCAGTGGGTCTTGAGCCCGACCACGCCGTAGACGACATGGACGCCTGCATGTTCGAGCTTGCGGGCCCAGTCGATGTTGTTCTGCTCGTCGAAGCGGGCCTTGATCTCGACGACCGCGAGGACCTGTTTGCCCGCCTCGGCGGCGGCGACGAGGGCGTCGATGATGGGGGAGTCGCCGCTCGTGCGGTACAGGGTCTGCTTGATGGCGACGACGCGCGGGTCGGCGGCCGCCTGCTCGACGAACGCCTGCACCGAGGTCGAGAACGAGTCGTACGGGTGCTGGACGAGCACGTCCTTGCGGCGGATGGCCGCGAACATGTCGGCGGCCTTCGCGCTCTCGTGACGGTTGATGTCGCGATGGGTGCGGGGCACGAACGGCGGGTACTTGAGCTCGGTGCGGTCGAGGTCGGCGATGACGTCGAGGCAGCGCAGGTCGAGCGGGGTGGGCAGGCGGAAGACCTCGCGGGGACTCACGCCGAGCTCACGGGTGAGCAGGTCGAGCACGTGGTCGTCCGTGCGTTCCTCGATCTCGAGGCGGACGGCGGGTCCGAAGCGGCGACGGGTGAGTTCCTTCTCGAGCGCGGCGAGGAGGTTCTCCGCGTCGTCCTCCTCGACCTCGAGGTCCTCGTTGCGGGTGACGCGGAAGCTGAAGTGCTCCCGCACGACCATGCCCGGGAACAGCTCGGGCAGATGTGCCGCGATGACCTCCTCCACCGGCACGAACCGCGCCGAGTAGAGGTCCTCCTCGCCGTCGGCGGCGGGGATCTGAACGAGGCGCGGGAGCAGGGGCGGGACCTTGACGCGGGCGAAGTGCTCGCTCCCGGACTTGCGGTTCTCGAGGACGACCGCGAGGTTGAGCGACAGCCCCGAGATGTAGGGGAACGGGTGCGCCGGGTCGACGGCGAGCGGGGTGAGGACCGGGAACACCTGCGCGGCGAACCACTCGTCGAGGCGGGCGCGCTCGGGGGCCGCGAGATCGTCCCACCCGACGATGAGGATGTCCTCCTCGGCGAGCGCGGGGCGGACCTGCTCGTCGAAGATCCGCGCGTGCGCGGCCATGAGGCCCTGGGCCGTCGACATGATGCGGTCGAGCAGCTCGCGCGGTTCGAGCCCCGAGGCCGAGCGCACCGCGAGCCCGGTGGCGATCCGGCGCTTGAGCCCCGCGACGCGCACCATGAAGAACTCGTCGAGGTTGCTCGCGAAGATCGACAGGAACCGGGCGCGCTCGAGCAGGTACATGTCGGGATCGGCCGCGAGTTGCAGAACGCGCTCGTTGAACTGCAGCCAGGAGATCTCCCGATCGAGGAACCGGTCGGTGGGCAGCTGCTCGCCGTCGGCGGGGCCGGCGGGCATGAAACGGCCGTTGGCGGCGCGGGGCCTCGCGCCCGCGGCGGACGTCGTCTCGCCGGTGACCGCCGTCAGCGCACCGGTGTGGGCGGGGGAGGTCTCGGCAGGGGTCGCGCTGTCGCTCGTGGCCGTCATGCGCTCATGGTGCCACGGTCGGCGCAGGGCGTCTCCGGGCGGATCGGCGAAGCCGCGGTGGTCGCGCGTCGGGGGCGGCCCACCTGCGGCGATGGCCCGGGACGGCCCGCCGGGTGCGCCACGGCACGCCGACCGGTGGGCGCGACGTGCGCGGCCCGCCGCAGGTGCCACCGACGCCGGGGTCAGGCCGCGTACTGCACGTCGAGGGAGATGCGTTCGAACCCGAGCCGGCGGTAGGTGGCGAGCGCAGCGGCGTTGTCGCCGTCGACGTAGAGGGTGACCCGCGTCAAGCCGGCGCGGGCGAGGTGCCGGAGGCCGAGAAGGGTGGCGGCCTTGCCGAGTCCGAGTCCCTGACGGTCGGGGTCGACGCCGACGACGTAGACCTCGCCCTCGCCGTCCTCGGTCTTCGTCCAGTGGAACGCGACGAGACGCCCCTCCGGGTCGGCGACGAGGAAGAACCCGTCCGCGTCGAACCACGGCTCGGCCATGCGTGCGCGCACGTCCGCCGCCGTCATGCGTCCCTGCTCGGCGTGCGTGGCGAACGCACGCGCGTTGAGGGCCGCCCAGGCCTGGATGTCCGCCTCGAGGGCGGCCCGGGTGTCGGTCTGCTCGTCGGCGCGCGCGAACGTGCGGGCCGTGTAGCCCTCGGGGAGGTCGACCGCGGCGTCGGCGAGACCCTCGAGCGGTCGCGCCATCCGGAGGAGTTCACGCACGACGCGCAGCCCGGCGTGCTCGGCCCACGCCGACGCCGGGGGGACGTCGCCGTGCGCCCATACGCGGGCATCGGGGACGAGGTCGGTCACCGCGCCCCACAGGGCCGTGCCGAGCCCGTGGCGGCGGGACTCCGGCGCAACGACGATCTCGGCCCCCGCCTCGGGGTCGGTGTGGTCCAGGTGGGCGTAGCCAATGATCGCACCGTGCATGCCGCCCGCGTCGTTCCCGCCCTCGAGACCGGCGAGGACGTGCCGGTGCGCACCGGGGGCGGCGTCGAGGTGCAGGAGGGTCTGTTCCGAGAGCGCCTCCACCCCGTCGGCGTCGGCCGCCCGCCTCGCGAGGTCGCGGACCTCGGCCGCCTGCGCGGGGGTGAGGGAGGTGCGGATCTCGAGGTGGGGAGAGGTCTGCTCGGTCATGCGCGGCTCCTGCTCGTCGGGCGGCACCTGCTCCTTCCCCGGGTTCACCGCATCGCGGGACCTCGACGGGGACGGGGCGGGGTCAGGGGCTCTCGTAGCGATACCCCACACCCCGCACGGTACCGATGAGGCCCTCGTGCTCGGGGCCCAGCTTGGCCCGCAACCGCCGGATGTGGACGTCGACCGTGCGCGTGCCGCCGTAGTAGTCGTACCCCCAGACCTCCTCGAGGATCTGGGCGCGGGTGAACACGTGGCCGGGGGAGGAGACGAGGTACTTGAGGAGCTCGAACTCCTTGTACGTGAGGTCGAGCGGCACCCCGCGCACGCGGGCGGAGTACCCGGAGGCGTCGATGACGAGATCTCCGGCCTCGCGCACCTCGGGGCCGTCCTCGGGGGCGTGGTCGCCGCGGGCCGCGGCGAGCCGGAGGCGGGCATCGACCTCACCGGGACCGGCGGTCCGCAGGAGGAGATCGGTGAGGCCCCACTCGGGGGTGAGGGCCGCGAGGGCGCCCTCGGTGATGACGGCCACGAGCGTGAGATCGGGCATCGAGGAGGCCATCTGGCGGCATGAGGCGCGGGCGGCGACGAGGTCGGTCGTGGCGTCGACGAGCACGACGGTGCCCGCGGGGACGGAGGTCAGCGCGCCGACGTCGGTCACCACCCGCACCCGGTGCGGGAGCAGCACGAGCGCGGGCAGGACGTCCTCACCCGACTCCCGCGACCTCGAGAGCAGCACCACCTGGGCCATGACCCTCACTCTACGGTGGGGCATCGACGCCGAATCCGGCCGGCGCGGCCGACACGGGGTCGGCTCCGTCACCCCCTCCGGCCCGACGTCGCAGGCAAGGATGCAGCGGCGCGGTCGTGATCGCAGCCACCTCACGACATCCTCGGCTGTGATCCTGCCCGCGATCTCGCGACGTCGGGGCAGGCCTCGGCTGGCATGGGCACGGCCCGTCCTGAGAAGGTGAGACGGTGACCGTCACGCTCCGCTACTGGGCCGCCGCTGCGGCCGCGACCGGGGTCGACGCCGAGGAGGCGAGGCCCGACACCGTCGCGGCCGTGCTCGACGAGGCCGTCGCCCGTCACCCCGAGCTCGGCCCGGTGTTGCAGGTGGCCTCCGTCCTCGTCGACGGGACCCCCGTGCGCCCCGAGGACCGGGCAGGGTCGCAGCTGTCCGACGGGGTGTCGGTGGAGATCCTGCCCCCGTTCGCGGGCGGCTGACAGGATGACACCGTGAACGACATCCGACCTGCGGCAGACGCGTCCCCCCAGGACGGCCGACGCCCGCAGGAGGACCCGGCTCCCGCCGCCGCTCACGACGGCATGGACGCCGTCGGGACGAGGGCCGCCACGTCCGACCCGGCCGCGAGCGCCGCGCCGTCCGAGGCCGGGGTCGCCGAGGATCACGATGTCGCCGGGAGTCACGTCGTCGCCGGGGACCACGGTGTCGACGGTCGCTCTGCGGACGGTCATGCCGCCGCGAGGTCGCACCCGGACGCTCCGGGGACCCGCCCTCGCCCGCCGCGTCGCCCGTGGCGCCCCGTCGTGACGGTGGTCGCGTTCGTCGTCGCCGTCGTCCTCGGTGTCGTCGCGCATACGGGCAGCGTGACGTGGATGGTGCCCGCCCTGGCGCTGCCGATGGTCCTCCTCGCGATCGGATGGGTGCCGCTGCTGCGTCTCCCCAGCCCGCGGGGCACGACGATCGTGCAGCTCATCGCCGTCGTCCTGTTGTTGGTGCCGGCGGCGATCAGCCCGACCACGACCCTCGAACGCCTTCCCGGGTTCGTCGCCCTGTCGATGATCGCGTCGTTCGTCCACCAGCTCGTGCGGCGGGACGCCCGGCCGCGGCTCGTCGAATCCGTCTCCGCGGTCGCCGCCGGTGTTGCACTCCTGAGCTCGGCCGCGTGCCTCGTCCCCCTCGTCGTCCAGCCCCAGGGCCGTGACGCGATCGCCGCGGTGATGGGCGCCACCGCCGCGGCGACCCTCGCCGACATCGGCCTCGGTCGACGTCCCCGAGGCGGCGTCGCCGCGGCCTGCGCGGTGGCGTCCGTCGTCCTCGGCGGGTTCGGGGCCTGGGGTGTCCACGCGGCGTTCGGATCCTCCTCGCTGCCGTTCGTCGCCGTCGCGGGTGCGCTCGCGGGCGGGTTCAGCTACGCCCTTCGGCAGATCCAGTCCGTCCTCCCCTCGCTGTGGGGGCGTCGCGCCCAGATCGCCTCGGCGGCGGGATCCGTGCTGTCCACCGGGGTCATCGCGTACGGTCTCGCCTGGTTCACGGGCGCCGTCCCGCTCTGACCCCGCCTCCCCGAAAGGACCCACCATGCCGTTCGAGATCGATCCCACGATGAACCCGGCCGTCGCGCCTCTGGGCTGGATGATCGGCCGCTGGGAGGGCGTCGGCGTCGTCGGCTACCCCGACATGGACTCCCGCAACTTCGGCCAGGAGCTCGTCATCAGCCACGACGGCCGCCCGTTCCTCGCCATCGAGAGCCACACGCATCTCCTCAACGAGGACGGCTCGAAGGACCGCGACAGTGCCCGCGAGTCCGGGTTCCTCCGGTTCCTCGACAACGGCGAGATCGAACTGCTCCTCGTCCACCCCACCGGCATCCTCGAGATGTACGTCGGACGTCGCGAGGTCGACCGCCCGGTGCTCGACCTGGCGACCGACGGCGTCATGCGCAGCCCTGCGGCCCGCGACTACACCGCCGCCCGCCGCATGTACGGGCTCGTCGAGCAGAAGCTGCTGTGGGTCATGGACATGGCCGCCGAGGGGCACCCCATGCAGAGCCACGCCTCGGCGCAGCTCACGCGCGTGGGCTGAGAGGCCTCGTCGCGAGCCCGGCCGTCGCGCGCCCGGCCCGTCGGGCGGAGGAGATGGGGCCCGCGCGGAGGAGATGGTCCACGACGGCGGCCAAGTTCGACCCTTCGACGGTGGCGGCGGCCACGTCGGCGTCGACCGTACGCTCCCACGGGTCACGCCCTCGGCGGGTGGCGCACCACCCTCGACGGCGTCGCCGGCGGAGCGGCCCCGTCGGGCGGCGCGGAGGGCGACCGTAGGCTGGACGGGTGAGTGACTCGTCGACCGCCGCCCCCGCCCCGACCTCCCCGCTGCTCGAGCGTCCCGGCGCGGTGCCCGGTGCCGGGATCGACGCGGCGGTGGCCTCGCACTACGGCGACCCGATGCGGGAGCAACGGCTGCTCGCCGAGGGGCTCGCGGTCGTCGACCTCTCCCATCGTGGGGTCGTCACCGTGGCGGGGCCGGATCGCCTGAGCTGGCTGCACTCGCTCACGACGCAGCATCTGTCCGATCTCGCACCCGGGCAGAGCACGGAGACCCTGCTCCTCTCGCCCAAGGGGCACGTGGAGAACGCGATGCACGTCGTCGACGACGGGGAGACGACGTGGCTGACCGTCGAACCGGGAGCCGCCGCTCCACTCGTCGAGTTCCTCGACCGGATGCGGTTCATGCTGCGCGTCGAGGTCGCCGACGTCACCGATCGGTACGCGGTGCTGGGCGAGCCCATCGCCGCCCCGAGCGCCCCGGGTGAACCGCTGGCGTGGGTCGACCCGTGGCCCGGGCCCGTCGGTGACACCGCGCTCTACGGCCCGGGGGAGTCCCACCCCGCCACCGGTCGGGCATGGCGTGAACTGCTCGTTCCCCGCGCGGATCTCTCGGCGGCGGTCGGCGACCGGGCACTCGCGGGGCTCTGGGCGGCGGAGGCCGAACGCGTGGGGGCCTGGCGTCCGCGGTTCGGTGCCGAGACGGACCACCGCACGATCCCGCACGAGGTCGACTGGCTGCGCACGGCCGTGCATCTGCACAAGGGCTGCTACCGCGGCCAGGAGACGATCGCCCGCGTCCACAATCTCGGCCGCCCGCCCCGTCGCCTCGTGTTCGCCCACCTCGACGGCTCCGGCCACGTGCTTCCGGTGCCGGGATGCGAGGTGTCGCATGCGGGTCGTGTCGTCGGCCGGCTCACGAGCGTGGCCCGCGACCAGGTCGACGGGCCGATCGCGCTCGCCGTCGTCAAACGCAACGTGCCGCTCGACGTCGATCTCGCCACCGTCCCGGTGGGGGACGAGGCCCCGGTGACGCTGGCGCAGACGGAGATCGTCGCGCCCTGACCGCCCCGACCGCCCCGACCGCCTGACCGCCCTGCCACGGCGGCGTCGACCCGACCCGCCGACGCCTCGATGCATCGCCGCGGCACTCCGGGGCCGTACCGGGGGTGGGTCCGCACGGTGAGGGAAGCCGAAGCGGTGGGGAACGCGCCGGGTGTCGCGCCGAGCGGTCGCGGCAGCGGCTGTCGTCGCCGAGCCTCCCCACGTCTCGTCCGTGCGGCCGCTCCGAGATCGCCTCCGCGGGTCGCGGGCCGGCGACGGTGGAAGACACCGGGGCCCAAGGGCGTCCGCGGGGCGATGTGACCCAGTCGCTGCTCACTCCCGCTTGCAATGCGCTAACTCCTGCAAGCACTATGGAGGTATGCCCCGACTCACCCCGCACGTGCCCGGCATGCGCGACCTCGGGGAGTACGTGCGCGAGCAGCGGGAGAACGCACAGCTGTCCGTTCGCCAGCTCTCCGCGGTGGCGGGCATCAGCAACCCCTATCTCTCGCAGATCGAGCGCGGACTGCGTCGACCGAGCGCCGACATCCTCAACTCCCTCGCCCGCGGACTGCAGATCTCCGCCGAGTCGCTGTACGTGCAGGCGGGCCTGCTCGACGAGTCGCGTGAGGCGAGCGCCGTCGATGTGCGTCTCGCCCTCTCGCTCGACCGCCACCTCACCGACCGCCAGCGGCGCATCATGATCGACCTCTACGACTCCTTCGTGCCGCGCGACGACGCCGACGAGGTCACCGAGGGAGAGCTCACGGACACCGCCGCCGCCACGAAGACCCGTGCGGCGAAGGCACCCACCACCAACGGCCGCGACGCGAAGTCCCGTGACGCGAAGACCCGTGACGCGAAGGCGAGCGGGAAGACCCGCGAGACGCAGACCCGCGCTCGCGCGGAGAAGGGGCATGTCGCCTCGACGCAGGTCGCGACCCTCGGGCCCGGTGCGCGTGTCACGGCGGCGAGCACCCCCGGGGCGAGCCTCGAGCCCCCGGTGAGCCCCGCCCGGCCGAAGGTCGACGTGGCCATCGCCACGACCCTCGTGAACGGGGCGACCGCGGGGATCACGGCGAGCGCCGTCGCTGCCGAGTCCACCTCGGCGGACACCCCGTCGGCCACCGCGACCGGACGACGCGGGGGATCGAAGCCCCGCTCGACCAGGTCGCGCGCCACCGCCACCGCCTCGTCCGTCGGCACACCCACAGTGACGGCCGATCGTGCCGCGGACGACACCGCGGCCGCAGGGACCGACGCGCGCGGCGACACCCGCCCGGCCCCCCGCCCCACCACCCGCCGCGCGGCCGACCGACGCGCCCCACAGACCCCTGCCACCCGACGACCCCGTACCCCCGACGCCCCCACGGAGAAGGAGTGACCATGTCACCGAAGAAGCCCACGACGTCCTCGACGAAGCCCACCGACCCGATCGCCCTGAGCGCGAAGACCGACACCACCAAGCCGGAGGCGACGACCACCGTGACCACCACCCCCAAGGTCCTGCGTGGCCGCACCGCCAAGGTGCTCGAGCCGGCCTACGCGCTGCTCGGCGCCACCGAGCTCACCGTCGACACGCTCCGCTCGCTGGGGTCCACCGACACCGGTGCCGAGGAGAACCGCCGTGGGCTCGCCGCCCTGCGTGGTGAGGTCGCCGACGTCGCCCGTGGCGCCCGCAAGGCCCCCGGTCTCGCCATGAGCGAGCTCCTCAAGGGTTACGCCCAGCTCGCCGAGCGGGGCCAGCACACCGTCACCGAGGCGATCCCGGCGATCAACCGTGCCCGCGCCACCGGCGAGGCCCACCTGCACGCGGAGGAGGCCCGCGCCCGCCGTGAGGCCCGTCGTCTCGCCCGCCAGGCCGGCGTCGCCGTCGGGCGTGGCCGCAACGCCGTCACGGGTGCCGCGGACGACGCGACGCGGGCCGCGAGCAAGGTCGCCGACGACGCGACGCGCGCCGCCGGCAAGGTCGTCGAGGCGGTCACGCACGCCGGTCACGACGACGCCCACACCACCCGTCGACCCGAGGCCCGTCGCCGCGCAGCCGTCATCGACACCTCGGTCACCGCCACGAGCCCCACCGGGGGCGAGGCCGACGCGCCCGTGCGTCACGACCGCGTCACCGCGGGCATCGAGGCCGGCGCCACGACGACCGCCCGCCGTTCGCCCCGCGCACGCAAGGCCGCCGCAGCCGCCGCCGAGGCCACCTCGACCGCGACCGGCACGTCCGCCGCCCGCGGCACGTCCGCCGCATCGCCCTCGGCCGCCGGCTCGCCGATCGCCAAGACGGCCAAGAAGACCGCGAAGAAGACGACGAAGAAGGCCGCGCCCAAGAGCGGCCCGACCCCGTCGACCCCGGCGAGCGCCCCCAAGGCCCCGGCAGCCTCCGCCGGCTCCGAGATCCAGATCGTCAAGACGCCCTCCGACGACATCGACATCCCCACCCCTGCCGACGTCGCCGCGGCCGTTCGCGAGAACGACCAGCTCGACTGATGCGTGCGGTCCTCCAGCGCATCGACGGCGCCCGCGTCGTCGTCGAGGGTGAGGAGGTCGGCCGTATCGACGGTCCCGGCGTCCTCGCCCTCGTCGCCGCGACGCACGCCGACGGTGACGCGGAGGTCGCCACGATGACGCGCAAGATCGCCGAGCTGCGCATGCTCGACGGTGAGGCGTCGGTGGAGGACGCCGGCGCCGGAGTGCTCGTCGTCAGCCAGTTCACCCTGTACGGCCGCACGAGCAAGGGGCGGCGTCCCTCGTGGAGTGACGCCGCCCCGGGTGCCATCGCCGAGCCGCTCGTCGATGCGGTCGCCGCGGGGCTTCGTGAACGCGGGATCACCGTCGCCACGGGCCGCTTCGGTGCGCACATGCGCGTCGTACTGTGCAACGACGGCCCGTTCACGCTCGTCGTCGACGTCTGAGGTCCCTGCCTCCGGCGTCGAGGCACGGCTGGTCGCCCACCGTGCCCAGCCCGCCCCGATCCCCGCCGTCAGGGGGTCGGGGCGAGGCGCGTCCGGCGTGGCTCCCCGACGGCGACGGGGTGGGGGACGACGAGCGGCGGGCTCGGTGTTCCTCACCCCTCGGCCCGGTGCCGCCGCTCCCGTAGTCTGGGGCGATGGAACTCGTGTTCGGTGCCCAGAACGCCGTCACCCTCGCACTCGGGGTGGCCGTCTTCGCGCTCGGTCTCTTCGCGTTCATCGACGCCCTGCGGCACGACAAGGCCGCGTTCGCCGTCGAGGGCAAGCAGAGCAAGACGTTCTGGACGATCGCGCTCGGTGTGTCGCTCGCAGTGCTGTTCGTGTCGATCCAATCCGTGCTCAACATGTTCGCGCTCATCGCGGTCGTCGCGGTCGGTGTCTACCTCGCCGACGTCCGTCCCGCCATCACACCCCACCGCGCCTACCGCCGCCGTAAGGGCGGCGCGAGCGGTCAGGGCCCCTACGGCTCGTGGTGATGCGGCGGCCCACCCGCCCCACCTCCCTGCTCGCCGGGCCCACCGGCGACATCGAGTACCTCACCGTCGGCCAGGGGGAGCCGACGACGCTCTTCGCCCACGGCCTCACCGGGTCGATCTCGACGACGAGACCGTTCGCGAGCGGTGTCCACGGCGCTCGCACGTTCCTCTCCTTCCGCGGCCACGGCGCCTCCGAGGCGCCCGAGACGGACTGGACCTACCCCGCCCTCGCCGCCGAGCTGCGCGCCGTGGCGGATCACGTGGCCGCCACGCGGTGTCTGGGGGTCAGCATGGGGGCGGGGGCCCTGTGCACGCTGCTGGCTCGGACCCCTCACCGGTTCGACCGGCTCGTGTTCGTCCTCCCGACGCCCGTCGACCGTCGACGCACCGACGGTGTCCCGGGCCGGTTCCTCGCCCTCGCCGACCTCGTCGACGCGCACGACCGCGCCGGCATCACGGGTCTCCTCCTCGCCGAACAACCCTCCGACATTCGCGACGAGCCGGTCGTCCGCAGGTGGGCGGTCGAGCAGGCTGCCTTCCTCGCCGGGACGCCGGTCTCGCGCGCGCTGCGCACGGTGCCTTTCGAGGTGCCGCTCACCGACCGTGAGGTGCTGCGCGCGGTGACGACGCCAGCCCTCGTCATCGGTCAGGAGGGGGACGACGTCCACCCCGCCGACGTGGCCCGCGATCTCGCTGCGGAGCTGCCGAACGCCGAGCTGGAGATCCTGCCGCCCGGGGGTGTGCTGTGGGGACACCGCGCCCGGGTGCGTGAACTCGTCTCCACGTTCCTCGCCGACCCCGTGCCGCCCTGCGAGTCGTCCTCGGGCGCCTTCGCGTCCTCCTCCCACCACGAACACGCCTGAGCAGAGGCCCCGACGCCCCGTTCTCGTGCCGGCCCACGCCCGCTCGACCGACGCGACGTGAGGTCGTCCTGCCGCCGGCCCTTTCGAGAGCGGTGCCACCCGGCACGCCCCGCCCGACCCGCGCGTCACCCGGTCACCCTGGAACGACCACGCTGGATGGAACGACCGCGCTGGATGGAACGACCACGGGTGGGTCCGAGTCCCCCGATATGATGGCGCCGGACCGTCCTGGGGGGAACCACGTCGGCCGAGTCGACACCATGCCCTTCGCGGCCAGCCGCGGCACACGAGAACGGAACGCGACATGAGCGAGATCAACGACAAGCGCGACGACGTCTTCACCGTCGAGCGGCCGTGGGGGGCGTTCCAGAACTTCGCGACCAACCAGAACGTCACCGTCAAGGTCATCACCGTCGCGCCCGGCTCGCGGCTGTCGCTGCAGAAGCACGCGCAGCGCGCCGAGATGTGGCAGGTGCTCGACGACGCCCCGGTCGACATCACCGTCGACGACCGCACGTGGCAGGCGACTCGAGGGGAGCTGGTGTGGATCCCGCTCGGCGCGGTCCACCGCATGGGCAACAGCGGATCGGCGACTGCCCGCGTGCTCGAGGTCGGCTTCGGGCACTTCGACGAGGACGACATCGAGCGTCTCGAGGACGACTACTCCCGCTCCTGAGCGGGCGCGGCCTCGCCGGGCCTCGGGGTTCTCACCGCGAGGCTCCGATGCCGTTCTCCGGCCTCACGCTGCCGCGCCTCCGGGGGCGACGGCCTCCCACCGCACGCTGACCTCGCCGAGTCGCCATCGGTGGGGCCCGTCGAGAACCGGCCACCCCCGCTCCCGGAGTGCGGCGCACGTCGCGAGGAACCGCTGCCGACGTCCGTACGGCGCGAGCGGCGCCGTGTTCCTCCACGCCGCGTCGAGGGCCGCGAGGTAGGCGTGGACGCGTTCACCGGGGACGTTGCGGTGGATCAGGGCTTTCGGCAGTCGCTCCGCGACGTCCGACGGGAGCGCGAAGCCGGCGAACGCGAGGGAGATCGTCAGCGAGCGTGGTCCCTGCTCGTCGAGGAGGACCCACGTGGCGCGGCGGCCGATCTCGTCGCATGTGCCCTCGAGGATGAGTCCGCCCGGTGCGAGCCGGTCCTGCAGCAGGCGCCAGGAGCCCGCGACCTCGGCCTCGTCGTACTGACGCAGGACGTTCGCCGCGCGGACGAGGACGGGCCGGCGCGCGAGGGCACCGAGGTCGAAGCCGCCACGCACGAAGTTCAGCCCTGGCGGGTCGGCGTGGGGGAGGGCGTCGGCGACGCGCGCCGGGTCGATCTCGACACCGACGACCTCGACGTCGGCCCGGAGGGCGGCGAGATGCCGACGCAGCTCGACGGTCGTCGTCGCCGCCGCGCCGTAGCCCAGATCGACGACGAGCGGTGCGGGCCCGGGCCGCCGCAGCAGGGCTGCGCTGCGGTGGGTGAGGAACCGGTCCATCCGCCGTAGCCGGTTCGCACCAGTCGTGCCACGGGTGATCACCCCCACGGGACGATCCGGACGGACTGCACGCACGACCTCACCGTACGGGGCCTCCGCAGCGCGACGCGAGCCCCCGTACCGGAACCGACCGACGGCGCACCTCGGCGGTCTCCGGGCCGCCGTTCGCGACCTCGACGCTCGTCGTGCGCGCGGGGGCAGACGAGTCCGAGCCACCACCCGCCGCGACCCCCGCCGACCTGCGACTCCGTCCGCCTTCTCGCGGGTGCTGCCATGACGGCGACCCGTGTCCGCGGGTCGCCGGGCGGGCAGGCAGGATGTGCCTCATGATCGCCTCGTCGTCTCCCTCGCCGTGCGGCGAGACCGTCCCGACGCCTCGGCGCGTCGCGATGATCACCGTGCACACCTCCCCGTTGGAGCGACCGGGGACGGGCGATGCAGGGGGCCTCAACGTCTACGTGGTCGAGACGGCGCGGCGGCTTGCGGCGCGAGGGATCGCGGTCGAGGTCTTCACCCGCGCGACCGGCAGCAGGCAGCCGCGATCGGTCGAACTCGCCCCAGGGGTGAACGTGCGGCACGTCGTGGCCGGGCCCTTCGACGGTCTGTCCAAGGAGGACCTGCCCGGGCAACTCTGCGCCTTCACGGCCGGGGTCATGCGCGAGGTCGCCGCGCATCCGGCGGGGCACTACGACGTCGTCCACTCCCACTACTGGCTGTCGGGGCAGGTGGGCTGGCTCGCGGCCGACCGGTGGCACGTGCCACTCGTGCACACGATGCACACCATGGCGCGGGTGAAGAACATCGGACTCGCCGAGGGCGACCGCCCCGAGCCCCGCGGACGGGAGATCGGTGAGGTCCAGGTCGTCGAGGCGGCGGACCGTCTCGTCGCGAACACCGACCTCGAGGCCCGGCAGCTCGTCGAGCTCTACGACGCCGACCCCGACCGGGTCCGGGTCGTCCACCCCGGCGTCGACCTCGACCTGTTCACCCCGGGGAACACGTCGCGGGCACGAGTCGCCGTCGGCGTCGAGGACGACGACCTGCTCGTGCTGTTCGTCGGCCGCATCCAACCGCTCAAGGCTCCGGACCTGCTTCTTCGCGCCGTGGCGGATCTCCGGTCCCGACGCCCAGACCTCGGTGCGCGGCTGCGGGTCGCGGTGCTCGGCGGGCCCAGTGGGTCCGGACTGGAACGGCCTCACTGGTTGGCCGACCTCGCCGCCGAGCTCGGCATCGCCGATCGTGTGGTGTTCGAGCCCCCGACGACCCGGGAGCACCTCGCCGAGTGGTACCGCGCGGCCGACCTCGTCGCGGTGCCGTCGTACAACGAGTCCTTCGGACTCGTGGCGGTCGAGGCGCAGGCCTGCGGGACGCCGGTCGTGGCCGCGGACGTCGGCGGGCTCCCGTTCGCCGTCGGCGGCGGGGTGCTGCTCCCCACCCACGCGACCGACGAGTGGAGCCGCGGGCTCGAGGCCCTCCTCGACGATCCCACCGAACGCGCCCGGCTCTCACGGGTGGCGACGAGCCACGCGGCGGGGTTCGGATGGGACCGGACGGCGGACTCGCTCGTGCGGGTTTACGGTGAGGCGATGACTTCTCGCGCCCGTCGGCTCCACGCCGACGGGTCGTGAGGCCTCACCACCCGACCACCCACGACTCAGCGGCGCCCCTCAGCGCCGACACGGACAGGACTCCCGCAGGTCGCCACCACCCTTCACCCGTCACGAACGACACCGGTGGAGGCCGAGCGACGACGAACCGGCCCCGCGCCCGGGGGACGACGAACGACCCGACGACCACACGACACGGCACTGCCGCCGGACCACAGCAGAGGTGACCCACATGCCCCAGTCCCCGGAGGCGATCGCCGCGCGCGACCTCATCCGCTCCTACGCCACCGAGCAAGGCGTGGACGTCGAGGACGGAAGCCGTCCGGGCGAACTCGTCCTCACCCTCCCCGGCGAGAACAAGCTCCGCACGACCTGTTCCCTCATCGCCGGCAACAGGGTGCTGTCGGTGTCGGCCTTCGTCATCCGCAACCCCGACGAGAACCACCTGTCGGTGTATCGGTTCCTCCTCCGCCGTAACCTCACGATGCCCGTCCTCGGCTACGCGATCGACGACTCCGGCGACGTGTACCTCACGGGCCAGGTGCCGATCGGGGCCCTCGACGAGGAGTTCCTCGACCAGATCCTCGGCATCGTCCTCGCCGGCACCGACGACATCTTCAACGAGCTCCTCGTCCTCGGGTTCCTCGGCTCGATGCGCAAGGAGTGGCAGTGGCGGGTCTCCCGTGAGGAGTCCCTCGCGAACCTCGAGGCCTTCCGCGAGATCCTCCAGCAGGAGGAGGACGGTCAGGACTCCGAGAACAGCCATGAGGCGAGCGTCGAGGGCGAGAACGGCCTGACCGCGGGCGGGACGACGGCCGAGGAACCGATCGACCGCGACGGGGGTGCGGACGGGGTACGACGCCTTCCCCATGACCGACCCCGTCGAGACGGGTCGGACGGCACCGACGCCCGGGGCTGAGGCGCGCCCTCGGCCGATCGCGGGATCTCACGGGAGCTCACGGGCGGCGCCCCGCACGGCCCGCGAGGTGTCGGGGACCACCGGCCCCCGCCCCTCCACTCGCGCCGCACGGCGAGGGTCGCTGACTAGAGTGGGTTCATGACCTACACCCTCGTGCTGTTGCGCCACGGCGAGAGCCAGTGGAACGCCAAGAACCTGTTCACCGGCTGGGTCGACGTCGACCTCTCCGACAAGGGTCGGGCGGAGGCGGCACGCGGTGGCGAGCTGCTCAAGGAGAAGGGCATGCTGCCCGACATCCTGTTCACCTCGGTGCTGCGCCGCGCCATCACGACCGCCAACCTCGCCCTCGACACGGCCGATCGTCATTGGATCCCGGTCAAGCGGTCCTGGCGCCTCAACGAGCGCCACTACGGCGCGCTGCAGGGCAAGGACAAGAAGCAGACCAAGGAGGAGTTCGGCGAGGAGCAGTTCATGCTCTGGCGCCGCTCCTACGACACCCCGCCCCCGCCGATCGACCCCGAGAACGAGTTCAGCCAGGCGCACGACGTGCGCTACGAGGGCATCGACGGCGAGAACCCCGCCACGGAGTGCCTCGCCGACGTCGTCGAGCGGCTCGTGCCGTACTGGGAGTCCGACATCATCCCGGAGCTGAAGGCGGGCAAGACCGTGCTCGTCGCAGCCCACGGCAACAGCCTCCGCGCGCTGGTCAAGCACCTCGACGGCATCAGCGACGACGACATCGCCGGCCTCAACATCCCGACCGGCATCCCGCTCGTCTACGAACTCGACGAGGACTTCAAGCCCGTGACCAAGGGCGGCACCTACCTCGACCCCGAGGCCGCCAAGGACGCCATCCAGGCCGTCGCCAACCAGGGCAAGTGAGGCGCTGCGCACCGGCGAGGTGGCGCACCCGGACACGACTCGGCCCGGCTCCCCCCGAGGGAGCCGGGCCGATCTGCGCTCGGGCGGCAGGAGCGCCCGAGAGGTGGGGTGTCGAGGCGGAGGTCAGTCGACGTCGTCGAGCGACTTCCACTGCCCGGTGACGAGGTAGACGACCTGGCGGGCGACGGCGACGGAGTGGTCGGCGAAGCGCTCGTAGTAGCGCGACAACAGGGTGATGTCGACGGTGACGTCGGCGGGGTGGGTCCACTCGGGGGACGCGAGGATGGTGAAGATGCGGCGGTGGAGGGTGTCCATCTCGTCGTCCTCACCGCTGAGGTTCCTCGCGGCCTCGATGTCCTTGGACGAGATGATGGCCCCGGCCTGAAGGACGAGGCGGTCGGCGATCTCGCCCATCTCGAAGATGATGCCGCGGAGCTCCGGGGGGACGGCGCTCTCGGGGTACCGAAGCCGTGCCACCTTGGCGACGTGCTCGGCGAGGTCGCCCATGCGCTCGAGGCTCGTGGCCATGTGCAGCGCGGTGACGACGATGCGGAGGTCGGTGGCCACGGGCTGCTGCCGGGCGAGGAGCCCGACAGCGAGCTCGTCGAGGTCGGAACGGAGGGTGTCGATCTCGACGTCGGCGCTGATGACGCCCTCGGCCAGCTCGAGGTCGGCGTCGAGCAGCGCCGTGGTGGACCGGTTCATGGCCGAGGCCACGAGACGGGTCATCTCGACGAGCTGGTCGGAGATCCGGTCGAGATCTTCGTGGAAGGCGTCGCGCATGGTGTCCTTCTCGCGTATCGACGCCGCCGGGGCGCCGGATCAGGGTGGGCTTGACGGTCGAAGCCTAGCCGTGGGATGCCCCGGGGCAGGATCGACCGACCGGCGGGTTCGCCGCGAGCCCAAACTTCGCAGGCGCGGATGAACGGGGAGGGCATCTGCGGTGAACTCTCACTGGTCGGCGAGCCTGACCTGGGCCGACCCGGCCGGATGGGCGCAGCGCAGGCCCCGCCTACCCCTACGCTGGCACCGTGGACCCGATGCTCGTGCCCGTCGCCGCTGGATGCGCGGGTCTCCTGTTCGGCGCTGCGGGAGGGTGGGGACTCGGTCGTCGGCGACGTGGGGACGGCGACCTCTCTCGGGACGCGCAGACGGCCATCGATGCGGTCGAGGCGCAGGCGAGGGCCGACGCCGCCGTCTCCGACGTGCTCCTGGTCCTGCGGTCCAGCGCCATCGTCCTCGACGCCCATGAACGTGCGGTCGCCGTGAGCCCCACCGCCCGGGCGCTCGGGTTCGTCCGTGACGACACCCTCGTCCAGCCCGACCTCCTCGAGCTCACCCGCACCGCCCGGCGTACCCATGCCATCCACGAGGCCGAACTCAACCTGCCCCGCGGGCCGCTCGGTACCGGGGAGATCACCGTTGCCGCACGCGCCGCCCCGCTCGGGGATCGCCACCTGCTGCTCCTGCTCGAGGATCGCACACAGGCCCGTCGGGTCGAGGCCGTCCGACGTGACTTCGTGGCGAACGTCAGCCATGAGCTCAAGACGCCCGTCGGCGGCATCGCGCTGCTCGCCGAGGCCGTCCTCGACGCCGCGGACGACCCCGAAGCCGTCGCGCGGTTCGCCCGTCGCATCAAGATCGAGAGCACCCGCCTCACCCGCCTCGTCAAGGAGATCGTCGACCTGTCGCGGCTCCAGACGGCCGAGACCCCCGAGGACCCCCAGCTCGTCGACATCGACGAGGTCGTGCAGGAGTCGGTCGACCTCATGCTCACCCTCGCCGAGGGCAAGCGCATGAGCTTCCGGGTCTCCTCCGCCGAGGACCTGTTCGTCTACGGCGACTCCTCCATGCTCGTCACCGCGCTCACCAACCTGCTCACGAACGCGATCGCCTACTCGCCGGAGGACACCCGCATCACCGTGGTCTCCCGCGCCGTCGAGGACATCGTCGAGATCTCGGTGACCGATCAGGGCCGCGGCATCTCCGGCGAGGACCAGGAGCGCGTGTTCGAACGGTTCTACCGCGTCGACGCCGCCCGTTCGCGCGCCACCGGCGGCACCGGTCTGGGACTCGCCATCGTCAAGCACATCTGTGCCAACCACGGTGGCGAGGTCACACTCTGGAGCCAGGAGGGGCGCGGGTCCACGTTCACGATGCGCCTCCCGCGCGCCCAGTCCGATGTTCTCAGCCCCAATCCCCTCTCGAAGGAGCACAGCACATGACTCGGATCCTGGTGGTCGAGGACGAGGAGTCGTTCTCCGACCCGCTGGCCTACCTGTTGCGCAAGGAGGGCTACGACGTCGCCATCGCCGAGACCGGCCCCGAGGCGCTCGAGCAGATGGCGCGGACCGGCGCCGACCTGGTGCTCCTCGACCTCATGCTCCCCGGCCTCTCCGGCATCGACGTGTGCCGCACGCTGCGCCAGCGCTCCTCGGTGCCGATCATCATGCTGACGGCCAAGGACAGCGAGATCGACAAGGTCGTGGGTCTGGAGATCGGCGCCGACGACTACGTCACCAAGCCGTACAGCAGCCGTGAACTCCTCGCCCGCATCAAGGCCGTGCTCCGCCGGCAGGAGCCCGAGGAACTGCTGCCCAACACCCTCGAGTCGGGCCCGGTGCGCATGGACGTCGAGCGGCACGTCGTCTCCGTCGAGGGGGAGCACACGCCCCTGCCTCTCAAGGAGTTCGAACTCCTCGAGATGCTGCTGCGCAACGCCGGTCGCGTACTGACCCGCATGCAGCTCATCGACCGGGTGTGGGGCAGCGACTACGTCGGCGACACGAAGACGCTCGACGTGCACATCAAGCGCCTGCGGGCCAAGATCGAGCCCGACCCGGCCAAGCCGGTCCACATCGTCACGGTGCGGGGGTTGGGGTACAAGTTCGAAGGGCCGTGACCGTGCCGTCGTGATGCCGACCGGCGAAGGGGCGAGGCCTCTGCTGACCGCGGCCGACGCTGCGCCCCGGCTGCCCGACGGTTCGGCATCCGCCGGGAACGACGTCGTCCCGCACACCCGGGGGTGTGCGGGACGACGTGTCGATCGGAGGCCCTTCGCGGCACGTCACGCCGCG
Organism: Mobilicoccus sp.; assembly: GCF_032060985.1. Taxonomy (NCBI): domain Bacteria; kingdom Bacillati; phylum Actinomycetota; class Actinomycetes; order Micrococcales; family Dermatophilaceae; genus Mobilicoccus; species Mobilicoccus sp. The sequence goes on from NZ_DAMBGD010000009.1 coordinate 90,440, forward strand.
TGAGACTCGTGACGTGACTCCCGGTGACCTCGCCGGGTGCCCGTGGGAACCCGAGCGACGACGGTGCGCTCAGGGCGTGGTGGGTGAGGCGGTGGGCGTCGCGGCCGGAGCCGTGGTGGCGGGGGAGGCCGGGGCCGTGGTGGCCGTCGTGGTCGGTGTCGGTGCAGCAGTCTGCGCAGGCGACTCGGTCGGCGTGGCCTCGCCGCTCTGGCCGTGGTCCCCGCCCTCGGCGACGGTAGGGGTGATCGTGCCGCCCTTGTTGTACGCGCCGTAGGCGCCGTAGGGGGCGACGACCGGAACCTGGATCGTCTGGCTGCCGACACCCGTCGAGGTGACCGTGACGTCGAGCAGGGCGCCGGGCGGAACGGGCACGTTTGCGACCTTGGTGCTGCGACCGCCCTCGGGCTCGCTGACCTGCTGCGAGGACAGGGGCTTGATGTCGATGCTCATGGGCTGGCCCTCGGGCACGGCGAACGTGACCTGCACGGGCTGGTTGGTGTTGTTGACACCGAGGCCCACGAGGGTGCCCTCCGCGCCCTTCTTCTCGGCGACGACGAGGAGGTTGTCCACCTTGACGCCACCCAGCGAGACCGAACGACCATCGGCGGGGTCGTACTGCTTCTCCGTCTGGATCGGGGAGGTCCACTGGCAACCCGCGAGGGCGAGGCCCACGATGGGCGCGAGGAGGATCGCGCGCGACGCACGTCGGCGCGAGGTCGGTGCGGCGGGGATTCGTCGAGTCACGCGGCAAGACTACCCAATCAGTGCCCGTGCATCCGCGCGTCGGCCCCGGCGACCTGCCCGTGATTCCCCGGCGACGGGCGCGGGGGTGTCTCACGTCACGAGGAGCTGAGGGGTGTGACGACCGCCCTCGCGCCGGCGCCGCTTCGTTCCGCCCGCGGGGGCGCGCGCGTACGGAACGCTCGTCCAGTTGTCAAGGGAGGATGTCGGCGAACTTCCTCAGCACACCGTCTCTGACCAGCACGGATGTCGGCGCTCGTGTTTCCGGCAAGGGGCCGCCGTGGTATCCTGGAGGCCGCGAAAGGGGAATACGAGAATATGGTCTTCAATGTCGGCGAGACGGTCGTGTACCCGCATCACGGTGCGGCACTCATCGAGCAGATCAAGACGCGCACCATCAGAGGTGAGGAGAAGCTCTACCTCGTTCTCAAGGTCGCCCAGGGCGACCTGACCATCGAGGTCCCCGCAGACAACTGTGACCTCGTCGGCGTGCGTGACGTGGTGGGCCGGGACGGTCTCGACCGTGTGTTCGAGGTCCTCCGCGCCCCGCATGCCGAGGAGCCCACCAACTGGTCCCGCCGCTTCAAGGCCAACCTCGAGAAGCTCGCCTCCGGCGACGTCATCAAGGTGGCCGAGGTCGTCCGCGACCTGTGGCGTCGGGAGCGCGACCGCGGCCTGTCGGCCGGGGAGAAGCGCATGTTGGCCAAGGCCCGCCAGATCCTCGTCTCCGAGCTCGCGCTCGCCGAGAAGACCGATGAGGACAAGGCCTCCGACATGCTCGACGAGGTGCTGGCCTCCTGAACGCTGCGGTCGTCGTCGTCGCTGCCGGCAGTGGGCAGCGCCTGGGTGCCGACATGCCCAAGGCGTTCGTCGACCTCCAGGGTCGTCCTCTGCTGCGGTGGGCCCTCGATCAGGCGCTCGCGTGTGAACAGATCGGCCATGTCGTCGTGGTCGCGCCGGGCGAGTGGCTCGGGGCGGCCCGCGACATCGTCGGCGAGGCCCTCGGGGCCTCGGATCGTGACTCCGAGACCGGTCTTGCGGTTCGGGCCGACGTCGTCGTCGGGGGCGCCGAGCGACGCGCCTCGGTCGCGGCGGGTCTCGCAGCACTCGGGCCGGACGACGGTCTGGTCCTCGTGCACGACGCGGCGCGGGCCCTGGCTCCGCCCTCGCTGTTCGCCCGCGTCGTCGAGGCCCTCCGCCGCGGTCATGGAGCCGTGATTCCGGGCCTCGCGGTCGTCGACACGATCAAGAGCATCGATGACACGGGCGCGGTCACGGCCACCTTCGACCGGACGACGCTGCGCGCCATCCAGACCCCCCAGGGGTTCGTGCGTGAGATCCTCGTGCACGCTCACGAGGAGAACCCCGACGTCACGGTCACCGACGACGCCGGGCTCGTCGAACTCACCGGCGCCCCCATCCACGTCGTCGACGGCGAGCCCTGGGCCGCCAAGATCACGACCCCCGAGGACCTCGACGCGGCCGAACGCCGGTTGCGGTCCGCGCAGGTGACCTCGTGAGCGAGTCCGCCGCTCATCCACCTGCCCCCTTCGTCGTCGGCGTGGGGACCGACGTCCACGCCTTCGCCGCCCCCGACTCCGGACGGGCGCTGTGGGTCGGTGGCATCGAGTGGCCCGGCGAGGTCGGGCTCGACGGGCACTCGGACGCCGACGTCGCCGCCCACGCGGCGTGCGACGCGCTGTTCTCCGCGGCCGGGATCGGCGACCTCGGCGCTCACTTCGGCACCGCGCGTCCGGAGTTCGCCGGCGCCTCGGGCTGTGTGCTGCTCGCCGAGGCGGCCCGCCTCGTGCGGGCGGAGGGCTTCGAGATCGGCAACGTGTCGGTGCAGGTCATCGGCAACCGACCCAAGATCGGTACCCGCCGCGCGGAGGCGCAGGCCGCACTGTCGCAGGCCGCAGGAGCGCCGGTGGCCCTCAGCGGCACGACGACCGATGGGCTCGGGCTGACGGGCCGCGGCGAGGGTGCCGCGGCCGTCGCCGTGGCACTGCTCTTCCGCCGCTCCTGAGGGCCGGGCCCACCCACTCGCTCGTCCCGAGGGGAGACCTGCGTCGTCGATGTGGCAACGTCGGCGGAGTCGACGCGGTGACCGAATGCCGCCCGGCGCCGTGAACTGCACCTTCTCCGAACCGGCGCTCTCCGCGCCAGATCGACGTCGCCGTTGTTGCCACATGCGCCGAAGAGCCCTCGTCCGTGAGCCGCCCCGACCGCTGCGCACGGCCCGACGAGCCAGGTGCGGCGTGGTGGTCTCACCCGGTGGACCCCGAGGTGCCCCGTCCCGCGCCGGTCGGGGCGCGCGGGCGCGCCTAGTAGGCTGGCGCGGTGAGTCTCTACCTGTACGACACCGCCGCCCGCGACCTCCGGGAGTTCGTCCCGCTCGAGCAGGGCAAGGTCGGCATGTACATCTGCGGACTCACGACGCAGGGCACGCCGCACATCGGCCACCTGCGCTTCGCGGTCGCCTTCGACATCCTGCGGCGCTGGCTCGAGTACGGGCACGGCTACGAGGTGACGATGGTGCGCAACGTCACCGACATCGACGACAAGATCCTGCGCCGCTCCGCGGAGAACGACGCCCCGTGGTGGGCCTGGAGCTACGCCCACGAGCGCGAGACGACGGCCGCGCTCGACACCCTCGGCATCGCTCCGCCCACGTACGAACCGCGTGCCACGGGGCACATCACCGAGATGGTCGAGCTCATGGACACCCTCGTCGGGCGGGGCCACGCCTACGCGGCCTCCGACGGCAGCGGCGACGTGTACTTCGACGTGCGCTCCTTCCCCGAGTACGGCGCGCTCACCCGCCAGTCCATCGACGACATGGAGGCCGCCGCCGACGCCGACCCCCGCGGTAAGAAGGATCCCCGCGACTTCGCGCTGTGGAAGGGTCACAAGGACGGGGAGCCGGAGACGGCGAGTTGGCCCACCCCGTACGGCCGAGGCCGGCCCGGGTGGCACCTCGAGTGCTCGGCGATGGCTCGCAAGTACCTCGGTGACACCTTCGACATCCACGGCGGCGGTGTCGACCTGCGCTTCCCCCACCACGAGAACGAGCAGGCCCAGTCGCGCGCGGCCGGGCTGGGCTTCGCGCGGTACTGGATGCACAACGCCTGGCTCACCGCGGCGGGAGAGAAGATGAGCAAGTCGCTCGGCAACGGGATGACCGTCGAGGAGATCACGAAGGTCGCGCGGCCGCTCGCCGTGCGGTACTACATCGGCGCCTCGCACTACCGGTCGACCCTCGAGTACCAGCCGAGTTCCCTCACCGAGGCCGAGACGGCGGTGACCCGCATCGAGGGCTTCCTCGAGCGGGCGGGGGGTCGGGCCCTGCGGGAGGAGCCGCTGCTCCCGGTCACCGAGCTGCCGGGTGGGTTCGCCGCGGCGATGGACGATGACCTCGGGGTGGCCGGCGCCCTCGCCGTCGTCCACGACACGGTGCGCGCCGGCAACTCGGCGCTGGACTCCGGTGACACGGGAGCTGCGCGGCTGGCCGCGCGGCAGGTCCTCGCGATGACCTCGGTCCTCGGCGTCGACCCCTACGACCCCGTGTGGCAGGGAGGCGCGACGGCGGATTCCGGTCTCGAGGGCGCGCTCGACGCCCTCGTGCAGGAGCGTCTCGCCGCCCGTGCCGCCGCTCGCGCCGACCGTGACTTCGCCACGGCCGACGCCATCCGAGACTCCCTCACCGCGGCCGGTGTCGCGGTCGAGGACACCCCCTCCGGCGCGCGCTGGTCCCTGGCCCGCCACGCCGACGACCACAAGGACTGACATGCCCGGAAACTCCCAGCGCCGCGGCGCGACCCGCAAGGGCAACTCGCGCAAGGGCGCCGTCGTCGGCAGTGGCGGCCAGCGCCGTCGCGGCCTCGAGGGCCGCGGCCCGACGCCCAAGGCCGAGGACCGCGTCTACCACAAGGCGCACAAGAAGAAGCGCGCGGCTCAGGCCGCCGCCTCGACGCCGCAGGGCCGCAAGACGTCACGCCCTGCCGGCGGTGGCGGGGGCGGACGTCGGGGGCCGCGCACGAGCGAGATGGTCGCCGGGCGCAACTCCGTCGTCGAGGCGTTGCGCGCCGAGATCCCCGCGACGACCCTGTACGTCGCAAGCCGCATCGACTCCGACGACCGCGTGCGCGAGGCCGTCAAGGTCGCCTCCGAGCGGGGGATCCCCATGCTCGAGACCCCGCGGGGCGAGCTCGACCGGCTCACCGACGGCGCGTCCCACCAGGGCCTCGCCCTCCAGATGCCCGCCTACGAATACGCCGACCCGGCAGACCTCGTCGACCCGCAGACCGCCGGCATCCCACTCGTCGTCGCGCTCGACGGCATCACCGACCCCCGCAACCTCGGCGCGATCATCCGGTCCGTCGCGGCGTTCGGCGGTCAGGGCGTCATCGTGCCGGAGCGTCGGTCCGTCGGCATGACGGCGTCGGCGTGGAAGACGAGCGCGGGCGCCGCGGCGCGAGTCCCGGTGGCGCAGGCCTCGAACCTCGTCCGGGTGCTGGAGGCATACCGCAAGCAGGGCTTCTTCGTCGTCGGGCTCGACATGGAGGGTGACGTCTCGCTGCCCGACCTCGAGCTCGCGACCGAACCCCTCGTCGTCGTCGTCGGTTCCGAGGGCAAGGGTCTGTCCCGTCTCGTCCGTGAGACCTGTGACCAGATCGCCTCCATTCCCATGGCTGCGGCGGTCGAGTCCCTCAACGCCGGCGTCGCCACCGGCGTCGCGCTCTACGAGGTCGCCCGCCGCCGCGCCAGCTGACCTCCGCCCCGCCCCCACTGTGGTCCGGGTGACGTCATCGATGACGTCGCCCGGTTGGGGGAGGCAGGAGGGCGGGTGGGTCAGGTCTCGTCGGGGGGGAACATGGCGACGACGGGCATCTCGACCGTGTCGACGCCGACGACGGACTTCTCGTCCGGCTTGTCGGGCAGGACGTGGGCGAGGTAATCGGCGAAGGCCCATTGCGTCGTGACGTCGCTGCCGGTGCGTTCGGACAGGTACCAGCGGTGTTCGAGGACCTCGTGGAAGATCTGGGCGTCCTCCAGCTTGGCGGACAGCTCCTCGGGGATGTTGCGGACGACGGGCTCGTAGACCCGCAGCATCCAGTCGTGGGCGGCGAGTTCCTCGGCGTCGTGGTCGCGGCCCGCGCCGGCGCGGAAGGCGTCGAGGTCGTTGAGGAGACGCCTCGCCTGGTTCTCATGCACGTCGAGCCCCGTGAGGCGGAGGAGTCGGCGGCGGTGGTGGCCGGCGTCGACGACCTTGGGCTGGATCTGGATCGAGGCCCCGTCGAGGTCGGTCGACATCTCGAACTCGTCGACGTCGAAACCGAGTTGGTTGAGACGGCGGACCCGTTCCTCGAGACGCCACCGGTCGCCCCGCTCGAAGCGTTCGAGGCCGGTGAGCTCCTCCCAGAGCTGGGCGTAGCGCAGCAGGATGCGCTCGGAGATGTCGATGGGGTCGGCTTCGTCGGGGATGACCCCGCCCGCCGCGAGGTCCATGAGCTCGCCGGCGATGTTGACCCGTGCGATGTCGAGGTCGTGGGCACGCTGACCGTCGGAGAGAGAGGGGAACAGCTGCCCGGTCTCCGCGTCGACGAGGTAGGCGGCGAAGGCCCCCGCGTCGCGGCGGAACAGCGTGTTCGACAGGCTCACGTCACCCCACCAGAACCCCGCGAGGTGCAGGCGGGCGAGCAGCACGGCGAGGGCGTCGAGCAGCCGGAGAACGGTGTCCGGCTGGAGGCGTTGGCTGAACAGAGCCCGGTAGGGGAGGGAGAACTGGAGGTGATCGGTGAGGAGGATGGCGTCGAGCGGTTCGCCCTCAGGGGTCGCCCGTCCGCTGACGACCCCATAGGGGGCGACACTGGGCAGCCCGAGTCGGGTGAGGTTGCGCAGCATCTCGTACTCGCGGACCGCGACGTCGTCGCGGATCTCCTTGGCGGCGACGATCCGTCGTCCGAGCTTGACGAATCGCACGATGTGTCGCGAGATCCCACGGGGCAGGGCCGCGAGGTGACTGTCGTCCCACTCCTCCAGAGGCGTCGACCACGGCAGGTCGAACAGCGCCGGGTCGGCATAGGACGTCAGGTATTGCAGCGGCACCTCCCCATCGTGTCAGACGAGGTCGTCGCGGGCGTGACGGAGGCCACCTCCCGTGTGCGTGGAAGGTGGCCTCCGTCGGGCATACGGCTCGGGCCGTACGCGACCTGACCCGTGCGGACGAGGTGCGTCATCGCCTCAATCGCCGAGGCGGTGTCCGTTCTCGACGTCGAAGAGGTGCACCTGACCCTCGGCGGGCAGGAAGGTGACGACCTCGCCCTTCGCAGGCGGGGTGCGGCCGTCGACGCGGGCGACGATCGGACGGTCGGTCGGCGTGGTGCCGGCGAGATGACCGTAGACGTAGGCATCGGCGCCGAGCTCCTCGACGACGTCGATCTCGACGTCGAGCCCGTCGGCGTCGGTGATCCTCATGTCCTCGGGGCGGACACCGAGGGTGACGGTCGATCCGGCTCCCTGCAGCACGCTGCGCTCGACCTGGTGCGTGGCCGAGCCGAAGCGCACGCCGCCCTCGGTGACCGGGACCTCGAACAGGTTCATCGCCGGCGAGCCGATGAAACCCGCAACGAAGACGTTGTCGGGGTGGTCGTACATGCGGCGTGGGGTGTCGCACTGCTGGAGCAGCCCGTCCTTGAGCACGGCCACACGGTCGCCCATCGTCATCGCCTCGACCTGGTCGTGGGTGACGTAGACCGTCGTGATGCCGAGGCGGCGCTGCAGCGAGGCGATCTGGGTGCGGGTCTGCACGCGCAGCTTGGCGTCGAGGTTGGAGAGCGGCTCGTCCATGAGGAAGACCTTGGGCTCCCGGACGATCGCGCGACCCATGGCGACCCGCTGGCGCTGGCCACCGGAGAGTGCCTTGGGCTTGCGTTCGAGGTAGTCCTCGAGGTCGAGGATCCTCGCGGCCTCCTCGACACGGCGACGGATCTCGGCCTTGTCGACCCCCGCGATCTTGAGCGCGAAGCCCATGTTGTCGGCGACCGACATGTGCGGGTAGAGCGCGTAGTTCTGGAACACCATCGCGACGTCGCGGTCCTTCGGCGACAGGTCGGTCACGTCGGTGTCGTCGATGAAGATGCGGCCGCTGTTCACCTCCTCGAGCCCGGCGAGCATCCGCAGGCTCGTGGACTTCCCGCACCCCGAGGGCCCGACGAGGACCAGGAACTCCCCGTCGGCGATGTCGAGATCGAGCTGGTCGACCGAGGGAGTGTCGTTCCCCGGATATTGGCGGGTGGCTTTGTCGAACCTCACCGTTGCCATGACGTCTTTGTCCTTTCCTTCACCGGCAGGAACGTGCCGGACGATCCGTTGTGAAGTACGCGGCGGTGCGGGGTGCGCCGTCGCAGACCCGTCGTGCCGTGCCGCCCATCATGCACGTCGCGACGAGATGGTGTGCCCGGAGCCTGCCGGTGGGGCGCATCACCCCTTCGTCGCGCCCGCCGTGAGGCCGGCGACGAGGTGACGTTGGGCGAAGAAGAACACGATGCCCGCGGGAATCGTGATGAGCACGGCGGCGGCGGTGAGCAGATCCCAGTGCGGCAGCGCCGGGGGACGCGGTACGAGGATCTGCATGCCATAGGCGAGGGTGTAGCGGTCGTCGGTGTTGAGGAACGCGCTCGCGTAGGCGACCTCACCCCAGGCGGTGAGGAAGGTGTAGAACGCCGTCACGGCGAGACCTGGGCGGGCGAGGGGCAGGATGACCCGCCAGAACGTGCCGAATGGTCCGAGGCCGTCGATGTGGGCGGCCTCGTCGAGGTCGGAGGGGATCGAGTCGAAGTACCCCTTGAGCATCCACGTGCAGAACGGCACGGCGATCGTGCAGTAGGCGATGACGAGCGCGATGTGGGTGTTGATGAGGCCGAGGCGGCTCATGATCGTGTAGATGGGCACGATGAGGATCGACACCGGGAACATCTGGGTGATGAGGAAGGTCCACATGAGGCTCCGCTTGCCGGGGAAGTTGAACCGGCTGATGGCGTATCCCGCGGTCGCCGACATCGAGATGCCGATGAGCATCGTGAAGATCGCGACCACGACGGAGTTGCGGAACCAGGTGACGAAGTCGGTGGTCGAGAGCAGGCTGCGGTAGTTCTCGAGCGTGAACCGCGAGGGCATCCCCAGTTGAGCGACCTCCTGCCCGGGTTTGAACGACGCGAAACCGATCCAGGCGATGGGGAAGACGGCGACGAAGACGGCGAGCAGCAGCGTCGCGTGCAGGAGGACCGACGCCATCGGGCTGCGGTGGCGGTGACCGCGTCGCCGTGGACGGTGGGGCGTCCGGGCCGGGGGTACCGCGGCAGGAACGTCCGCGGTGGCGACGGGCGCGATGGGCGCGGTGTCGTCGTGAGACCGGGTCATGTCACCAGACCTCTCCCTGGTTGCGGAGCATCCGTCGGTAGAACAGCGAGAACACGATGAGGATCGAGAGGATGACGACTCCGTAGGCGGCGGCGAAGCCGTAGTTGCGGATGCCTTCGAACGCGGCGCGGTAGGCGCCGGTCACGAGGATCTCCGTGCCGCCGGCGGGGCCGCCGCGGCTGACGAGGAAGATGATCGGGAACATGTTGAAGGTCCAGATCGTGCCGAGGAGGATGACCGAGTTCGAGACCGGTCGCAGGCCGGGCAGGGTGACGTTGGTGAACCGCTGCCACCCGGTCGCGCCGTCCATCTCGGCGGCCTCGTAGAGCTCGCCGGGGATCGACTGGAGTCCGCCGAGCAGGGCGACCATCATGAAAGGCACGCCGAGCCAGACGTTGACGGCGATCGTCGAGGCGAGGGCCTTGGGGATCGTGTCGAAGAAGTCGATGGCCTGGCCGCCGAACGTCGTGACGACCGCGTTGATGACACCGTCGTCACGGTCGTAGAGGAACTTCCACGCGAACGCCGACACGAACGCCGGGACCGCCCACGGGAGGATGAGCAGGACGCGATAGATGCTGCGGAACCGCATCTCGCGGTGGAGCAGGACGGCGAGGCCGAGGCCGAGGGTGTAGTGGAAGAACACGCACGAGAAGGTCCAGATGAGCGTGATCATCAGCTGGTGCCAGAACTCGCCGACCCGGCCGGTGAGGAGGTCGGCGTAGTTCTGGAGGCCGACGAACTCGGCGCGGTTGGGGTTGGGTTCGCAGACCTGGCCACCACCGAGTGTCCGCGTGCAGATCTCCGGGACCTGGTTGGCCTCGGTGAGGTTGGTGAAGGACTGCCAGATGCCCTGGACGAGCGGGTAGAAAACGAGGACGGCGAGCACGATGACGACCGGGGCCACGAAGGCCCAGGCGTACCAGTGCTTGTCCCAGACGCGGCGGAGGCGACTCATCGGACGCCCCCGGGATCAACCATGTCACGCACGGCGGAACTCCTGAGGTGGAGGTCGGGGGTGGTGGTGCCGTGCGACGGACGTGGTCGCCGCACGGCACCGGTGCGGGGGCCGCATGGTGCCGGCCCCCACGGAGGTCACTCGGTCGCGTAGTCCTTGACGACCTCGGTCTTGTACTTCTGGGCGACGCCGTCGAGGGTCGCCTTGGGGTCGGCCTTCTTGATCATGAGCGAGGTCGCGGCCTGGTCGAGCGGGGCGAAGAGCTGGCCGCCCTCCGGGATCCACGCGCGCTGCACGGCCTTCTCCATCGGGGTCTGCCACTGCTTGACCAGCGGGGTCGTCACCTTGTCGTAGGCGGATTTGCGGGCGGGGAGCAGCCCGAGCTCGTCTGAGATCTTGGCCTGGGACTCGGCGCTCGACATGAACTCGATGAACGCGATCGCGGCCTGTGCCTTGTCCTCGCTCATGCCGGACCAGACGACGTAGTCGTGTCCGCCGACGGGCCCGCCCTGCTTGGCGGAACCGGCCGGCACGGGGGCGATGCCGAGGTTGTCGGCCCCGCCGAAGCCGGTGGCCTTCGTGACGGCCGCGGTCTCCCACGGGCCCTGGACGATCATCCCGACCTTGCCCGCATTGAACGAGTCCATCATCGCCTTGTAGGCCTCGGTGGCGGGGGCCTTGACGAAGCCGGGGGAGCCCTGAAGCTCCTGGGCCTTCGTGATGCCGGCCACCGACGGTGCGGCGTTGACGGTGATCTTCTTGGCCTCGGTGTCGAGCAGGTCCCCGCCCTCGCCGTAGATGAACGGGAGGAGGTAGTAGCCGGCCGGGTTGAGGTAGGCGCCGTCCTTGCCGGTCTTGGACTTGATCGCCTCGGCGGCGGTCTTCATCTCGTCCCAGGTCGTGGGGGGCTGGACGCCGGCGTCGGCGAGGAGCTTCTTGTTGTACATGAGGCCGAGGGTGTCGGTGACCTGCGGGACGCCATAGGTGCCGCCGTTGAACTGGGTCGATCCGTGCGCGGCGGGGAGGAAATCGTCCTGACCGGCGGCGAGCGGGGTGCCGTCGAGCTTGTAGAGGTAACCGAGCGAGGCGAACTCGGGGACCCACGCCACCTCGGCGCGAAGGATGTCGGGGGCGCCGGACTTCGCGGCGGCGGCCGTCTTGAACTTGTTCTGGGCCTCGCCGAACGGCACCGACTGGTAGTTGATCTTGACGTTCGGGTACTGCTTGTTGAAGTCGGCGATGAGTTCCTTGAAGACGGGGGCCTCGTTGGTGGCGTCCGAGGTGTCCCACCACGTGAGGCTGCCGGTGACGGCGCTCGGGTTCGCCGTGGGGGTCTGTTGCGTGCCCGCGTCTCCGGTGCCGGAGGGCTGGTTGCCGCCGCAGGCGGCGAGCGCCACCACGGAGGTGGCGATGAGGGCTGTGGCCAGTTGGCTGCGACGCATGTCTGGGCTCCTAGGTGTCGCTCGGGTCGGACCTCGACGTCCGTGGGGGAACGGTAACAATGCTGCAAGGGTTTGCGGAAGACTTTGCGAGAAGATTGCGGCAAGAGTTGCAGAAGGCGTTGCAATCATTGGTCACGTGAGGGATGCTGCCGAACGGCGGGCCACCCGTCACGACGGAGGAGGCATCGATGCGACCACCGAGACTGGCCGACGTGGCCGGGCGTGCGGGGGTGTCGGAGGCGACGGTGAGTCGTGTCCTCAACGACAAGCCCGGCGTGTCTGACGACACACGCGCCGCGGTCCTCGCCGCCGTCGACCTGCTCGGGTACGACAGGCCCCCCAAGCTGCGCCGATCCAGTGCCGGGCTCGTCGGTCTCGTCGTCCCCGAGCTCGTCAACCCGGTGTTCCCCGCCTACGTGCAGTGCATCGGCGACATCCTCGCTCGCGGGGGGTACACCCCGATCGTCGGGAGCCAGGTCCCCGGCGGCACCTCCGAGGACGAGTACGTCGAGATGATGCGCGAACGTGGCGTCTCCGGCCTCATCTTTCTGTCGGGTTTGCACGCCGATTCCACCGCCGAGCTCGACCGGTACCGGGACCTGGTGGACGCGGGCCTGCCGATCGTCTGCATCAACGGCTACCGCGAGGACCTCCATGTCCCGTTCGTCAGCGACGACGACATCGGCGCGATGGGACTCGGAGTCCGGTGCCTCACCCGGCTGGGTCACCGACGTATCGGTCTCGCCACGGGGCCGCTGCGGTTCGTCCCCTCGCGACGCAAGGTCATGGGGTTCCGCCAGGCGATGGCGCAGCACGCCGACGTCGCCGACGTCACCGACCTCGTCCGTCACACGCTGTTCACCGTCGACGGAGGCCGGGAGGCCGGGGAGTCACTCATCGACGACGGGTGCACGGCGGTGATCTGCGGCAGCGACATGATGGCGCTCGGCGTGCTCGCGGCGGCGCGGGCCCGAGGTCTGGAGGTGCCGGGCGACGTCTCGGTCATCGGCTACGACGACTCCCCGGTCATGGCGTTCACGGCACCGCCCATGACGACGGTGCGTCAGGACACCGAGGGCATCTCCCGCGCGGCGGTCACGGCCCTCCTCGACGCCATCACGGGTCGACACGTGGCGACCGCCGAACTCGTGTTCCGCAACAGCCTCGTGCAGCGGGAGTCCGTCGGGCCGGCACCGCGCGTGCGCCCGCGACCGGCGCCGCGATCGACCTCCGGCTGACCCGGAGGCCGCCGCGGGGGAGCGCTCCTCACCGCAGGCGGAGACGCACGAACTCCGCGAGGACGTCCAGGACGGCGGGGATGGAGTCGACCCGGCAGGACGCCGTGGTGTCGCCCTCTCCGACCTTGATCGTGAGGTGCCCGTCCGCGGCGGGCAACATCGCGAACGCCAGCTCGTCGGTGACGTCGTCACCGAGGTAGACGACGGCGTCGGCGTCGACCAGGCGCTGGAGGGCGCGAAGGGCGATGCCCTTGCTCGTCTCGACGACGCCGAGCTCGACGACGCTCTTGCCGGAGAGGGCATGGACGCCGTCACGGTCGCCGAGGGCGCCGGCGTCGGCGAGGGCCGCGGCGGCGACGTCCTCGGGCAGTCCGCGGGTGTGGAGGGCGACCGCAGCGGGTTTGCGTTCGATCCGGGCCGCGGGGTGGTGCTGCTGGACCTCGACGAGGGCGGCGTCGAGCTCGGCGAGCCGGGCGCGGGCGTCGTCGTCGAGCAGGGCGCCGGCCGTCATGTCGGCGCGTGAACTCTGGGCGCCGTGGGAGCCGACGAGGTCGATGTCGTCACCGTCGGTCACCCCCGACAGAAGTCGCAGCGTGTCCACGTCGCGGCCCGACACCAGGGCCACGCTCACGCCGTCGAGCCCCGCGGCCTCGCGGAGGAGGGCCATCGCCCCCGGCAGCGGTCGGGCGTCCATCGGGTCCTCGACGAACGGGGCGAGCGTGCCGTCGAAATCCGTGGCGAGGACGACGTGATCGAGCGCGGCCACCCGGGCGATCCCTGCCCGGACGTCCTCCGGCAGCACCGCGGGGACACCCCCCGTCTCCCGGCGAGCGTCCCCACCGGCGTGCTGCCCGGCCTCGGTCATGCGCCGGCAGCCTTCTGCGCGTTGTCCCGCGGCACGGACTGCAGCGCGTCGAGGAACTCCGCGGCCCACTTCTGCACGTCGTGAGAGCGCACCGCGTGGCGCAGGCGCATCATCCGGCGCTGCCGTTCCTGTGGTGCGTCCTTGATCGCCTGGACGATGCGGTTCTTGAGGCCTTCGATGTCGTGCGGGTTGTGGACGTAGGCGTCGCCGAGTTCCTTGGCGGCGCCGGTGAACTCGGAGAGCACGAGCGCGCCGTCGTCGTGGATGCGGCAGGTGACGTACTCCTTCGCGACGAGGTTCATGCCGTCGCGCAGGGGGGTGACGAGCATGATGTCGGCCGCCTGATACATCGCCGCCATCTCGGCGCGGTCGAAACTCTGGTGGAGGTACTGCACGGCGGTGGACTCGACGGTGGAGTAGTCGCCGTTGATCTGACCGACGGTGAGTTCGATCTCGTCCTTGAGGGTCTTGTACGCCTCGACGCGCTCGCGGCTCGGCACGGCGATCTGGATGAGGGCGACGTCGGGGGGCGTGAACTCCCCGTCGCCCAGCAGCTCGCCGTACGCCTTGAGGCGATGGCGGATTCCCTTGGTGTAGTCGAGCCGGTCGACGCCGAGCATGAGGACCTGCGGGTCGCCGAAGGACTCACGGATCTCTCGCGCTCGCTGTTGCACCTCGGGCTTGCGGGCGAGGGACTCGAGGTCGGCGAAGTCGATGGAGATGGGCAGACCGGCGGCGCGCACGGTGCGACCGTCCGTGCGGATCGTGTCGCCCTGGGTCTCGTAGCCCTCGAGCTGTCGGCAGGCGCGCTGGAAGTTCCATGCGTCGTCCTCGCGCTGGAAGCCGAGGAAGTCCGCGCCGAGGAGACCGTCGATGAGGTGGCCGCGCCAGGGCAGCTGCGCGAAGAGTTCGACCGGGGGGAAGGGGATGTGGTTGAACCAGCCGATCCGCACGTCCGGGCGCAGCTGGCGGAGCATCGCCGGGACGAGCTGCAGCTGGTAGTCGTGGATCCACACGGTGGCGCCTTCGGCCGCCACGACCGCCAGTTCCTCCGCGAACCGCTGGTTGACCGTGCGGTAGGCCCCCCACCAACGGCGGTGGAAGGTCGCGGGCACGATGACGTCGTGGTAGATCGGCCACAGTGTGTCGTTGGAGAAGCCCTCGTAGTAGTCGCGGACCTCCTCGGCCGACAACGCGACCGGGTGCAGGTGCATCCCCGCGTCGTCGAAGGGTTCGGGCGCCTCGCCCGGTTCACCCGACCATCCGACCCAGGCGCCGTCCCGTCCGCGCATCACCGAGTCCATCGCGGTGACGAGACCCCCTGGGCTCCGCTTCCACTCGGGGCCGTTCTCCCCCTCGCTTCGGTCGACCGGCAGTCGATTGGCCGCGATGACGAAGTCGTAGGTAGGCCGGTTGTCGCTCATCGCTGTCAGCTCCTGCTCGCATCGCGAAGTGATTGCCCTCATCGTAGGCGCGGCCTGCGGGACGCGGGCGGGCGCCCGGGGTGACGGACCACACGCCACGGCGGCGCCTGCGCAGGTGGGCGGCGCCGCGGGTGCACCGGTGCGCGACGGCTGCGCGCCGGAGGCGGCCCCCCGGGGGCGTCTCGGCGGAGGCAGGGTGAGGCGACTCTCGCAGGACCAGGAGGGAGCCGGTCGCCGGCGGGCGGGAGGCCCCGCAGCGCTCGGCACCGCAGGCGCGCGCCCTCCTCCCGGGCGTTCCTGGGCACCCCCCCGGGTGTTGCTGGATGGTCGTCGTGGCCGGGCGTCCATGCGCCGGTCGCAGTGGACGTGAGGGGGCCCGTCTGGGTTCGGCGGTGGCGTCGTCGGCCGACGGGCCGGTGACGCCCGGCGCTGGGCCCGATCGCGCCTGCTGCGAGGACCGGACCAGTGCCCATCGAGCGCGCAGTCGGCGCTCAGATCGCCTCCAGGGTGTTCTCCCGGCGAGTCCGTACAGTGGCATGGTCCCGCGCATGCCGGGATCGGGCTCGGGGAGAGCGGCTCCGACGAGCCGCGCCGCGGACCGTCACCGGTCGGAAGTGAGGAGAGGTCGTGACGACGCAACCGGTCGAACCGGGCGCCGTGGAGCGCCTCGGCGACTACCGCCTGCACGGCGTCCTCGGCGAGGGCGGCATGGGGGTCGTCCACCTCGGCGTCGACCCCTCCGGGCGCGCGGTCGCGGTCAAGGTGCTGCGCGAGCACGTCGCCCACGACCGTACGGCCCGAGCGCGACTCGCCCGCGAGGTCGCGACCCTGCGTCGCGTCGAGCACCACGCCGTCGCCCCGTTCCTCGGCGCCGACGTCGAGGGCACCCGTCCCTACATCGTCACGCGGTACGTGCCGGGCGAGCCGCTCGACGCGTGGGTCCGCGAGCACGGCCCGCTGCAGGGGCGGGCGCTGCGCGATGTCGGCCTCACGCTCCTCGACGCCCTGCGCGCGATCCACGACGCCGATGTCGTCCACCGCGACCTCAAGCCCGGCAACGTCCTCATGGCGGACGGGTCGCCCGTGGTCATCGACTTCGGCATCGCCCACGTGGCCGACGAATCGCGGCTCACGTCCACGGGCCTCGTCATGGGGACACCGGGATATCTCGCGCCCGAACTCCTCGACGGTCATGACGCCACCCCGGCCACCGATCTCTGGGGTCTCGCGGCCACGCTCGCGTTCGCCGCGACGGGGCGCGCGCCCTTCGGGGGCGGCCGCACCGAGGCCGTCCATGACCGCGTGCGCCGCGGCGCCGCCGATCTCACGGGCCTGGAGGGGTGGGTGGCCCAGCTCGTCAACGCCGGACTCGACCCCGACCCTCGACGGCGACCGACGTTGGAGACGGCGCGTCGCGTGCTCGAGAACCCTTCCCTCGCGGCGACGGTGCTCCCGCCGCTGCCGGTCCCGTCGGCGGCATCGGCGGCGACGACGACCCTTGCGCAGGACCATGCGCCCGGCGGTGCGACTCCCTCGGCGAGAAGGCCCGACGACTCGGCGAGCGACCGCGGGTCCTCGGCGGCCATGGCGGACACGGCGGCCACCCAGGCGGTCCCTGGTCCGGCCGCCCGCGAGGAGAGCACGCCGACGCAGCGCTTCGAGCAGCTCGTCGGGCGGGCCTTCCCGCGGCGTCACCGGGGCGACGCCGATGCCTCCGCATCGTCCTCCGGCGTGCCTGCGGGTGCCGCGAGCCAGGCTCCGGCGACGGTGTCCCACCCCGTCGTCTCGACCCGCCTCATGCCCACGGTGCCGCCGCGGCACGACCCCGCGCCGCCCGCACCCCCCGCACCCTCGTCGCCCTACGCCGCATTCCGCGCGTCCCCGGCCGGGACCGGCGGGGCCACGGCTTACCCGCCCCCACGCCATGTGACGACGCGTCCCGACCACCGTCCCGGCCACGCCCGTCCCGGTTACGGGCATCCCGGTGACGGGCGCGGGAACGGGCAGGACCGTCCGGGGCCCGCCTACCCGGCGGCGAATCCGGGTGTGCCGGGCGGAGGGTGGTCGCCGACCGCCCCACCTCGCCCGGTGTCCTCGCGTACCGGCACGCTGCTCGCGGTCGGTCTGTTCCTCGTCGCCCTCATCGCCTACCGACCGGGGCTCGGGATCCTCGTCGCGCTGGGGTGGTCGGGCCTCGCACGGCTCACCGACCGACTCTTCACGACGGTCCTGTTGCGGCGGGCTTCCCGCGGACCGCGGGACACCGACGTGGCGGTCGCGGCGCTCGCGACCCCGTGGCACCTCATCGGCGCGATGTTCTCGGCGCTCGTCGCGGGCGTGCTCCCGCTCCTCGTCGGCGCAGGCCTCGTCTTCGGGTTGCGTGCCGTGGCGGGGAACGTCGACGGGCTGCCGCTGTCCCTCTCCCCGGCGCTCATGCTCGGCGCCGCGGGCGGGCTGATCGTCGCCTGGTGGGGCCCGGGTGGGACCACCGTGCGGCTCGGGTCGCGCGTCCTCGTGCGGACCGTCGCGCCGGGGCACACGGGCGCGATCGTCCTCAGCGTCGCCGCGGGCGTCTCGGCGGCGGTGCTCGCGCTCCTCACGCAGTCGAGTGGGTGGGAGCTGTCGTGGTGGCCGTTGGATGGTCTGCTGGACGGTCTGCGCGGCCTCGTGCCGGCCTTGACGCGCTGGATCGGGGTCTGAGCCTCCGTCATCGGACCAGCCACGCTTGGCCGCGGGCTTCCCGGCGGGCTCCGGGCGAGTGCGTCACCGGCGACGCGCATCCATCGACTCGGGCTGGGCCGCTTCCGGACCGTCACGGCGGCGGGAGGAGCCATACGTGGGTCATGCGTTCATGTCGGATTGATCACGTTACGGTCACGGTCGAGGATGCTGGTGGTGGACGACGACGTGCACTTTCGCCCCGAACCTGACCCGTTCCTGTGACCGTTTCGTTGCGCAACCGTGACCGGGGTATTGCTCAGGTCAAGGTCCTCGCCTAGAGTCGCCAGCGTTTGGCCGACAGGTGCATGGTCCTGTCCTCGGGGGCCGACACCAACTACACAGCCAACCAGACCACTGCGCACACCCGCGCCGAGCTTCGTCGGGGCGTGCCTTGCCGGATATCCCGGGCAGACGAAGGTGGGGGACCCAGTGACCGCGATCCGGTCCGGTCGTCGTGAGACGGCCTCGGGGTGAAGCCGAGTTCTCTCGGCCGGGCAGCCTGACGCCCGAACCCGACAGCTAACCCCACAGGCGCCGTCAGGAGAGGAAACCGACCATCCACATGTACAACGCCAAGCATCGCGCCGTCACCCCTGTGTCGAAGGCCCGCCGTACGTTCATGGCGGCCGTCGTGGGCGGCGCCACCATCGTCGGCGGCATGGCCGTCGGCGCCCCTCAGGCCCAGGCCGCCGGTGGCGGCGTCTGGGACCGGGTTGCTGCCTGTGAGAGCGGCGGCAACTGGAAGATCTCGACCGGCAACGGCTACCACGGTGGCCTGCAGTTCTCGCGCAGCAGCTGGCGCGCGGCCGGCGGCAGCCGGTACGCGAGCATGCCCCACCACGCCACGAAGGCACAGCAGATCGCCGTGGCGAAGAACCTCCTCCGCATGCAGGGGCCGGGCGCCTGGCCCGTCTGCAGCCGCAAGGCCGGCCTCACCCGCTCCAACGGTGCCTCCGGCGGTGGCAGCGCGGTGGCGGCTTCCCGTAGCACCCAGCGCGTGACGTCCTCGAAGGGCGTCCTCTCCCGCGCGGAGGTGCGCAAGCTCCAGCGCAAGGTCGGTGCCCGTGTCGACGGCATCGTCGGCCCGGAGACGGTCCGCAAGACCGAGCGTCGCCTGGGCATCCGCCTCAGCGGCAAGCGTTACCTGAGCGGCGCAGCCCTGACCGGCGCGCACCGTCTCGCTCGCTGACGTCTCTTCTCAGCGCGACGCCCCGACCTCCTCCTGGAGGTCGGGGCGTCGTCGTCTCGTCTTCGGGGGCGTTCAGGATTCGGGCTCGTGGTGCCTGATCCCCTCCTCGCGGCTCGGCGTTCCCGGCTCGTCCGCCTGTTCACCCGAGTCGTTCAGAAGACGCGTCGGCGGGTGCCCCCGATCGGGACGAAGTTGAGGAAGAGCCCGATGAGGATGAGCACGAGCCCGACCGTCTTGAGCACGGCCATGCCCTTGATGAGGAAGCCGAGGATGAGCAGGATCAGCCCGAGCGTGATCATGGCAGTCCCTTCCGCGTCGACGACGCTGGTGAGGTGTGCCTCGGCGGTCGCCGGGCACGTGTGACCATGATGGGGCTCTGTGGGCCGTCGGCCAGGGGTGTGAGAGCACGATTCGGTATCGGTGCACCACCCCCGCCGCATGTATCTGACCTGCGACAACGCCCCGGCGTGCGGGTCGCCGGACCCTCCTTCACGAACGGCTAGACTGGACAAGCTCATTCGTTCGCGGGCCGTCCGCGACGACCGGGCACCCGCTGGCGTGGCGCAATCGGTAGCGCACCTGTCTTGTAAACAGGTGGTTAGGGGTTCGAGTCCCCTCGCCAGCTCCACTCACGACAAGGTCGCAGGCAGGGATGCGGTGAGGTGGTCGTGATGACGACCCCCCGCACGCAACCTTGCCTGCGACCTTGGATGACACCGGGCCGGGGGTTCGCCGTGTCGGAATCCGGGCCGCGGGCGGCGAGGGGCGGGGCGAGGTCAGTCCGTGCTCTGGGCGGCACGTTCCTCGAGTTCGACCTTGCGGATCTTGCCGGTGGCGGTCATGGGGAAGGCGTCGAGGAGGACGATCCGGGGAACCTTGTACGACGCGAGCTGTTCGGCGGCCTGAGAGCGGAGGTCGTCGGCCGTGGCGGTCGACCCCGGGGTCAGCGTCACGAACGCGACGGGAACCTCGCCGCGGTCGGCGTCGGGGGTCGGCACGACGGCGCAGGACGCGACGCCGTCGAGGCGCGCGACCACCATCTCGATCTCGGCGGGGAACACGCTCATCCCCTTGACCTTGATGAGCTCCTTGCGCCGGCCGAGGAAGTGCAGACACCCGTTCTCGTCGAGCCGTCCGCTGTCGCCCGTGCGCAGCCAGCCGTCGACGAGCTGCGCGGCGCTCGCCTCGGGGTTGCGCCAGTACCCTGTCATCACCGACGGGCTGCTCACGTGGATCTCGCCGTCCTGCCCGAGGGGCACGAGATCACCGGTGTCCCAGTCGCGGATGACGATGTCGGTGCCGGGCACCGGCACCCCGCAGAACACCGGCTCCTCGTGGAGATCGCGGTCGCCGGCGTCCATGCCGTAGGCCGTCGCGTCCATCGTGTGGGTCTCGGTCATGCCGTACGCCGCCTCCCGGAGCGTCGAGGAGGCCACCTCCCGCCACCTTCGACGCACCTCGGGGTCGAGTTTGCGGACGAAGGAGACCGCCGCCGGGTCCCGCAGCGACGACAGGTCGCGATCGGCGACATCGTCCCGAGCGAGGAGTTCGAGATAGTTCTCCACCGTGCCGACCATCATCGTCACCCGCTCCTGCTCGATGAGGTCGAGGGCGAGTCCCGCGTCCCAGCGGCCCATGAGGACACTCGTGCCTCCCGACACGACCGGCATGAGGATGCCGAGGTCCTCCCCGGCGATCCAGAAGACGGGGAGATAACAGAGCGCGACGAAGTCGTCGGCGTCGATCTCGCCGCTGGCGCCCAGAGCCGTCGCGCCCGTGTAGAGCATGTGCCGCTGGGTGTGCTCACACCCCTTGGGCAGGCCCGTCGTGCCGCCGGTGTAGTTGAGCGCGGCGAGGGAGTCGAGGTCCCCGGCGTCCTCGATGTCGACGCCCGCACCGGAGGCGGTGAAGTCCTCCCAGGCGAGCATCCCGTCGACCGGCTCGCCGATGACGACGACTGTCCGCAGGTCGCGCGCCTCGTCGCGCACAGCGCCCACCACCGGTGCCAACGCGTCGAGGGTGACGAGGAGCCGCACTCCCGCGTCGGTCAGTTCGTGAGCGAGCTCCTGCGGCCGGAACATCGGATTGACCGGCACGAACACCGCCCCCAGTCGCAGCGCGGCGAGCATCGAGACGACGAACTCGGGACGGTTGGGCAGATGGACGCCGACCCGGTCGCCCGGGCCGACGCCCTCCGTGCGCATCGCCGCGGCGACGGCGACGACCTGGGCGTGCAGGTCGGCCCACGTCAGGCGCGCCTCACCGCAGACGATCGCGAGTCGGTCGGGGCGGACCTCGGCCCAGTGGTCGACGTGAGCGGACAGGGTCCGTTCGCCGAGCGGGTACGAGACCTCGCCCGGGGTGTCCGCGGGACGCGACGCCGCCTGTCGTGCGCGGACGTCGTCGAGGTAGCTCTGCAGGTCCATGTCGGTCTCCTTCACCAGGTGTCGACGGGTCGGTGACCGGCGTCGAGGGGACGGGGGGTGTCGAGCGCGCCGCGGATCCAGGCGCGGGTCTCGACCGGGTCGATGACGGCGTCGATCTCGAACGCCTCGGCGGCGTTCACGCCGCGGCCCTGCTCGTACATCCGCGCGACGAGCTCGTCGAACAGGTGCGCGCGGGACTCCTCGTCCGGGGCCTGCTCGAGCTCGCGCCGGAATCCCAGGCGGACGGCGCCCTCGAGGCCCATCCCACCGATCTCGGCGGTGGGCCAGGCGATCGTCGCCACCGGACGGCGGAAACTCCCGCCCGCCATCGCCTGCGCGCCCAGTCCGTAGCCCTTGCGCAGGACGACGCACAACACCGGCACCCGGAGCCGCGCGCCGACGACGAACACACGGGAGAAGTGGCGGACCGTGGCCGTGGCCTCGGTCTCCGGTCCGACCATGAATCCCGGTGTGTCGCACAGCGAGACGATCGGGAGGCCGTGAGCGTCGCAGAGCTGGAGGAAGCGGGCGAGTTTGTCGGCGGAGTCCGCGTCGATCGCGCCGCCGAGATGTCTCGGGTCGTTGGCGACGATCCCGACGGCGGCGCCGTCGACGCGGGCGAGGTAGGTGCGGACCGAGGACCCGAACTCCGCCCGCAGCTCGAGGGGGGTCCCCACGTCGCACAGGGTCGTGACGACGTCACCGACGTCGTAGGCGCGCTTGCGGTTCTCCGGGATGACGTGACGCAGGCGCCGCTGGTCGGGTGCCTCGCCACGCACCTCGCGGTGGGTGAGCAGGTCGACGTACCGGCGCGCGACGGCCACGGCCTTCGCCTCGTCCTCGACGAGGACGTCGACGACACCGTTGCGCGCCTGCATCGGCGCAGGCCCGATCTCCTCGGGCCGGTAGGTGCCCAGGCCGCCGCCCTCGATCATCGCCGGGCCGCCCATGCCGATCGAGGCGTCACGCGTCGCGACGACGACGTCACAGCACCCGAGGAGCGCCGCGTTCCCGGCGAAGCAGCGCCCGGCCGCGATGCCGACGCTCGGCACGTGCCCCGAGAGCGACCCCATCGTCGAGAACGTCTCGACGTCGAGCCCGGAGACCACGGTCGTGTCGGTGTCGCCGGGCCGCCCGCCGCCGCCCTCGGCGAACAGGACGACGGGCAGCCGCTGCTCCCGGGCGAGTTCGAGCATCCGGTCGGTCTTGTGGTGGCTGAGGTAGCCCTGTGTCCCGGCCAGCACGGTGTAGTCGTAGGCGAGGACGGCCACCGGGGCGCCGCCGATCCTCGCGAGGCCCGTGACGATGCCGTCGGCCGGGGTGGCCTCGCGGAGTTCCTCGACGCTGCGGCGCCGACGTTGGGCCGCGACGACGAGCGCGCCGTACTCGCGCAGGCTGCCGGGGTCGACGAGGTCGGCGATGTTCTCCCGCGCGGTGCGGTGGCCCGTGCGTCGCCGACGGGCCACGGCGTCGGGGCGGTTCGCATCGAGGGTCGTCGCGTGGCGGTCGGTGACGAGCCGCAGATCGTCCCGCACGGCGTCGAGGTCGACGAGTTCGTCGACCGAGGACTCGACGTCGTCGACGTCGTGGGTGTCGAGGCGCAGCAGCGGTGTTCCCGCCGTGACCCCCGCCCCCGGGTCGGCGAGCAGATCGAGCACCGTGCCCGAGGTCGGGGCGCGCAGGACGTGTTCCATCTTCATCGCCTCGACGACGGCGACGGGCGCGCCGGCCGCGACCACGTCACCGGCGGAGACTTCGAACCCGGACAGGACCCCGGGCATGGGGGAGCGCACGGTGCCTTCGTCGTCGGTCCCGCCCGTGGCCCCGTCCCGAGTGGCGCCGCCGTCTCCGATGCCCGCACCGACCCCCTCGCCGACGATGGCGGCGAGCGGCGCGGCGAGGGTGTCGACGGTGGTCGTGCGCGCCCGCCCGGAGCGCACGTCGTCGGCGTCGAGCAGGGCCCGCAGCCAGGCGACGTTCGTCCTCACGCCGTCGATCCGCGTCTCGTCGAGGGCGTCGATGAGTGCCCGTCGCGCCTCCTCCGCATCGCCGCCGCGGACGACGATCTTGGCGAGGAGGGGGTCGAAGCGCCCGGTGACCTCCACGCCGGCTCGCAGCTGGGTGTCCACCCGCACCCCTGGCCCGGAGGGCCATTCGACCGTGCTCGCCGTGCCTGCCGACGGGTAGGCCTCACCGGTGTGAAGGACGGTCTCGGCGTTGATCCGCGCCTCCAGCGCGACTCCGCGCTCGGGAACCGGCGTCAGGTGCGCCTCCTCGAGCGAAGCCCCCGCCGCGAGGTCGAGCTGACCGCGGACGAGGTCGAGGCCGGTCACCTCTTCGGTCACGGTGTGTTCGACCTGCAGGCGCGGGTTGACCTCCATGACGACGAACCGGTCACCCGTGACGAGCAGCTCGACGGTCGCGAGGCCGACGTACTCCGTCGCACCGACGAGCTGTTCGGCCGCGTCGGTGATCCGGTCGCGCAGTGCCGGTGTCAGCAGGGCGGGAGCGGTCTCGATCACCTTCTGTCGCCGCCGTTGGAGGGAGCAGTCCCGGGTGCCGAGGGCGACGACGCGCCGACTGTCTCCGGCGATCTGCACCTCGACATGGCGGGCATCGTCGAGCACCTCCTCGACGACGACCCGCCCGTCGCCGAAGATACGGCGCCCCTCGGAGGAGGCCTCCGCCATCGCGGCCGGGAGGTCGTCGGGGGACTGGGCGAATCGGATTCCCCTGCCTCCGCCGCCCGCCACCGCCTTGACGACCACCCGCGACCCCGCGGGCAGGGAGGCCAGCAGCTCACGTGCGCCGGCCTCGTCGTGGGCGGCACGGGCGACCGGTAGTCCGAGGGACTCCGCGAGCTCCCGACACGACGCCTTGTCACCCAGCCGACTCAACGCCTCGGGTGAGGGGCCGACGAACCGCACTCCGGCGCGCTCGCAGGCTCGCGCCAGCTCGGGCGATTCGCTGAGGAATCCGTAACCGGGATGCAGGAGATCGGCGCCGGCGTCCACGGCCGCCGCGATCAGCGCCTCGACGTCGAGGTACGCCGCCGGGCCCTCGCCCGGCAGGTCGACGACGACGTCGGCGGCGCGGGCGTGCGGGGCGTCGCGTTCGTCGGCCGTGCGAACCGCCACACCCCTCCGCCCGGAGGCCCGGACGGCCCGCAGGATGCGAACGGCGATCTCGCCGCGGTTGGCCACGAGGACGTGCGTCACCTCTGTCTCCTTCGACACGATCGGCAAGAAGTCGCCACTATGCGTTGACACCAGCGTCAACGTCAACAGACTGGACGTATGGCGGAATGGGCGACCCGGTCCCGACGGGACCGGCACGAGACCGATCGGCACGCGGATCTGCTGCGAGCCGCCCGTACGGTGTTCGAACGGGACGGCGTCGAGGGGGCCGGCGTCGGCGCGGTGACGGCGGAGGCGGGGGTCTCGCGGGCCACGTTCTACGTGTACTTCTCCTCGCTGGAGGAGGCGTTCGGCGCCGTCGCACGACAGGTGAGAGACGACCTGCTCGCGAGCCAACGCATGCCTCCCGAGCTCACCGACCCGAGCGAGATCGCCTCCCGGTCGATGGAGGCGTTCCTCGACGCCCGCGTGCGCAACCTGCGGATGCTCGACGTCATCGAGTCGCGCGCCCACCGGGACCCGGAGATCGGACGGCTGTGGGAGGAGTTGTCCGTCCATCCCCTGCGGCGCAGCGCCCGGTATGCACGACGGCTCCAGGAATCCGGGGACGGCGATCCGGCCGCCGAGCCCGAGGCGCTCGCCCGCGCGGCCTACGGCATGGTCATCGCCTACGCGCCCTGGGTCGCCGCCGATCCCTCCCGCCGCACCCAGGCACTCCGGGACCTCGACGCGCTTTTCCGACGACTCCTCGGTCTCCCCGTCGCCCCGGCGACACGCACGCCGCCGGACTCCGCGCCCGGCACCCGCGCCGAGGAGTGAGTACCGAAGAGTGAACACCGGGGCGTGAGTGTCGAGGCGGGGCGCAGCGCGGACGAGGCGGGGACGATGGCGCCGAGGCGACGGCCTCGTGAGTGCGCGCCCGGTCGTCGCGGGGCCCGTCGGTGGCCGGCTGCGGACCCGCGCACCGCCCGCCGTCGGATCGGTGTTTCCGCAGGAGAGCCACGCCGCGCGGGAAGACGCTAGGCTCGAACAATCGACTCGCGACCAGTGGGGGCCTCGTGAAATCACTGCCGGTACAAGGTGTTCGGGAGGCCGTACAGGTCGGTGCCCGGCTCCGCAGCGCTCGGCAGAAGCGGCGGTACACCCTCGAGCAGGTCGCCCAGCTCTCGGGCATGACCAAGGGGTTCCTCAGCCGCGTCGAACGCGACATCACCTCACCCTCGGTCGCCTCCCTCGTCACCCTCTGTCACGTGCTGCAGATCGACGTCGGCTCCCTCTTCACCGCGCCGCGCACCGCGCTCATCCGGCTCGAGGACGCACCGGTGGTCAACCTCGGGGGGACCGGCATCGACGAACGCCTCATCAGCGGCCACGACGAGCGTTCCGTCCAGATCCTCCGCAGCGTCATCCAGCCGGGCGGTCAGGGGGAGGACGAGCTCTACTCCATCGACTGCGAACTCGAGTTCTGCCACGTCACCCAGGGCAGCATCGAGATCATCTTCACCGACGCGAGTCACGTCCTCCACGCCGGTGACACCCTCACCTTCCCCGGTCGCGAGCCGCACACGTGGCGCAATCTCGCCGACACCGAGGCCATCGTGCTCTTCGTCCTCCTGCCCGGTCATGGTTCGGGGCAGGGCGCCGGGACGTTCGTCTGACCCCCTCGTCCGGGGGCGCTCAGTCGGGCGTGTCCGTGACAGCCGCCCTGGGCGCACCCGCCCCCGCCAGTCGCTGCTCCCACGCGCGGCGCGCCTCGGGTGAGGCGGGCTTCGTCACCAGCGAGACGACCACGTAGACGAGCAGCGAGGCGGCGAGGCCGTAGTAGATCGGCTCGTTGGAGAGGATGCCGCCGAGCAGGTTGCCGAGCTTCGCGCCCATGAACCCCATCGTTCCCAGGGTGACCACCGTGCCGACCAGCATCGACGCCGCCGCGCCCTGACCGGTTCCGCGACGCCACACGAGGCCGCCGAGGATGGCGACGAGCAGGCCGCCGACGAGGATGTCGTAAGCGACGGTGAGCGAGGCGACGACGATGCTCTCGCCGCCCTCGAGGGAGGACATCCCGGCCGCGATCGCGATGATGACGACGCCGAGTCCGAGCACCCACGAACGGTTCTCGCGCATGTGCTCCGCGCTGTGGGGGTCGTCGACGGAGTCGCTCGTCGCGCGCTCCCGCCCGGTGAGCATGGGGACGACGTCGTTGCGGGCCACCGTCGCCGCGGCGATGAGCGCGCCGGACGCCGTCGACATCATCGCCGCGACGGCGGCCGCGAGGACGATCCCGCCGATGCCGACCGGCAGGATCGTGTCGGCGACCTTCGCGTAGACGTCGTCCCGTGCCCCCACGCCGTCGCCGAGCGCGACGCGGGCCGACATCCCGATGACTGCGCCGGCGGCACCGTAGAGCACGACGTAGACGCCCGCCGCGGTCCCACCCCAGCGTGCGACGGCGTCGCTGCGGGCCGTGAACACCCGTTGCCAGATGTCCTGCCCGATGAGGATGCCGAACATGTAGATGACGAACCACGTGACGATCGTCTGGGCGTCGGCGCCGCCGTTCGCGTCGCCGACGAGGCGGAAGTAGCTCGCGTCGAGGCGTTGCTGCAGTCCGCTCCAGCCGCCGGCGGCGAGGAGGGTGAGCGGCAACATGAGGAAGAAGATGCCGATCGTCTTGATGAAGAACTGGGCCTGGTCGGCGAGGGTGATGGACCACATCCCGCCGACGACGGAGTACACGAGCACGACGGCGCCGCCGAGGACGATGCACGCCCATCGGTCCCACCCGAGGAGGACGTGGAGGACGGTGGCGTAGGCGCCCGTCGACGTCACGGCCAGGAAGATCGTGTAGGCGAGCATGACGATGCTGGAGACGTCCGTGGCGCGGTGGCCGTACCTCAGCCCGAGCATCTCGGTGACGGTGTGGATGCGCAGGCGCTGGAGCTGTCCCGCGAACAGCAGGGAGAGCACGAGGACGCCGACGCCGATCGACACGACGAGCCACATTCCGGACAGGCCCATCGTGTAGCCGAGGCCTACTCCGCCCACGGTGGACGCGCCACCGAGGACGACCGCGGCCATCGTGCCGGCATAGAGGAAGCCGCCGAGGCGACGGCCGGCGACGAGGTAGTCGGAGCTGGTCTTGGTCCGGGTCCGACCCCAGAAACCGAAGCCGAGCATGAGGACGAGGTACAGGATGACGATCGCGAGGTTCACTGTCACGGTGATGGGCCTCCTGTGGCGGGAGGGCTCGGCGGGGGCACCGCCCTCGATGTCGAGTCAATGTAGGGGATAGCCCATAGGTAAACAAGGGGTGCTTTTTGGGCAACGTGATGCGTAGGCTGGGTCACACCCGCGGCCGGTGCGGTATTTCCCGCGGCGTCGTCCAGCCGTGCCGAGGGCAAGGAGGAGTTCCCCATGGATCACCCGCGCATCGAGCAGAACGGCCGGCTCGGCCCGGTCAATGCCGCCCTCACGCCGCGGTACGCCGGCTTCGGCACCTTCGCCCGGCTTCCTCGCATCGAGGACGTCGCCCGCGCCGACGTGGCCGTCGTCGGGATGCCCTTCGACAGCGGGGTCTCCTATCGGCCGGGGGCCCGGTTCGGTGCGACCCACGTCCGTGAGAGTTCACGCCTGCTGCGCCCCTTCAACCCGGCCCAGTCGGTGTCGCCGTTCGCGGAGGCCCAGGTCGCGGACGCCGGCGATGTCGCGCTCAACGCCTTCGACATCCAGGACGCGATCACCACGGCGGCCGACGCGGCGGGTGAACTCCTGGCGCAGGACACCGCCCTCGTGACGATCGGCGGTGACCACACTCTCGCGCTGCCGCTGCTCCGGGCCCACGCGAAGAAGCACGGCCCCGTCGCGCTGCTGCACTTCGACGCCCACCTCGACACCTGGGACACCTACTTCGGCGCCGAGTACACCCACGGCACCCCGTTCCGCCGGGCCTTCGAGGAGGGGCTCGTCGACACCGACGCGCTCTGCCACGTCGGCACCCGCGGTCCGCTCTACGGCACCGAGGACCTCGAGGACGACGCCCGATTCGGGTTCGGCATCGTCACGAGCAACGACGTCCTGCGCCTGGGCGTCGACGAGGTCGTCGGCCTGCTCCGCGAACGGGTGGGGGAGCGGCCGCTGTACGTCTCCCTCGACATCGACGTCCTCGACCCCGCCCATGCGCCCGGCACCGGCACCCCCGAGCCCGGCGGCCTCACGAGTCGGGAGCTCCTCGAACTCCTTCGTGGACTGCGGGGACTCGACCTGGTCGGCGCCGACGTCGTCGAGGTCTCTCCGCCCTACGATCACGCCGAGCTCACCGGGCTGGCCGCCGCAAACGTCGTCTACGAGTTCGTCTCCCTGCTCGCCCTCGGATCGGGAGCCGCCCCCGGTGGGCCCGCCTACGGCGCCTCACGACCGGTCTACGGGGCCTGACCTCGCGGGCGTCGGCTCCCGTCGTTCGTGCCTCTCCATCTCGCTGCGCACGCAGATCGGCCCGCCGTCCCTGTTCGGGACGACGGGCCGATCTGCGATGAGGCGGGCGTCAGCGCGGCATCATGACGTACTTCGTCTCGAGGTACTCCTCGATGCCCTCGAAACCGCCCTCGCGGCCGAAGCCGGAGGCCTTGATCCCGCCGAAGGGCGCTGCCGCGTTGGAGATGACCCCGGCGTTGACGCCGACCATGCCGTAGTCGAGACGCTCGGCCACCCGCATCGCGCGGGCGTGGTCGCGGGTGTAGAAGTACGCCGCGAGGCCGTACTCCGTGTCGTTGGCGCGGCTGATGACGTCGTCCTCGTCGGTGAAGGTCTGCAGGGCGGCGACGGGGCCGAAGATCTCCTCGCGCACGATGTCGGCCGACGCCGGCACGTCGAGCAGCACGGTCGGGGCCATGAAGTTGCCCTGCGAGGGCACCTCCTCGTCGCCGCACACCTTCGTCGCGCCCACGGAGACGGCGTCGTCGACGAGGCGGCGCACGTTCGTCACGGCCTTCTCGGTGATGAGCGGGCCGACCTGGACGCCCTCCTCGAGGCCGTCGCCGACCCGGAGGGAGCGCATCCGCTCGGCGAACGCGTCCCCGAACTCCCGGGCGACGTCGGCGTGGACGAAGATGCGGTTGGCCGCCGTGCACGCCTCGCCGACATTCCGCATCTTCGCGAGCATCACGCCGTCGACGGCGGCCGCGATGTCGGCGTCGTCGAAGACGATGAACGGGGCGTTGCCACCGAGTTCCATCGACACGCGGAGCAGCTGCTCGGCCGACTGCTCGACGAGCGTGCGACCGACCGTGGTGGAGCCGGTGAACGTGAGCTTGCGGGCGCGCGGGTCGCGGATGAGCGGCTCCATCACGGCGCCGGAATGGCTCGTCGTCACGACGTTGACGACGCCGGCGGGCACCCCCGCCTCGCGAAGGAGCTCGACGAGGGCGAGCATCGTCAGCGGCGTCTCGCTCGCAGGCTTGACGACCATCGTGCAGCCCGCCGCGAGGGCGGGACCGATCTTGCGGGTCCCCATCGCGAGGGGGAAGTTCCACGGCGTCACCGCGAGGCACGGTCCGACGGGCTGCTTCATCGTGAGCAGGTGCGACGCGCCGTTGGGTGCGGTCATGTACGAGCCGTGGATGCGCACGGCCTCCTCCGCGAACCACCGGAAGAACTCGGCGCCGTATGTCACCTCGCCGCGCGCCTCTGCGATGGGCTTGCCCATCTCGAGGGTCATGAGGGTGGCGAAGTCCTCCGCCCTCTCGATGAGGAGGTCGAAGGCGCGGCGGAGGATCTCCGAGCGCTCACGCGGGGGCGTCGCCGCCCATGCGGCCTGGGCGTCGGTGGCGGCGGCGAGGGCGGCCATGCCGTCCTCAGGCGTGCCGTCGGCGACGGAGGCGAGCACCTCGCCGGTGGCCGGGTTGCGCACCTCGAGGGTGGCCCCGCCGGTCGCGTCGCGCCACTCACCACCGATGAACAGGCCGGTGGGGACGGCGGCGACGATCTCCGAGACGTTCGTGTCGGTCATCGGGACTCCTTGTGACTCAGAGGGACTCGGCAAAGGCGGTGTCGAGGACGTCGAGGCCCTCGTGGAGCAGGTCCTCGCCGATGACGAGCGGGGGCAGGAACCGCAGGACGTTGCCGTACGTGCCCGCCGTGAGCGTGACGACGCCCTGACGGTGGCAGGCGGCGTTGACCTTCTTGGTGAGGTCGGCGTCGGGCTGGGTCGTTCCCGGCGTGACGATCTCGACCGCCATCATCGCGCCTCGGCCCCGGATCTCGCCGATCACCCCGTGCTTCTCGGCCATGGTCTCGAGGCGCTCGCGGAAGATCTGCTCGATGCGGCGCGCCTTGCCGGCGAGGTCCTCGTCCTTCATCGTCTCGATCGAGCCGAGGGCCGCGGCACAGGCGACGGGGTTGCCGCCGTAGGTGCCGCCGAGGCCGCCGGCGTGGACCGCGTCCATGATCTCGGCGCGACCGGTGACCGCGGCGAGCGGCAGGCCACCCGCGATGCCCTTGGCGGTGGTGATGAGGTCGGGGACGACCCCCTCGGCCTCGCAGGCGAACCAGTCGCCGGTGCGGCAGAAGCCGGTCTGGACCTCGTCGGCGATGAACACGATGCCGTGCTCGCGGCACCAGTCCGCGATGCGCCCGAGCCAGCCCTTCGGCGGGACGATGAAGCCGCCCTCGCCCTGGATGGGCTCGATGAGGACCGCGGCCACGTGCTCCTCGCCGACCTGGGCGTGGACGGCGTTCGTGAAGGCGGTGAAGGCGTCCTCGGTGATCGTCTCGGCGTCGCCGGACCACCGGTAGGGGTAGGCCATCGGCATCCGGTAGACCTCGCCCGCGAACGGGCCGAAGCCCTTCTTGTACGGCATGTTCTTGGCGGTGAGCGCCATCGTGAGGTTGGTGCGGCCGTGGTAGGCGTGGTCGAACACGACGATCGCGTCGCGCTTGGTGGCCGACCGGGCGATCTTGACGGCGTTCTCGACGGCCTCGGCGCCCGAGTTGAACAGGGCCGTGCGCTTCTCGTGTGTGCCGGGGGTGAGCTCGTTGAGCGTCTCGGCCACCGCGACGTACTCCTCGTACGGGGTGACCATGAAGCACGTGTGGGTGAAGTCCTCGAGCTGGGCCTGGGCCCTCTCGACGACCTTGGGTGCGGCGTTGCCGACGCTCGTCACGGCGATGCCGGAACCGAGATCGATGAGCTGGTTGCCGTCGACGTCGACGAGGATGCCGCCACCGGCACGCTCGATGTAGACGGGCAGGCCCACACCCACGCCCGCCGAGACGGCGGCCTTGGTCCGCGTGTGGAGCTCCTCGCTCTTGGGGCCGGGGATCTGCGTGACGAGCTTGCGCTCCTGCGGGACGGACACGGTTCCTCCTGAAGACGACCGGGGGCTCGGATTCTCGGGGTGGGATGCGCTCAGGCCGTGTGCCGGGCGCGGGGGCGCGGCACCGACACGGCACCTCGACTCTCTCGCCTCTCACCCTGATCCGCGGTGACTATTCTGTCCAATATCAAGTGTCGATGATTTCCATGCATCGCGGGCATCGACGCAGCTCCGGGGACCGGCTCCGGGCGGTCGGAACGGATGCGAGCGGGGTGACGGGGTGCGGTTCGTGACGCGGAGGTGGCTCATGAGGTGGTGGTCGGTGGGCGGAGCGACCGATCCGGCACGCTGCTCGTCGACGAGGCGGGGTGGGGAGCGCGAGCCCCGGCGGGCGGGGACGATCGACCCCGTCGGCGACGCGCACCGGCTGGAGACGCCCGGCATGGCGACGGGCCGGGTCGCCGTCGTGGGAGTGGGGGCTCTCCCCGGTGGTCTCGTCCGCGACGTCGTCGCACGGTGCGCCCCGTGAGTGCCGTCGACCTGCGCGGCCTGGAGTGTTTCGTCGCCGTCGCGACGGCGGGCACGGTCACCGCCGGAGCCGAGGCGCTCGGGATCGGTCAGCCGGCCGTCACGAGGCAGATCCAGCAGCTCGAACGGCGTCTGCGCCTTTCACTGTTTCACCGCGAGGGCGGGCGGGTGCGCCTCACCGCCGCGGGGCGGGAACTGCTCGGCCCGGCTCGCCTCGCGCTCGGCCGCGTCGACGACGTCGCCACCACCGCGCGGGCCCTCGCCGCCGGCCGGCTCCAGGAGGTGCGCATCGTCGCGACGGGGACGACGAGTGACGACGTCCTCGCCCCGTGGATCGCGACCTGGGGTCCGGATGCGCCGCAGCCGTCCATCGAGGAGACCGGCGTCGACGAGCTCGTCGACGCCCTCCGGGCAGGGGCGGACCTCGCGGTCATGCCGACGGCGCCCCCTGCGGGACTCGGCGTCCGCCGGGTCGCCGAGCTGCCGGTCTGGGCCTGTGTCGCACCCGAGCACCCTTGGGCGGGTAGGGGAGTCGTCGATCTCGCCGACCTGTCGGTCGCCGACCTGCTCTTGCTCTCACGCTCCTTCCATGCGCGGCGCCGTCTGGACGCCGCGCTCGACGCCGCGGGGCTCGCCGTCGAACCGCACGCCGTCCTCAACTCGCCCGTCGTCGCCCAGGCGCTCGCCGCCTCCGGTCGTGGCGTGTGCGTCCTCACCGACGACCCGCGCTTCGGCCTCGTACCCCTGCCGATCCGCGACGTCGACGGGAGGCCGGTGCAGATCCGACTCCACGTCGCCTGGGAGCCCGGGCATCACGCCGAAGGGACGTTGGCGCGCCTCGCCACCGAACTCGCGCAGTTCACCCGGGCCCGCTACCGCGTCCCCGGTCTCCCGGATGAGGTGCCGTGACCGACATCGACGACGGAGACCTCCCCGTGTGGGGACACCGTCACGGCTGGGGGCATCGGCCGGTTCTCCCCGTCGCTCGAGATACGACCGGCCGACTGAGCGGCGTTGGTCCGAGGCTGTCCAGGACCCCGAGGCCGGCTGGGGCGCCGGGGAGGCGGAACGAGACCACCACGTCGAGGGGGTGTCCGTGCGCGACGCACTCGCCGGGGAATGGGGTGCGGACGACGAGGTCGTCCTCGTCGACGGAGACGCACAGGTCCCGGTGGCCGGAGCCGGGCCGCCGGGGCCCGGCGTCGAGGTCGTCTCGGGAGGTCGGCGGGCACCGGTCTCCGTACTCTGAGAGCGTGGCACCGTCTCTTCCCGATCTCGTCCTCGACCAGGCACGATCCCTCACCCACGTCGCCCAGAACCGACTCGGGCGCGCGCTGCGCGACCGTGTCGCCGGCGAGGACGCCCCGGCCGCGGCGCGTCGGATCTGGCAGAGCCAGGGGCCGCGGTGGTTCACCGAGTCCGATCCCATCTGGATCGTCAACCAGGACGCCGCGATGTTCCCCGGCGGCATCACCTCGCTGCTCCTCCAGTCGCTGCACCCGGGCGCGATGGCGGGCGTCGCCGGTCACTCGGGGTACAAGGGCGACCCGTGGGGGCGGTTGCAGCGCACGAGCCACTACCTCGCGACGGTGACGTTCGGGACGATCGAGCACGCCGAGGAGGCCATCGCGCACGTCCGCGGCATCCACGAGCGCGTCCGCGGCAAGGACCACCGGGGTCGTCCCTACCGCGCCGACGACCCGCACCTGCTGCGGTGGGTCCACGTCGCCGAGAACTGGTCGTTCCTCGCCGCCCACCAGGCCTTCTCCGACCGCCCCCTCACCCCTGCCGAGGCCGACACCTTCGTCGATCAGACCCGGGTGAGCGGTGAACTGCTCGGCGCCACCGACCTGCCGCGCACCGTCGCCGAGCTCGAGGCCCGGATCGCCGCCTACCGCCCGGAGCTGGAGGCCTCCCCGGCCGCGCGCGAGGCCGCGGCCTTCCTGCTCAAGGAGCCTCCGCTCCCGTTCTCCGCGAAGGGCGGGTACGCCCTGCTCGCCGCCGGTGGCGTCTCACTCCTCCCCGACTGGGCGCGCAGTGAGCTCGGCATCCCCATGCCGCGGCTCGTCCGCCCGCTGGCCCAGGGGGCCGGCCGGTTCGGCGTCGCCGCCGTCCGCTGGGGTATGGCCGGACTGGACGACGACGAGCGCCTCCGCCACGGCGATGTCTCCTGACACCTTCACGGGGGAGACGGGCGCGACCAGGGAGCGGCGCGCGATCATCGACGACACGGCGTCGATGATCGCACCGAAGGATGCGGTGCCGGGGCTGTGATGGCGACCCTCTGGGCGCATCCTCACCTGCGATCCTCGGGTGCCGACGCCCGTCTCAGGGGCCGGGCGCGGCCGAGGGCGTGCTAGTGGTGGGGGATGACGCTTCACGATCTCCCCGACGAGCTCATCGAGGGTCTCGACGTGCGCGGAGCCACGCGCGTGACCGGTGGCGACATCGCGCAGGCCTATCGTCTCGACACCCCGACCGGACCGCTCTTCCTCAAGACGATGCGCACGCCTCCCTCCGGCCTGTTCGCACGGGAGGCCGCGGGGCTGCGGGAACTGTCCGCCCACGCGCCGGCGTCGCTGGGCGTCCCCGACGTGAGGCGTGAGTGCGCGCAGGGCCTCGTCCTCAGCTGGATCGACGAGGGTGGGCGTCGACCACCGTCCACCGAGGCCGGGTTCGGGCGCGCGTTGGCCCGGCTTCACCGCACGACCCGCCCGCAGTTCGGAGGCCTCGCCGGCGACGGCGGCGGCTACCTCGGCTCGGTCCCCATCGACCTCACGCCGTGCGCGGACTGGCCGGAGTTCTACCTCGAGCGGCGCCTCAGGCCCCTGCTCACCGCCGCCGTGTCGGCCGGACGCGTCTCTCCCCAGGCGACGGCGCTGCTCGACCGTCTCGCACCGCGAGTGGACGACCTGTGCGGACCCCCCGAGCCGCCTGCACTCGTCCACGGCGACCTCTGGGCCGGCAACCGACTCGTCGACACCGAGGGTCGGTCATGGCTCATCGACCCGGCCGCCCACTACGCCCACCGTGAGATCGACCTCGCGATGATGCACCTGTTCGGCGGCTTCGGCGCGGCCGTCGTCGCCGCCTACGACGAGGAGTACCCCCTGGCGGCGGGGTGGCGCGAGCGGATCGCGTGGTACCAACTGCCACCCCTGCTCGTCCATGCGATCCTCTTCGGCGGCGGGTACGGCGACTCGGTCCTGGCCGCGTTGCGGCGCTACGTCTGACGGTTCGGCTGATCGCCTGACGCGGCGGCGCGACGCGGGCGCTCCCGGGCTGTCGCGTCCATCCGTCGATCCGCAGGTCGGCGTCCCTACCAGGGGAGGCCGCATCGTGTCATCCTCGCCACATGGACCCGCGCCGAAGCTTCCTCGACTCGACCGACGCCGTCGCCGAACTCGTCTCCCGCGTCCCGTCCGACGCCTTCGACCAGCCCGGCCTCGGCGTCTGGGACGTCCGCGGCCTCATCGGGCACACGTCGCGGGCGATGTCGACCGTCATCACCTACCTCAAGATGCCCGCGACGAGCGTCACCTGCCCCGACGCTCGCGCCTACTACGTGTGGGTCGCCGACTCCCCGCAGCAGGACGCGCAGATCGCCGCCCGCGGGGTCGAGGCGGGCAAGGCACTCGGGAGCGATGTCAGCGCCGGGTTCGCCGGGCTCGCGCGTCAGGTCCGAGGGGTGCTCGACCGCATCCCCGCGGGCGTCGACCCCGTCGTCTCGACCCTCGCCGGGGGCATGCTGCTGTCGCACTACCTCCCGACGCGCACCTTCGAGCTCATCGTCCACGGCTACGACATCGCTCGCGCCGTCGACATCGAGTTCGCCCCGCACCCCGACGTCGTCGCCGAGACGGTCGCGCTCGCCGCGCGCATCGGCGTCGCGCTCGGGCACGGGCCGTCGCTCGTCCCGGTCCTCACGGGCCGCGGAACGTGGAGCGACGCGACGGTGGTGTCCCGGGCCGGTCACTGACGCTCCGGGGTTCCCGCTCCGAGGTCCCGTTCCCGGCTCCGGTGCTGCGCCTTCGGGCCACCGACCGAAACCGGGTGGACGCGTCGGCGAGAATGGGGACATGAGCCTCAAGGAAACGATCCAGGCCGACCTCACGACCGCCATCCGCGAGCGCGACCAGGTGCGCGCCGGGACGTTGCGCCTCGCCCTCAGCGCCATCACCAACGCCGAGGTGGCCGGCAAGGAGCATCGCGATCTCACCGACGACGACGTCCTCGGGGTGATCGCCAAGGAGGCGAAGAAGCGCAACGAGTCCGCGTCCGTCTACGCCGACGCCGGCCGCTCCGAGCTCGCCGAGCGGGAGCGTGCCGAGCTCGCCGTCCTCGAGACCTACCTGCCCGCTCAGCTCGAGGACGCCGAACTCGACGCCATCGCCGCGGAGGCCAAGGCCGAGGTGGGCGCCACCGGCATGGGGCAGATGGGCCAGGTCATGAAGGCCGCTCAGGCGAAGGTGGCCGGACGGGCCGAGGGCGGTCGCGTCGCCGCCGCGGTCAAGAAGGCGCTCGCGGGCTGACGGGCGCCGCGCCGCCGGCCGGTCCGCCTCTGCACGGGTCCGCGACCGTCCCCCGGGAGTGCTCAAGTCCGGGTGAGCTCGGCCGTACGTGAATTCATGAGTTCGCCGCGCCGTGACATCGCCGAGGCGGAGGCCCGTATGCGGGTGACGTTCGGCACGCGCACCGCCATCAAGAACCTGCACGAGATCATCCACGAGGACGAGACGGTGCAGGAGCTCGCCGCGTGCCTGTACGCCGGTGGTGACGGTGTCCTCATCCTCACCGACAAGCGCATCCTCGGGCTGCGAGACGACTACTCGAAGTACCACTACCGCGACCACGCCCTCGCCGGGGCACAGAAGCTCGACTACGACCCCGTCATCCACGACGGGTTCGCCCTGACGACGG
The DNA here is from genome assembly GCF_032060985.1 of Mobilicoccus sp. NCBI lineage: Bacteria > Bacillati > Actinomycetota > Actinomycetes > Micrococcales > Dermatophilaceae > Mobilicoccus > Mobilicoccus sp. The sequence continues at coordinate 127,760 of NZ_DAMBGD010000009.1, forward strand.
CCACCGGCCGCCTCGTCGTCCGCAAGATGCACGTCGAGGACTCCGGGCGCCTCGTCGCGCGGTTGCGCGCCCTCGTGCCGGGTCTCGTCCTCGAGGTGACGAGGCCGGGGGCGCGAGGTCGGGTGCCGATCCGTCCCGCGGACCCGGCGGCACCCGCTCCGGGCACTCCCACCCCCGACGGTGTCGCCGCCGCCGCGACCGACCAGGCCTACGCGGCCGGTGCCGCCGTCGGCGCCTTCCCGCCGCCGCCCTCACCGTCGGGAGATCAGGCCGAGGCCGACAAGCGGGTGCTCATGGGGGTCCTCGCCGATCTCCACGCCAAGGGGCTCCTCTCCGACGCCGAGCTTGCGGCGAAGCTCGCCCAGGTCGCGGCCCAACCCTGAGCAGGATCGCAGGCAGCGATGTGGCGAGGTGGTGGTGATGGCGACCACCTGGCCACATCCTCGGCTGCGTCGCTGCTCGTCAGCGTGACTCCGCTCTCCACGGGCAGCCTGTGGACGGCGGCCCGAGCGCGGCCCACGCCGGCTCCCGCGGTGTCGACGATGACGGGGTGACCCCGCTTCCTCGCGCCGCCGCCGGTCTTCCCGACTCCGCTCTCGCCCTCGCGCATCGTCAGCTCGGATTCCTCACGACGGCCCAGTTGCGGGAGTCGGGCGTCACGAGGGCGCAGGTGCGGTGGGCGCTCACCCGACGGTGGACGTGCCCGCTCCCCGGTGTCGTGCTCCTCGGGGAGGGCCCGTTGGACGCGGACCAGCGGGCCGTCGCGGCCGTCCTCTACGGCGGACCCAGCAGTGCGCTCACCGGTCTGAGCGCGGCCGCTCGGTACGGGGTGCGGGCGGCGGTGCGGAGTCCGGAACTCGTCGACGTCGTCGTCCCCGCCCGCTGCGCGGCCCGGCAGACGGCGTGGGTCGCGGTGCATCGCACGACGGTCGAGGATCCCGACGCCCGGATCGTCCGAGGGGCGCGGCTCGCCTCTCCGGCGCGGGCGGTCGTCGACGCCGCCCGGTGGGTTCGCGATGACGAGACCGCGCAGAGCATCGTCATCGAGGCCTGCCAGCGCCGGCTCTCCACCCCGGCCGAGCTCGCCGATCAGCTGGCCCTGCTCGTGTGCGCGCCGGGCACCGCCCGCGCCAGACGGGCCGTAGACGTCGCGGCCGCCGGGGCCTGGTCGATTCCCGAGGCGCGTCTCGCCGCGGCGGTCGCCCGCTCGGCGGTGTTGCCGCCACCCCTGCTCAACCCGACCCTGAGCGCCTCGGGGCGTCGGCTCGTCAGCCCCGACATGTGGTTCGACGACGTGGCGCTCGCGGTCATGGTCCATTCGAAGGCGCATCACGCCGTGGGCGGGGACTGGGTGGCCACCGTCGAGGACGACGGCGACCTCGTCGCCTTCGGCATCGTCGTCATCGGCGTGACGCCGACGACCGTGTTCCGCGATCCCGACCGTGCGGTCCGTCGGATCGAGCGTGCCTACGCGGCCGCCTCGGCGCGTCGACGACCCGGCGGCATCGTGGCGACCCCCCGCGACCCGTCCGGCGGACACCCGCTCCCGTGGGCGGGGTGAGGGTCGCAGGAAAGGATGTCGCCGGGCGGTCGTGAGAGCAGCCACCCGGCGACATCGTCGGCGACATCGCTGCCGCGCCCGCGCCGCCTCTGCGACCGGCGCACGGGTCGGCTCGCGACGTCAGCTCACGTGAGCAGATGACGGGAGATGACGAGGCGCTGGATCTGGTTGGTGCCCTCGAAGATCTGGGTGACCTTGGCCTCGCGCATGTACCGCTCGACCGGGTAGTCCTTCGTGTAGCCGTAGCCGCCGAGGACCTGGACCGCGTCGGTGGTGACGCGCATGGCGGCGTCGGTGCAGATCATCTTCGCGACCGAGGCCTCCTTGCTCATCGCCTTGCCCGCGTCCTTGAGGCGGGCCGCGTGGAGATAGCTCGCCCGCGCGCTCGTGACGGCGGCCTCCATCTCCGCGAGGAGGAATGCGAGACCCTGGAACTCCGCGATCGGCTTGCCGAACGCCTTGCGCTCCTTGGCGTAGGCGACGGCCTGGTCGAGAGCGGCCTGGGCAAGTCCCGTCGCGCACGCCGCGATGCCGAGACGACCGGCGTCGAGGGCCGACAGCGCGATCGACATGCCCTGACCCTCTCGGCCGACGAGGTGGTCGGCCGGGACGCGGACGTCGTGGAAGATCACCTGTCCGACGGTGTCGCAGTCGAGGCCCATCTTGCGTTCGGGCTTGGCGAACTCCAGCCCCCGGGCGTCGGCGGGCACGTGGAGGCAGGAGAGTCCACGGGGACCGTCGTCGCTCGTGCGGACGAAGCACGTGTAGAAGTCGGCATGCCCGGCGTGGGAGATCCACGCCTTGACGCCGTTGACGACGTACTCGTCGCCGTCGCGGCGGGCGCGCGTCGAGATCGCCGCGACGTCGGAGCCGGCATCGGGCTCCGAGAGACAGTAGGCGCCGAGTTTGCTTCCGTCGAGCATGGACCCGAGGAACCGGGACTTCTGTTCGTCGCTGCCGAACGCGAAGATCGGGTTACAGGTGAGCGAGTGCACCGAGACACCGACGGCGACGCTCATCCACGCCGACGCGATCTCCTCCAGCGCCTGCAGGTAGACCTCGTAGGGCTGGCCGCCGCCGCCGACCTCCTCGGGGTAGGGCAGCGTGAGCAGGCCCTGGTCGCCGAGGAAGCGGAAGACGTCGCGGGGGAACTCCGCCTTCGCCTCCATCTCGTCGACGAGGGGGCGCAGGCGTTCGTCGCACACCTCGCGCGTCATGGCGATGAGGTCTTCGGCCTCCGAGCTGGGGAGAAGTCGCGTCGCAGTCATGAGGCCAGGCTAGGGCGCCACGCGGGTCGGGGCGGCCGATGTCGCGAACCGCGTCCACGGCGCGCGGGAACGGGGCATGGGCCCGGGCGGTGTGGCGCCGACCACGACGGGGACGTGGTCGGGTGCCGTGCGATCACGCCGCGAGCGATCGACGGTTCGGGAAGGGTTGCGGCGGCGCTATGAATGTGACGAATGCGGGTCCACGTAGGGATTCGAGGGGGCATATGCGGATAAGATCTCGTCATGAGCGACGCACATGCGCCCCGGGACGCCTTCGATGTGAGAACGGCGAGCGTGCTGCTCGGTGTCAGTGACGACACCCTGCGCCGCGCCGTCACCCGCGGGGACCTCCCGGCGACCAAGGACGGCGGGGGACGCCTGCAGATCGACGGCGTCGACCTCCTCGCCTACGCCGAGGAGCGCGACGCCGCCGCGCCGCAGGGGGGAGGACGGACCTCGGCCCGCAACCGGATGGTCGGTCTCGTCACCGACGTCCGTGTCGACGCCGTCATGGCCCAGGTGCAGATGCGCTGCGGCCCGTTCACGATCACCTCGCTGATGAGCGCCGATTCGGCACGCGACCTCGGTCTGCGCCGGGGGGTGCTCGCCGCGGCCGTCGTCAAGTCCACGACCGTCGTCGTCGAATCGTTGGGAGACCTTGCATGACCCGCACCCCCCGCACCTTTCGCGGCGCTCTCGCCGGGGCGGCCCTGCTCGGCCTCACGGCCTGCGGCGGAGGCGCGACCGGTCCATCCGCCACGTCGCCCCACACCTCGGCGCAGACCTACGCCCCGATCACGGTCTTCGCGGCGGCCTCGTTGCACTCGGTGTTCGACGAGATCGGCGCCGACGTCGAGACGCGCACGGGGGCGAGGATCACGTTCTCCTACGCCGGGTCGTCGGATCTCGCCGCGCAGCTGGGCGCGGGAGCGCCCGGCGACGTGTTCGCCTCGGCGAACGAGAAGCAGATGGCGGTCGCCGTGGACGCCGGGTCGGTGCCGTCGGGGACGCCGCGGCCGTTCGCGACGAACACCCTCACGGTCGTCACGCCCAAGGACGACCCGGGCCACGTCGATTCGCTGGCCGACCTCGCCAGACCCGGTGTGACGACGGTCGTCTGCGCACCGCAGGTGCCGTGCGGGGCGGCGACGAAGGAGCTCTTCGCCGCGACGTCGCTCACGGTGAAGCCGGTCAGCGAGGAGGCCTCGGTCACCGACGTCCTCGGCAAGGTCGCCTCGGGGCAGGCCGACGCCGGGCTCGTCTACGTCACCGACGCGACCAGCGCGGGCGAGGCGGTCTCCGTCGTGACGACCCCCGAGGCGCAGCGCATCGTCAACACCTACCCGATCGCCGTCACGACCCACGGCCGGGAGGACCCCGCCCGCGCCGCGACGGCCGAGGCGTTCGTCGAGGCCGTGCGCGCGGAGTCGGGGCAGCAAGTGCTGCGCGCCGCGGGGTTCGGGGCGCCGAACACGTGACCGGAGTCCCCCGGTGGGTGTGGCCGGCGGCGGCCGTCTCGCTGCTCGTCGTCGTCGTCCCGCTCCTCGGGCTCGTCGGCCGGGTCGACTGGGCCGCGTTCCCGGCGCTGGTGACGAGCGAATCGTCCCTGGCTGCCCTGGGACTGAGCCTGCGCACGGCCGCCGTGAGCACGGCTCTGTGCCTCGTGCTCGGCACGCCGTTGGCCGTCATCCTCGCCCGCGCACCGACGGCCGGGTGGGTCCGCTGGGTGCGCGGCCTCGTCCTGCTGCCACTCGTGCTTCCTCCCGTGGTCGGGGGTCTGGCGCTGCTCGCGACGTTCGGCCGGGCGGGTCTCGTGGGGCGGAGCCTGCACGCCGTCGGCATCGACATCGCGTTCACGACCGTCGCCGTGATCCTCGCACAGACGTTCGTCGCGATGCCGTTCCTCGTCGTCGGGCTGGAGGGGGCTCTGCGCACCGGCGGATCCCGTTACGAACGGGTCTCGGCAACGCTCGGCGCCTCCCCGACACGCACCCTCACGCACGTGACGCTTCCGCTCGTGTGGCCCGGCCTGCGGTCCGGCGCCACGCTCGCGTTCGCCCGGTGCCTCGGTGAGTTCGGGGCCACCCTCACCTTCGCGGGATCGCTCCAGGGCGTCACGCGCACACTGCCGCTCGAGATCTACCTCCAGCGGGAGGTCGACCCGGACGCGGCGATCGCGCTGTCGCTCGTGCTCGTCCTCGTCGCCGTCGTCATCGTCGGGATCACCTACGACAGCGGGGGTCTCGGAGACCGGCGAGGGAGGGCGGCGGCCGCATGACCGGCGCACTGACCTGGGAGGGGGAGTACGCCCCCCGCGATCATGCGACCCGGCTGCACGTCGAACCGGGGCGCATCCTCGCCCTCGTCGGCCCGAACGGTGCGGGCAAGAGCACGACCCTCGACCTCCTCACCGGTCTGCTGCGGCCGACCCGGGGGCGGCTGGACCTCGGCGACGACGTCCTCTGCGACACCGCTCGGGGCATCGACGTGCCCACCCACCGCCGCCGTGTCGCCCTCCTCGGGCAGGACCCGTTGCTCTTCCCCCACCTCGACGTCCTCGCCAACATCGCGTTCGGACCCCGCAGCCAGGGGGTCCCCGGCCGTGAGGCGCGGACGCACGCACGAGGGTGGGCCGAGCGGGTCGATGTCGCGGAGTTGCTGCGTCGGCGGCCGGCGCAGCTCTCCGGAGGGCAGGCGGCGAGGGTGGCCCTCGCCCGCGCCCTCGCCGGTGCACCGCGTGCCGTCCTGCTCGACGAGCCCTTCGCCGCGCTCGACGTCGATGTCGCACCCGCGATGCGGCGCATCGTCGCCGACGCGCTCGCGGCCTCCGACGTCCCGGCCGTCCTCGTCACCCACGATCTCCTCGACGTCGTCGCCCTCGCCGACGAGGTCGCCGTCGTCGAGAACGGCCGGATCGTGGAATCCGGCGCGACGGTCGAGGTCCTCCGCGCTCCGGTGAGCGCCTTCGCGGCGGCCCTCGCCGGCGTCGACCACGCGCGGGGCACCGTCCGGGAGGACGGCATCCTCCGGACCCCGGCGGGACTCCTCGTGCGAGGGGTGAGCGAGGAGCCCCTCACGGTCGGGGCCGCGGCGGTCGCCGTATGGTCGCCCGCGGCGGTCGCGCTGTACGCGAGCGTCCCGTCCGGGAGTCCGCGCAACGTGTGGCCGGGCGTCGTCCGCGACCTCGCCGATCGCGGCGGTGTCGTCAGGGTCCGGGTCGCCCTCGACCGGGAGACGACCATCGCCGCCGACCTCAGTCCCGCCGCCGTCGCCGACCTCGTCCTCGCCCCGGGGTCGGCCGTCCAGGCCGTCGTCAAAGCGCAGGAGATCCGCCTTCACGCCGCTCGGTGACCACCCCGCGCCTCGACTGGGCCGACGGCCCGCGTCCACGCCGCGAATGCGGACGCCGCGCTCACGGGGTCGGGGACACGTCGACAGGATCGTGGCCACCTGCGGGAGAGACGGGGCCGTTCTCATGGTCATCGACACGCTCGAACGCCGCGACGACCTGATCCACCTCGGGTGCGCGGTTCCGAGGACGACGATCACGAGGTTCGGTGGGGTGCCCGGAACGCCGGACTACCACCAGACGGCCCTCTCCGACCCCTGATCGGACCGGTGAGCCACGGATCCGATCGAGGCTCCTCAGCGCACCACCTCGCGGTGACCGGCGTCGAGGCGCCTGGTCCAGCCCTTCTCGTCGAGGTGTTCGAGGAGGGGGATCGCGACGCGGCGCGTGGTCCCGAGGGCCGCGCGGGCCTCGCTCGTCGTGAACGGTTGGGGGAGCCCAGCAAGGATGCGCATGGCCTTGGCGGGGGCGATGGGCTGAAGGAGGATCCCGTCCCGCAGGCGCAGGAGGCGCCCGGCGCGGACAGCCGCACCGATCTCCCGCGGACCCAGCCGGGCAGCGTCGAGATCGGGTTGCTCGGGCGTGGCGAAGGGGCGCTCTTCGAGTCGCGCCTCGATCGCTGCGAGGCCCGCCTCCGCCGCGCCCAGGCTGGCGGTGAGCCCCGGTTCGTGGACCCGGCCGCCCTCGTGGAGGAGACCCGCGGAGCGGGCGAGGGGGGCGACGAGGTCGAGTCGGGGGATGCCGGCGGCGGTGCGGGCCGCCTCGGCCGGCATCCATGGCTCGAGGGGGTGCGTGCGAGCGTGGTCGGCGGTGACGTCGCGGAGGGCCTGCTGCCACCGTGCCCACACCCGGCTGTCGACGAGCAGGTCGGAGTGCCGGACGATCCCGTGGGGCGGATGGTCGAGCTCGTCGTCGCCGACCCCGAGGCGCCGGGCCTCGGCGGCACCGAGATGTCCGCGGGCCACGACCTCCGTCGCGAGGTCCACCCCTGCCGTGCGCGCGGCCAACTCCTCGGCCCGTCGGGCCCCCGCGCCTCGACGTCGCAGCTCGGGAGGGTCGACGTCGAGGACCAGGGCCCCCGCGACCCGGCCGGTGCCGGGATCGCGCAGGATCGCCCGGTCGCCGCTCGCGAGTGGAAGGGGCTCCTCGACGGTGAGCCGCGCGCCGTCGCTCCCGAGCGGTCGCACCCGCGCCTCGAGCGCGGCGGTGCCGATGTGGAGCATGAGGCGCTCGGGGAGCTCGGCGACGGTGCGGCTACCGGAGGGGAGTGTCAACCGGGCGTCGAGGACCGACGTCGTGGGCCACGCTCCCGGGGTGAGCAGGGCCTGGCCACGATGGAGCTCCTCGGTACCGACCCCGCGCAGGTTGACGGCGACCCGCGCTGTTCCCGAGACGGATTCGCGGGGCTGCTCCAACGATTGGAGGCTGCGCACGCCGACCCTCCGTCCGGAGAGCTCCAGGGTGTCGCCGACGTGGATCGTGCCCGCGGGCAGCGTCCCGGTGACGACGGTCCCCGCCCCGGTGATCGTGAAGGACCGGTCGATCCACAGACGCACCCGGGCCTCGGGATCGGGGCGGGGGAGCCCGGCCACGAGGTCGTCCAGCGCGCCGCGCAGTGCGTCCATCCCGGTCCCCGTGCGCGCGGACACCGCCACCGACCTCATGGGGGTGATCCCGGCGTCGGCGAGTTCGGCGGTGGCGCGCTGCGTCGCCGGGCCGGGGTCGGCGAGGTCGGCACGGGTGATCGCGAGGAGGACGCGCTCGACCCCCAGTGCGGCGGCGGCGGCGAGATGCTCGGCACTCTGCGGTTTCCACGACTCGTCGGCGGCGACGACGAACATCACCGCGGGCACCGGTCCCAGCCCCGCGAGCATGTTGCCGATGAACCGACGGTGGCCGGGCACGTCGACGAACGCGACCGTGCACCCGCTCGGCAGGGTCGTCCAGGCGTAGCCGAGGTCGATGGTGAGGGCCCGGCGCTTCTCCTCCTCCCAGCGGTCGGGCTCCATCCCGGTGAGCGCGCGGACGAGGGTCGACTTGCCGTGATCGACATGACCGGCCGTCGCGACCACCGACATCGACGTCAACGGTGCGGTCGTCATCGGGGGCCTCCGGGGGGATCGTCGCGGTATGCCCTGCTCACGGTCTCGGCGGGCGGAGGGTTGATGAGCACCGTAGGCCTCGAACGGAGGTGCCGGGGCCCGAAGGCGTCGGTCACTACGGCAGGACGTCGTCGTGGGCGACGCGGCGGAGAGCGTCGAGGAGGCGCTGTTCGTCGCCGGGGTCGACGGCGCGCAGGTCGACCAGGCACGCCCCTCCGGTGACGTGGGTGACGACCCCGTGGGCGCGCAGGGCGGCTCCCCAGTGGTCCGGGAGGGCGATCGCCACACTCGGGAGCACGACGCCCGGGGCGCCGCCACCGCCGACCGCGGCGTCGTGCGGGACCACCGCGGTCTCGATGCCGTCGTCCCGCAGCGCCTCGGCGAAGGTCTCGGTGCGGTGCCGCAACTCGGCGAGGTCCGCGCGCAGGGCGCGGGCCGTCGGTGTGGGGCCGCCGCGCAGGGTCGCCTCGAGGGCGGCGAAGGTGAGCTTGTCGACCCGAAGCGCGCGGGCGAGGGGCGATCGGCGCATCGTCTCGACGAGATCGGTCCGCCCGAGGACGAGGCCTGCCTGCGGTCCGCCGAGGAGCTTGTCACCGCTCGCCGTGACGAGGTCCGCGCCGGCGGCGAGGACGCTCGTGGCGTCCGGCTCGTCGGGCAGGAGGGGTTCGTGGCGCAGGAGGCCGCTGCCGATGTCGGCGAGCAGGGGGACGTCGAGGCCGCGCTCCCGGAGGCCCCCCAGCAGCGAGGCGAGCTCTCCGACGTCGACGCCGTGCGTGAACCCCCGGACGACGAAGTTGCTCGGGTGGACCTTGAGGACGAGGCCGGTCCGGGTGGTGATCGCACTCGAATAATCCCGGGCCCACGTGCGATTCGTGGTCCCGACCTCGACGATGGTCACTCCGGTCGACTCGAGGAGTTCGTGGAGCCGGAAGTTGTCGCCGATCTCGACGATCTCCCCGCGGCTCATCACGACCTCGGGGCGCCCGCGCGCCACTCCGAGCGCCGTCGTCGCGAGCACGAGCGCCGCGGCGCCGTTGTTCACCGCGAGGGCGTCCTCGGCGGACGGCACGGCCTCCCGGAGGGCGGAGAGCGTCCCCCGCCCGCGGCGCGCTCTGGCTCCACTCTCGAGGTCGAACTCGACGTCGACGTGGCCGGACGCGGTGATGAGCGCCTCCCTGGCCGCCGACGACAGGGCGGCACGGCCGATGTTCGTGTGGAGCACGACCCCCGTCGCGTTGAGCAGGGGGCGCAACGACGTGGGGCGTCGGCCTGCGAGGGTGGTGCGCGTGGCGGTCTCGACGTCCTCCGGTGCGATCTCGGCCGTTCGCGCTCGGGCCTGCGCGTTGGTGACGGCCGCCTTGACCGCCTCGACGCCGTGGCGGGGGACGAGGTCGGCGAGCGCGGCCATCAGGGCGTCGGTGCGGGGGATGCGACGCCGTGGATCGTCCTGCGTCATCGGTCCTCCTGCGTGCTCTGCCCGCCGCCCGCGAGGCGGATGCGGCGAGAGTATCGGCTCGACCTGCGCGTCTCACCCCCGACGGGCCGTCGTGGCCGGTCATGATGGGGCGAAGGAGAGGAGGAGACATGACCGCAGGAGGCCTGTCACCCGCGGAACTCCCGTTCGGCGCCCGCGTGCACGCCGTGTTCACCAAGTACGACGGCACGCCTCATTGGGAGTACGACCTCGTCGTCGTCGGCGTCGACGAGCACGGGGTGTGGGTCGGTGGCGCCCCCGGGGGGCACATCGCGCGGCCGGGTCTCGAGTTCGTCTCCGACGCCCACTGGGTGACCCTCTACCCGCACGACGGCTGGTGGGTCGCGACGTTCAACGACTCCGCAGGGACCTTCTCCTCCCGCATCTACGTCGACGTGACGACGCAGAGCACGTGGTGGCACCGCCCCGACGGCGTCCTCAGCGTCTCCGCCGTCGACCTCGACCTCGACGTCATCCGGCGCTTCACCGGCGAGTTGCTCATCGACGACGAGGACGAGTTCGAGCAGCACCGTGACGAGATGGGCTATCCCGACTCCCTCGTCGACGGCGCCCGACAGGCCGCGGACCGGCTCGTCGACCGGATGGGTCGTCGCGCCGAGCCCTTCGAGGACGTCGCCGAGGGGTGGCTCACGGTGTGCCGTGAGTACGTCGTGAGCGACGAGCGGGGCCGCGCCGTCCTCGGGACGGACCCGGCCGGGACCGGGCCGATCCGGACGCCCTCGCCGTCTCCGCCGCCCTCGCCGTCTTCGCTGTTCTCGACGTCCTCTCCCGACCGCTCCGCGCCGCTGGACGCCGGTGCGGCGGGCGTCGAGAGAAGTCACGACCGGGATGACGACCACGGGCCCGACTTCCTCTTCGAGGATAGCCGATTCCACGACCCGCGGTTCCGGGACGCGCCGGGAGTGCAGACCTCGGGGCACGCGCCGGCTGAGGCGGATCTCGGGGGAGCGCACCGCGTCGGGCTGGGTGAGCGGGACGAGGCCGGGGGAAACGCGAACGACCGGGACGACGACGGCCGGGACGGTGGCCGACTCCTCGACGCAGGGCTCGAGGACGCCGGTGACGACGCCGGTGCCGAGGTCGCGTTCGATGACGAGGACGACCTCGTGGCGCCGGGACTCGACGCCGAGTCCGCGCAGGTCGCGCTGCAAGCGTCGTCGTCGCCAGGCCCTGCGCAAGGGGGGTCTGGCGAGGAGGACCTGCTCGCCGTGTGGTCCGACGAGCTCGGCGACCAGCCCCTCATCGACGGCGCGGCCGAGGGGGACGACGGGCCGGTCATCGAGGTCGAGTACCACGCCGAGCGCACGGCCCCCGCGGAGGCACGCCGCGGCGAGGCCGGTGGCCGGGGCCACCACGACGACGGTGTCGTCCGAGGCGACGACGTGACCCGAGACGTCGATGTCGCCCGTGACCTCGAGGACGCCGACGACATCGACACGAGCCCGGTCGACCCGGCCGAGGTCGCTGGGGTGCTGCTCACGACGGAGTCCGGACGCACCGCTCCGCTGTGGTTCGACGGGCACGAGGTGGAGCCCGAGGAGCTCGACCTCTCACCGGAACTCAGCGACCATCTGCGCGACTGGGCGGACCGGTGGAACCGCGACTTCGACCCCGTCCGTGGGTGGCACCCGCGCGCCGTCATCGCCGATTACGAGGCGCTCGGACGGTGGCTCGGGCGACGGGTCAAGGACGAGGTCGGTGGCCTGGCGGTCACCGTGCAGCTCGCGCATCTGGGGCGGTCCAGCCTCGAGACCGTCCCGCCCGCGCCCGACCGCGAACCCGCGGCGGTCGCCCTCGACCCCGACGCCCCCGGTGACCTGCCGGTGCGGGGCGACGTCGTCACCGAGACCGGCACCGTCGGGTGCTTCAGCTCCGAGGTCAACGAACGACTGCGCCAGTGGCGGGAGTTCGGAGGGCGCGACGCGGAGGAGGCCGCCCGACTCCGCGCGCTCATGGCCGCCGAGCTCGGACCCGACTACGCCGTCGCCTGAGGAGCGAACGCACCTCGTCCGGTGGCATCCGGTACGTCCTCCGGCCGGGGCCGGGACGGGGTGATCGAGCCGGTGTCCCCGCGCGCTCCCCGCGAAGGTGGGAGTCCATGAGCGAAGACAGTGGCGTTCCATCGACCCGGGAGGACGGACCGGCCGCGCCGTCCGCCACCCCCGAGCGCCGTGCCCGCCACCCCGCCGGTCGCGGATCCGTCCTTCTCCTCCTCCGACGAGGTCGAGGACGCCTTCTCACCACCGACGTGTCGTCCCGACTCCGGCGCCCGCCCCGTCCCGGAGCAGTGCACCTGCGGCGACGTGGGCGGCGTCGGTGGCCGGCACGCGCCGGACGCGCCGCACGCGCCGACGTGACGGCTCACCGTGCACGACCGCCGTCCCTGATCGGGGGTCGCTACGCAGGTGAGGACGGTGCGGGTCCGGTGCTCGCGCGGACGACGAGGCGGGCCGGGACGAGGCGGGTCAGTGCGTCCGTCGCGGCGCGCGGCGCCCCGCCGTGGTGCTCGGCGTGCGTGGCGTCGCCGCCCGCCATGTCGTCGGCGTCGGCAGAGTCGCCCGACGGCGCCAGCCGATGCAGCAGGACGCGGACCAGCCCGGAGCCGATGGCGGCGAAGTCCTGATGAACGGTCGTCAGTGGCGGCCAGAGGTGGTCGGCGAGGACGTCGTCGAATCCGACGACCGAGACGTCTCGCGGGATCTGCCGTCCTGCCTCGTGCAAGGCGTGCATCACTCCGGCCGCCATCTCGTCGTTCGCGGCGAGGACGGCCGTGACCTCGGGGTCGGCGGCGAGGAGCTGCCCGATCGCGTACCCGGAGCCGGGGGTCCAGTCGCCGTGCCGCACGTCGGGCGTAGGGCGTCCGCGCCGCGCGAGGGTGGCCCGCCACGCCTGCTCGCGCTCTCGCGCCTGGAGCGAATGGGCCGGCCCTCCGACGAGGTGGACGGTGCCGTGGCCGAGGTCGAGGAGGTGTTCGACGGCCGCCTGCACTCCGCCCCGCTGATCGCACCCGACGGCGGGATGGGTGAGGGAGCGTGAGTCGGCGACGACCACGGGCAGGCGCCCCGGGATCTGGAGCCGGTCGACGTCGGCGGTCTCGAGGCCGAGCACGACCACCCCCGCCGTGCTCGCGAGCCGCTGCAACGCGGCGTCGAGGTGTTCGAGGCTGCCGTCGGGCGCGTCGACGAGGGTCGTCGCGTACCCGTGTTCGTGGGCGGTGGTGACGACGGCGTCGACGATGTGCGCCTCCCCGGTGCGGGCGAGGTGGTGGACGACGACACCGATGACGTTCGACCGTCCCGAGCGGAGCATGCGGGCGGCGGTGTTCGGGGTGTACCCGAGCTTCGCCATCGCGGCGCGCACCCGCGCGCGCGTCTCGGGGCGCACGTTGGGGGCGTCGGCGGCGACGCGCGACACCGTCTGCGGTGAGACCCCGGCGAGGGCGGCGACGTCACGGGCGGTCGCGCGGGATTCCCAGCCCACGCCACCGCGCCCGGCGCTCATCCGCGCTCCGGCGGGGGGAGGAGGGTGAGCTCGAAGCGGCAGGTGTGCGCGTCCCCGGGGGCCAGGACGACGAGCTCGTCACCGGTGCGGAACGCGTCGGCGCCGCACGTCATCGGTTCGGCGGCCAGGCCGCTGCGCTCGTACGCGGCCGGGATGCCGTCACCGGTGAACACCTGCCAGCGCGTGAACCCCTCGAGCGCGCGCACCGAGGCGGTCACGCCGTCGGGGTCGGTGAGATGGATGCCCGGACGGTCGCCGCCGGCGATGACGTAGGCGTCGTCGAGCTCGAGGCCGCGCAGTCTCCGCGGGGTCCGGAGGTCGACCCCGGCGGGAATCTCGGCGGTCGTCTCGACCGGGAGGAGACGATCGTCGGCGCGCACCCACCCGGCGGCGTCCACCCGTGCCTCGCACGCGTCGAGCGGGTGCCGTCCGGGGGAGAGCCACGGATGGAACCCCGCTCCGTACGGCGCGTCGTTGTCGCCGAGGTTCTCCGTCACGAGGGACACCGTGAGGCGGTCGGCCCCGAGGGCGTACCGCACGCGGTGCCGCAGCGGATGGGGATATCCGTCCCGCGGGACGAGGTCGAGGCCCAACTCGACCTCGTCGACCTCGTGCCGGAGGAGCTGCCAACGGGTGTGTCGCACGAGGCCGTGGATCGCATTGTGGCGGTCGGGTTCGGACAGGTCGAGTTGACGGGTGCGGCCGTCCCACTCGTACCGGCCGTCGCCGACGCGGTTGGGCCAGGGAACGAGGACAGCGCCGTGGACGGCAGGAGGCCGCTCGTCCTCCCCGAACGGGACGACGACGTCGCGCTCACCGATCCTGAACGAGCGCAGCGCGGCTCCGACCTCGGTGACGACGGCGACAGCCTCGCCCGCGGTGAGGGGGTACTGCGCCCCCGTGGGGGAGGGGGACGTGGATCGCCGCGGCGCCGGCGTGGGAACGGCTGCAGATCCGTCGCGGCCGGTGGTGCTCACGCGACACGCTCCCCGGCACCCGCCGGGACGGCGAGGTGGACGGCGGGGAGTGGGAAACCCCGGCTCCTCGCGGCGCTCGTCACCGCCTCGGCCACGCGTGCTTCTCGTCCCTGCGGAACGAGGGCGATCGCACTGCCACCGAAGCCGCCGCCGGTCATCCGCGCGCCGAGGGAACCCGCTGAGCGTGCGGCCTCGACCGCGGAGTCGAGCTCGGCGCAACTCACCTCGTAGTCGTCGCGCAACGAGTCGTGCGACGCGTTCATCGCAACGCCCACCGCGGTCCAGTCCTTCGCGTCGGCCGCCGCGACGAGCTCGCGGACCCGGCGGATCTCGGTGAGGACGTGCCGCGTCCGGCGTCGCTGTTCCTCGTCGTCGAGGCGGTCGAGCACGGTCCCGACGTCGGCGCCGGGGTGGTCGGCGTCCTCCTCGCGCACGAGGTCGCCGAGCGTGCCGACCCCGAGCGCCTGCGCCGCGGCCTCGCACGTCGCCCGGCGCCGTCCGTACTGCCCGTCGGCGAGGCTGTGGTGCACGCGGGTGTCGAGGACGAGGAGGACGAGGCCCGCCGCCTCGAGGTCGACCGGGACGTGGGTCACGGAGTCGTCGTGGCAGTCGAGCAGGAGCGCGTGGCCGGGCCGGGCGCGGAGTGAGGTGGCCTGGTCCATGCCGCCGGTCGGAGCGCCCGCGACGTCGTTCTCGGCCTGGACGCACGCCGCGGCGAGCCGCGCCCGACCGGCGTCGTCCTCCACTCCGATGGGATGTCCCGCAAGGGAGGCGAGGGCGAGCGCGACCGCGCACTCGACGGCGGCCGAGGAGGAGACCCCTGCCCCCGTCGGCACGGCGGAGGCGAGGGCGAGGTCGAAGCCGGGCACCTCGAGACCGTCGGTGGCGAGCGCCCATGCCGGGCCGGCGCTGTAGGCCACCCACCCCTCGACGCCACCAGGGCGGATGTCGTCGAGCACGCCCTCCCAGCGGTGGTCGTGGTCGAGACGCGAGACGACGCGCACCGCTCGATCGTCCCGAGGGCTCACCGCCGCGAACGTGCGGTGCGGCAGGGCGATCGGCAACGCGAGGCCCCCGTTGTAGTCGGTGTGTTCGCCGATGAGGTTGACCCGGCCGGGGGCGGCCCACACCTCCTGTGGTCGGGCATCGAAGGCCTCGTCGAACACGGCCCGGGCGCGTCGCGCGCCTTCGTCGTCGGACCACACGGTGCCGGATCCCGTCGCGCCGGACTCCGACGCGCTCGACCCCCTCGCGCTCGACGTGATCATCGACCTCACCCTCCTCCTCCGGGCCCGCCTCGCTGCGGGAAGGTCTCCAGGGTACGCATTCCCGAGGCATGAATGGCAACGTCACCACGACGCGTCTTGCCGCATCGGCCTTCCCCATCCCGTCAGTAGGCGCGATGTGAGCAGCGCGGATGTCGTCCTTGACAGGCGCCTGGGTCGGGAGGATCATCGTCGGCAGCGCGGCAATGGTGACGCAAACACGCCACTCCCGGCCTCGAGGGCACGGTTCTTCGGGGTGGTCCGGCCGCGTCCCACGCGGCCCCGACCGCCCGAACCTCAAGGAGGGGACATGGCCAGCGGGACACTGATCCAGGCCGGTCTCGTCGACTACGCCATCCTCGCGATCTACTTCGCGTTCGTCCTCGGCATCGGTGTCCTCGCCAGACGGCAGGTCTCCGGGTCGCTGGACTTCTTCCTGTCCGGGCGCTCCCTGCCCGGCTGGGTCACCGGCCTCGCCTTCGTCTCGGCCAACCTCGGTGCCGTCGAGATCATGGGGATGTCCGCCACCGGTGCCAAGATCGGCC
The DNA here is from genome assembly GCF_032060985.1 of Mobilicoccus sp. NCBI lineage: Bacteria > Bacillati > Actinomycetota > Actinomycetes > Micrococcales > Dermatophilaceae > Mobilicoccus > Mobilicoccus sp. The sequence continues at coordinate 143,823 of NZ_DAMBGD010000009.1, forward strand.
TGCCCACGGTCCACTACTTCTGGATCGGCGCGATCCCCGCGATGGTGTTCCTCGGCGTCGTGATGATGCCGTTCTACTACGGCTCCAAGGTGCGCTCGGTGCCCGAGTTCATGCTCCGCCGCTTCGGCCCCGGAGCCCACCTCGTCAACGCCGTCTCGTTCGCCCTCGCGCAGCTGCTCATCGCGGGCATCAACCTCTACCTGCTCGGCAGCATCATCCACGCGCTGCTCGGGTGGCCCCTGTGGGTCGCGCTCATCGTCGCGGCCGTGATCGTCCTGTCCTACATCGTGTTCGGCGGACTGTCCGCGGCGATCTACAACGAAGTCCTCCAGTTCTTCGTCATCGTCGCGTCGCTGCTGCCCCTCGTCCTTCTCGGCCTCCACCGCGTCGGCGGGTGGCAGGGCATGGTCGACCGCATCACCGTCGCGGCCGCCTCCGGCGTGGGACCGTCGGCTGACCAGCAGCTCCACTCCTGGCCCGGCCAGGCTCTCTCCGGTTTCGACAACCCCGTCCTGTCGGTCATCGGCATCGTGTTCGGCCTCGGGTTCGTCCTCTCCTTCGGCTACTGGACGACGAACTTCGTCGAGGTCCAGCGCGCGATGGCCTCCGAGTCCATCTCGGCCGCCCGCCAGACCCCGATCATCGGCGCGTTCCCCAAGATGTTCGTCCCGTTCCTCACGATCGTCCCCGGCATGCTCGCCGCGGTCCTCGTCTCGGAGATCGCCCGCACCAAGGCCGGCGAGGTCGTCCCGGGCGGTGCCTCCGGTCACGGCGTCACGTACAACGACTCGCTGCTGTACCTCATGCGCGACCTGCTGCCCAACGGTCTCCTCGGCCTTGCCATCACCGGCCTCGTCGCCGCGTTCATGGCCGGCATGGCCGCCAACGTCTCGGCGTTCAACACCGTCTTCACCGTCGACATCTGCGAGCACTACCTGCTCAAGGGGCGCAGCGACGAGTCCTACGTGCGCATCGGTCGGGTCGCCACGGTCGCCGCCACCATCATCGCGATCTTCACCGCCCTCATCGCCGAGCAGTTCGACAACATCATGGATTACCTCCAGACGCTGTTCGGCTTCTTCAACGCCCCGCTCTTCGCGACGTTCATCGTCGGCATGTTCTGGAAGCGCATGACGCCCACCGCGGGCTGGGTCGGCCTCGTCGTCGGCACCCTGTCGGCCATCACCGTGTGGGTGTGCGGCAATCCCGACCTGCTCGGCCTCTTCGAACTGCCCGGACAGGGCCTCGCGTTCGTCGCCGCCTCCGTCGGCTTCCTCGCCGACGTCATCGTGAGCGTCCTCGTCTCGCTGGGGACGCAGGCCAAACCCGAGTCCGAGCTCCGTGGCCTGGTGTACTCCGTCACGCCCAAGGAGGACCTCGTCGACCCCGACGAGGCGAGCCGCCCCTGGTACCGGCGCACCCTGCCGCTCGCCGGCATCGCCCTCGTCCTCGTCACCGCCCTCAACCTGCTGTTCTGACCTGCTGTCCTGACAAGGAGATCACTCATGTCGACCACCAACGACGGGACTCCGGTGCGGCACACCGCAGGAGTCTTCGACATCCGCACGATCATCGGGCTGCTGCTCCTCGTCTACGGCGTCATCATCGGCGCCATGGGCCTGTTCGCCGATCCCGCCTTCGACAAGACGGGCGGGGTCAACGCCAACCTTCTCGCCGGCGGCGCCCTTCTCGCCGTGGGTGCGGTGTTCGTCCTCTGGGCCCGGATGCGCCCGATCATCGTCGACGAGCGCCAGGTCGCCCGTCTGCGTGAGGACGAGAGCGGCCACTGAGGCCACCGGTGCTGCTCCGGGCTTCGCCGCTGACGGGAACGACGAGCGTCGGCACCGGCGGCCCGGCACAGGAACGAGGGGCCACCGACACGTCGTCGGCGGCCCCTCGTCCGCGTGGCGGAGGTGGACGGGAATCGAACCCGCCAGACCGAGATGCTCGACCTCACCGGTGTTGAAGACCGGGGGGCCCACCAGGAACCCAGACACCTCCACCTCCCACTGTAGGGGCGCAGCAGTCGCCCCCGCAGCCACGCCGAGCCAAGCCCATCCGGGTCTGGGGTGGGGGATCGTGCGGCGGGGTGACGGGCTAGGGTTCTCGCACGTACGTCCGGTGACGCCCGCCACCGACGGGGAAGGTCGGTGCTCATGTCCGAGACCACGCTCAGACTCACGCAGTTCGCCGCCGGTGGAGGCTGCGCGTGCAAGTTGCCCGCCGGACAGCTCGAGAGCGTCGTCGCCGGACTCGTGGGGCAGACCTCACCCGACCTGCTCGTGGGGCTGGACGCCGGTGACGACGCCTGCGCCGTCCGCGTCCACGCGGGCGCCGACGGGCGGGGGACGGCGGTCATCTCGACAGCCGACTTCTTCACCCCGATGATCGACTCGGCCTACGACTGGGGACGCATCGCCGCCGCCAACGCGCTCTCGGACGTCTACGCGATGGGCGGACGCCCCGTGCTCGCGATCAACCTGGTGGGCTGGCCGGTCGACCTCTTGCCGAACGACGTGCTCACCGAGGTCCTCCGCGGTGGGCTCGACGTCGGTCGGCAGGCCGGATGCCCCGTCGCCGGTGGGCACTCCATCACCGCCCCCGAACCCATCTCCGGCATGGCCGTCACGGGTGTGGCCGACCCGGATCGGTTGCTGCGCAACGACGCCGCCGAGGCCGGGCAACCCATCAGCCTCACCAAACCCATCGGCGTCGGACTGCTCAACAACCGGCACAAGGCCACCGGGGAGCGGTTCGAGGAGGCCGTCGAGACGATGACCGCCCTCAACGCCGCGGCCTCCCAGGCGGCACTCACCGCCGGGGCGCGTGCCGCGACCGACGTCACCGGTTTCGGAGTCCTCGGCCACCTGCACAAGATGATGCGCGCCTCCGGGGTCACCGCGGTGCTCGATCACGCGGCGGTACCGGTGCTCCCCGCGGCCCGGGAGGCCCTGCGCGACGGGTTCATCCCCGGCGGCAGCCGCCGCAACCTCGACTGGGTGCGTCCGCATCTGCGCGTCGAGGACTCCGCGCTCGGGGAGGACGATCTCGTGCTCCTCGCCGATGCCCAGACCTCCGGCGGGCTCCTCGTCGTCGGCGAGATCCCCGGCGCTCCCGTCATCGGCGAGACCGTCGCCGCACGGGAGGGCGCGACAGTCATCGTCCGCTGACCGAGGCCCCGACTCAGGAGCCCGGTCGATCACGGGTGCCGCCCGAAGGATCGCAGGTGAGGATGCGGCCCGGCGGCTGCCGGGGCGACCAGCTCACGGCATCCTCGGCTGCGACGTCTCCGCACGGGGGGCGGGCGGGCCTCAGGCGGTGGGGCGAGCAGGCTTCCTCGTGATGAAGGGGATGGCGGCGCCGACGAGGGAGATCGCCCCGATGACGGTGAACGCGAGGGTGTAGTTCTTGTCATCGCCGATGAGGGCGGTGGTGACGAGCGGACCCGCGACGCCGCCGATGCTCCACGCGATGAGCATGAGGCCGTAGATGCCGCCGGCGTTCTTGACGCCGAAGAACTGCCCGGCCGTCGACGGCATCGTGCCGAACCCGCCGCCGTAGCAGGTGTAGATGAGCGCGGCGAGCACGACGAACATCCATGCGGCACCGGCGTGCGGGATGAGGATGAGGCACAGTCCCTGGATCGCGAGGATGCCGACGAACGCGGGCATCTTGCCCATGCGGTCGCTGGCCGCGGCCCAGAGGATGCGGCCGGCGCCGTTGAAGAGGCCGAGGACGCCGACGAGGGCGGCGGCGCCGGCCGCGGTGAACCCGGCGACCTCGATCGCGGTCGCGCTCGCGACCGAGATGAGCGAGATCCCGGCGGTGACCGACAGCGCGAGGATCGCGGTGAGCAGGTACCACTGCGGGGTGCGCAACGCCTCGGCCTGGGTGAAGTCGCGGCCCGCGGGGTCGTCGCCGGTCGCCGCGGCCTTCGTCGCGGGGGCGCCGGCGACGGTGTAGCCGGAGGGCGGGTTGCGGAACGTCAGCGCGCCGAGCACGCCGAGGACGAGATAGGCGAGGCCGAGGGGCAGGAACGCCGCCGCCGGCTCGGCGGGGTTCGCGCGCAGCAGCCCCTGGGCCACCGGCGCCGTGATGACGGCGCCGAACCCGAAACCGCCGACCGCGAGTCCGGTGATGAGGCCTGCCTTGTCGGGGAACCACTTCTGCAACATGGCGATCGGCACGATGTACGCGAGGCCGAGCCCGAAGCCGGAGAGTACGCCGTATCCGAGGATGAGGATCCACAGCTGGTCGGCGTCGCGCGCGAACGAGCTGAGAAGAATGCCGAGGGAGTAGAGGACGACGCCGACGAGCGCGACGACGCGGGGTCCGCGGCGGTCCTGGATGCGGCCGCCGATGAACGTGCCGACGAAGATCATGCCGATGGCGACCTCGAACGGGATGGCCGCCTGCACCTTGCCGAGGTGCATCGCCGACTCCGGCGCCTGGAACGCCCGGCTGAAGACGCTCCACGCGTACACGGCGCCGATGGCGAGCTGCACGAGGATGCCGCCGACGAGGATGACCCACCGGTTGGGCGTGCCCCCTCGCTCGGACTCCGGCGCGTGGACGGACTGGCGCGCGGGCTGAGCGGCGCCGGGGGTGCTCGACATGAGGGCTCCGGGAAGGGGAGGGGGACGAGGGGCGAATGCAGCCGCGAGAGATCAGTGCGGCGAGACGATGAGGCCGGTGTGGTGCGCCACGCGGGTCTGCGCGGAGTCGGCGGCGCGCTCCTCGGGCGTCTGGGCGAGGCGACGTTCGAGGCGCTCCCGCTGCGGGACGACCGTGTACTTCGGGTCCCTGGCCGACTCCATGCCGGCCTCGAACACCCCGAATCGCGTACACGCCGAGCCCGCGTTGAGGGCGGCGCCCGCGAGGGCGCCGGCGACGCGGCTGCGCGCCGAGAACGGTGCGAGCACCGCGCCCATCACCGTGAGTGCCTTGGCGGCCTTGAGCACCGTGCCGGGCCGCCCGGCGTGCAGCGGTTCACCGAGGAGCCCCAAGCGACCCTCCATGATCTGGAATGCGCCGAGATCGAGCAGGGCGCCACCGACGGCCATGCGCCGCGCGGGGGCGCACTCGGCCGGATCGGTCACGGCGATCGCGGCCCCACCGGCCGCGGCGAGGGCCGACCCCACGAAGACGAACGGCAGCTGCCGGTAGGAGGCGTGCCATGTGGGCGTCGCGGTGTCGGCGAGCAGAACGGCCGTGTACGCGGCCAACGGCGCCGAGAACGCACCGGCGCCGAGGCTCGCGAGCCGGTCCCCGATGGGCCAGAACCACTGCCCCGGCACGTCGGCCGGGACGACGTAGCGCATGACCTCCGAGGTCGCGGCGACGCCGGTGAACGCGCCGAACCCCGCGAGGATCCACGACCCCACCGACATCGGCGACGTCAACTTGACCGTCCGCATCATGTTGAGGAACCGGGACGGCTTGCCGAGGTCGGAGACGAGCGCGACCGTCGAGCCGCCGAGGGCCGCCAGCGCGATGAGACGGCTGTTGCGCTGCAGTTCGTGGCGCCCGGTCATCTCGCCGCCGGCCGCCACGAGCGCCGAGCCCGCGGCAAGGCCACCGAGGTACAGGTAGGCGGGGATCTCCGCCTTCCAGGGCGCGGGCTTGACGATGTTGTGCCCGTAGTAGGACGTGAACTCCATCGGCGGGACCATGATGTCGTCACGCTGGCGCTTGCGGCGCCCGTCCCGGCCTCCCTGACCGTCACGACCGACCCGACGTTCACCCCCGCGACCGTCGTCACCACCGAGGGTGACGGCCTCGGAGGGGGTGCCGGCGGCGAGCGGGTCCTCATCGTGCCTGCCGCCGACGCGTTCGACCACGGCCGTCCGGACCCGACCCGCCCTCTCGCGCAAGGACGCGGTGCTCTCGCGGAGGCCGCCGACGAGGCCGGACAGGCGCGGCCCGGTGCCGGCGGCCGCGAGACCGCCACGCTCGGCGAACCCGCGACCCGTCGCGGACTTCGTGCGGGGTGTCGCCCGGACGGCGGCCTCGACGGTGCCGAGTTCGGGGGCGATGACCCCGGGCGTCGGTGGCGCGGTGTCGCGGGGTGCCGTCGGGGTGGATGCGGAGGGTTCGTCGAAGCGGGGCCCGGGGCTGTCGGGGCCGAAGGGGGTGCTCATGATCGCCGTCCGAGGAAACTGAAGGCCGCGCCGGCGAGCATCGTCAGCCCGGCGAATCCGGCCTTGCGGAAGATGTCGGGCAGGTCCGCCGTCGTGACGACGGGGTCCGGCGGCAGGCCGTAGACCTCCGGCTCGTCGAGCAGCAGGAACACCGACCCGGTGCCGCCGACGCCGTCGTGGGGATCACCGCCGTAGACCCGCGCCTCAGTGAACCCGTTCCCGTGGAGGACCGTGGCGCGCTCCGAGGCGCGCCGGCGCATCTCCTCGAGGTCACCGAACTGGATTGAGGTCGTGGGACAGGCCTGCGCGCACGCCGGCTTCTGGTCCGCGCCGAGGCGGTCGTAGCAGAGCGTGCACTTCTGCGCGATGCCCTCGTTCTTGACCGCCGTCTTCGACCCCTCGGGGCGCTCCCGCCGCTCGATGACGCCGAACGGGCACGCCGGCACGCAGTACCCGCAGCCGTTGCAGACGTCGTCCTGGACGACGACCGTGCCGAACTCCGTGCGGAACAGCGACCCCGTGGGGCACACGTCGAGGCAGGCGGCGTGGGTGCAGTGCTTGCAGACGTCGGAGGCGATGAGCCACCGGAAGTCCGGCACCGAGCCCGTCGCGAGGGCCTCCTCGGCGGCGCGCTGGGCGCCTTCGAAGCCCGGCACCACGGCCGGTGAGCCTGTCCCGGCGGAGGCCGCCGTCCCCGGCCCGTCGAGGGGCAGGCCCGCGTGGGAGGCGTGGTCCGTGCGTTGCGCGGTGGCGCGCATGAGCGAGGGGAAGCCGTCGCGCTCCTGCTGCCGCATCGACGGCATCCCGAGGTCGACGAGCCGGGCTCCGGACTCGCGGGCCTTCTCGATGCTCTCGCCCGTCTGCTCGATGAACGCGACGTGTCGCCACGTGCTGGCTCCGAGGGAGATCGTGTTGTCGTAGGAGTCTCCCGTCATCCCCAGACGGTCCATGGGGATGTCGTTCCACTCCTTGCACGCGACCTCGCAGGCCTTGCAGCCGATGCAGATCGAGGTGTCGGTGAAGAACCCCTTGC